>VSCG01000130.1:0-8148 GCA_047459115.1 Micromonosporaceae bacterium
TGTCCTGCGCGGTGCGCCAGGCCGAGATCGAGTTGACGACGTACGAGAGCTTGCCCGCCACCAGGCCCTGGTTGTTGCTCGCCGCGATCCACGAGAACACCTCGTTGGTCATCGTCTCCCGGAACAGCCTCGCCATGTACTCCACGGCCGCGATGGTCTCCGGCGAGTTGATGACCACGTTCTCGTCGGCGTCCTGGATCGAGGCGCCGAAGGACCACATGAGCCCGCGCAACACCATGTTCGAGTCGATCTCCTGGGACATGCCCAGGCCCATCTGCACTCCCTTGGATTTCTTGATCTCCGCGCCGCCCTGGAGCAGCTCGTCCCAGGTGCTCGGGCCGTTCGGGAAGCCCACCGGCTCCCACAGGGACTTGCGGTAGTTGCCCGGGTCCGGCACCCAGCCCGGCGAGTACGCGTAGAACTTGCCGGTCGTGGGGTTGAAGCTGGACTTGCGGCACAGTTCGAGCTGGGTGCCCCAACGGTTGACGGCCTCGTCGGTCACGTCCTTCATGTCGAGCACGCTCGGTTCGAACTGGGACAGGGTCGCGATGTACTGGATCAGATCGTGCCCCTGCCCGGCGGAGATCTCCGCCGCGATCCGGGTGGGGATCTGCGCCTGGTCGATGTGGTCGACGGTGACGTTGACCCCGACCTTCTCCCCCCAGTCCTTGACGAACCTGTCGAACCACGTGTCGTGGCTGGGCACGAAGTGGCTCCACAGCAGGATCTTCAGGTCCCCGGAGAGCTTGCGGGTCGGCTCGGTGAAGGTCTCGGCCGGTGCCCCGGCCGTGTCCGGGCCTGCCGGGTCTAGATCCTCCTCCCGGGCGCATGCGGCGAGCGGCCCGGCGAACGCGGCGCCGAACGCGAGGGCGCCGGTGGCACGCAGGATGTCTCGGCGGCTGCGCGGGGCACCCGAGAAGGCGGGTCCTGACGGCTGTCCGGTCATCGGTGGCTCCTCCCGTTGGCAGTACATCGATGACGCTAGAACGTTGTGACGGTGATCACTAGGGGGCAGGCGCGGGTCGTCGTCGAATTCTATCGATCATCGCCGAACGACACGAAATTCCGTGGCGCCACGCCGCCCCGCGCCTCTAGCGTGTGGCGCCGTGCAGATCGACGTGGTACAGCGTCAGGCGCTCGATCCCGCGGCGCTCGCCGGCATCGGCGCGTTCGTCGCCACGGCCAACGCCGACCCCGCGCAGCACATCGGGTACGTCGACGGGTCGGCAGCCGAGGTCACCACGACCCTGTCGGAGCTGGACGGTGAGGCGGTGTTCGCGCTCGGGCGGGACGCCGACGGCGGGATGGTGGCGGTGCTCGCCGCCGAGTGGGACACCGACCTCGGGCGGACCTGGCTCTACGGCCCATGGGGGGTCTTTGCCGACGACCTCTACGCGGCGCTGCGGCCACACCTGCCGCCCGCCGCGGGCGAGCACGAACTCTTCTGCGACGCCGCCAACACCACGGTCGCCGGCTTCGCCGCCCGGCACGGCTTCACCCTGCAAGGCGAGCACATGATCCTGGAACTGCCCCGGGCGGCGGCGGCCGGGCTCCCGGCCCCGGCGACACCGGTCAGCCCGATCCCCGCGGACCTGCGCGACGCGTTCACGGCGCTGCACGAGACCTGTTTCCCCGGCACGCACACCGGCGCGGCGACGATCCTCGCGGGCGAACAGCACTACCTGCCGCCGCTCGGCGTGCGAAGCGACGGCGCGCTCCTCGGTTACGTGGCGCTGACCGCGGAGCCGGAGTTCGGCCGGGCACAGGTGGAGTACCTGGGAGTGGCCCCTGACCACCGAGGTCGGGGCCTGGCGACGGAGCTGGTACGTGCCGCGGTGCACGCCGCGCTCCGCGATCCGCGGATCGGGGTGGTCTCCCTGACCGTCAGCGCGACCGACCCGGCGGCGTTACGCGTCTACCGGAAAGCCGGTTTCGTCGTCGAACGCACGATGCGGTGCTACCGCACCGCCCGCCCGGCTCACCCGGACAGGTGCGGGCGCACCTCGGCCGCGGCGTCGTCGCCGTAGGAGTCGGCCAGGCGCTTGACGAACTCGTCGGGGCGCACCACGTACTCCTGGGTGCCGACGGTCTCCAGCACCAGAGCGGCGAGCAGCGAGCCGACCTGGGCGGCGCGCTCCAGCGACAGCCCCCAGGACAGCGCGGAAAAGAACCCGGCCCGGAACCCGTCGCCGACTCCGGTCGGGTCGTACGCCTGGACATCGCTGACGGCAGGCACCCGGACGGGATCGATCCCGTTGCCGGTGATGACCACACCGTCCTTGCCCAGCGTGGTGACCCGGATGCCGACCCGGTCGAGGACCTCGGCATCACCGAGCCCGGTCTTGGACTCCAGCAGTTCCTTCTCGTACTCGTTGGTGATCAGGTAGGCCGCGCCGTCGACCAGCTTGCGGATCTCCTCGCCGGGCATCCGGGCCAGCTGCTGGGACGGGTCGGCGACGAATGGGTAGCCGCGCTCCCGGCACTCCTCGGTGTGCCGCACCATGGCGACCGGGTCGTTCGGGCTGATCAGCACGAGGTCCAGCCCGCCGACCCGCTCGGCCACCGGGCTCAGTTCGATGTTGCGCGCCTCGGCCATCGCGCCCGCGTAGAACGACGCGATCTGGCACAGATCGTCATCGGTGGTGCAGACGAACCGGGCGGTGTGCGCCAGCTCGCTGACGTGCACCGAGTCGCAGTCCACGCCGTGGCGCTCCAGCCAGGAGCGGTAGTCGTCGAAGTCGGTGCCCACCGCCCCGACCAGGACGGGGCGCAGGCCGAGCTGGGCCATGCCGAAGGCGATGTTGGCGGCGATGCCACCCCGGCGCACCACGAGGTCGTCAACGAGGAACGACAGCGACACCTTGTGCAACTGGTCCGGCAACAACTGCTCGGCGAACCGCCCCGGGAAGTGCATGAGATGGTCGGTCGCGATCGAGCCGGTCACGGCGATCTTCATGGCTGCGGCCCCTGGTCGTATCGGCGATCGTGCGCCGGTCAGCGTAACAGCGCCCGGGGGCGACGACCGGCCGGACCGCGCGAAATGCGGGGCCGGGGACGCCGCGGGCGGCGAGGCGTCGCCTCGCCGCCCGCGGGACCACGCTTCAGCCCGCCGGATGGCGGCCGGGTCAGTGGAAGGAGTCACCGCACGCGCAGGAGCCCTGCGCGTTGGGGTTGTCGATCGTGAAACCCTGGGCGTCGATCCGGTCGGCGTAGTCGATCGTGGCGCCCACGAGGTACGGCGCGCTCATCCGGTCGACGACCACCTCGACGCCGTGGTAGTCGGTGACGATGTCGCCGTCGAGCGAGCGCTCGTCGAAGAACAGCTGGTAGCGCAGGCCCGAGCAGCCACCGGGCTGCACGGCGACCCGCAGCCGCAGGTCGTCACGGCCCTCCTGCTCGAGCAGCGTCTTGACCTTTTCCGCTGCGACGTCGGTGAGGGTCACGGTGCTCGGGCCGGTCTTCGCCGAGTCTGCGGTGGAAGTGCTCACGGATGCTCCTGACGCCGGTAGGTGCTTCTCAACTCGTCAACTCTTAACGCTAGCCGTGGGTACGACGATTCCCAACCGTAACGCTGCCCACCCCAGCCGGGCATGCTCTACCCTCAACGGCTCCACCGGACCCTCAACGGCTCCACCGGGCGGCCAGGCGCGCCCCGAGCGCGCGCAGCCCCTCGGCCGTCTGCGACATCGCCGCCGCCACGCTGCCGAAGTGCTCCACCAGCGAGTGCGCCTCGGTCACCCCGGCGGCCGCCGCCTCCTCCCGGCCCGCCGTCACCCGGCCCGCCACGACCACGCACGGCAGGCCGCGCTCGCGCGCCGCCGCGGCCACCCCGGCCACCACCTTGCCGCGCAGCGACTGGTGGTCGAACGACCCCTCGCCGGTGATCACGAGGTCCGCGGCGTCCAGCGCCTCGTCCAGGCCGGTGACGGCCCGCACCAGGCCGATGCCGGACTCGCAGCGCCCACCGAGCGCGAGGACCGCGGCGCCGAGCCCGCCGGCAGCCCCGCCGCCCGGCAGGTCCGCCAGTTGCGGCGGGCAGGTGGGCAGCTCGCGTTCGAGTACATCCGCGAAGCGTTCCAGCGCCGAATCCAGCAGCACCACGTCCTCACGGCTGGCGCCCTTCTGCGGGCCGTAGACGGCCGACGCCCCGTGCGGGCCGACCAGGGGGTTGTCCACGTCGGTGGCGGCCACCAGGGTGACGTCGCGCAGGCGGGGCGTACCGCCCAGCGACGCGCAGCCGAGCAGCGCGGCGCCGCCGTACGGCAGGGCGTAGCCGGCCGCGTCCAGCGGCGCGGCGCCGAGCGCGGCGAGCATCCCTGCCCCGGCGTCGTTGGTGGCCGAACCGCCCAGGCCGATCACGACCCGGCGTACCCCCGTCTCCACGGCGGCCGCCACCAGCGTGCCGAGCCCGTACGACGTGGCGCTCTTGGGGTCGCGGTCCTCGGGCGCGACCAGATGCAGGCCGCAGGCGTCGGCGCTCTCCACGTACGCGGCGCGTTGCCCGTCCGCGCTGTCGTCGACGACCAGGACCGATCCGGTGACCGGCCGGCCCAGCGGGTCGACGGTGGGCACCGCAAGCCGCCGGCCGCCCACTGCCGCCTCGAGCACGTCCAGGAAACCCGGCCCGCCATCGGACAGCGGCCTGGTCGCCACGCTGTCGGCTGGCGCCGCCTCCCGCCAGCCGGCGGCGATCTCGGCGGCCACCTGGACGGCACTGCACGTTCCGGCGAACTTGTCCGGACAGATCAACACCCGCACCCCGCGGAGTGTGCCACGCCCCGCGGGCCCGGCGTGCCCGACGACCGTGATACGGGATCCGGCCCGCACGCCGATCCCCAGCTCGCCCGCGCCCGCGGACGTTGTGCGGCGTCCGTGTGCCCCGTCACGACCGTTCGGCCGATATGCTGCCCGGCGGCCCGTCGATATCGCGCACCCGGGAGGCTGACCTTGATCGACGACGTCCTGACCGTGCACGGGGGCTCACCACTCACCGGCGTGATCCGGGTCCGCGGCGCCAAGAACCTCGTCACGAAGGCGATGGTGGCCGCCGCGCTCGGGGACGGACCGAGTCAGCTGTACGACGTGCCGCGCATCCGCGACGTCGAGATCGTGCGTGGGCTGCTCGAACTGCACGGGGTGCGGATCAGCGACGGGGAGGAGCCGGGCGAACTGGTGCTCGACCCGGCCAACGTCGAGAGCGCGAAGGTCGACGAGATCAACGTGCACGCCGGCTCCAGCCGGATCCCGATCCTGTTCTGCGGCCCGCTGCTGCACAAGCTGGGCCGCGCCTTCATCCCGGACCTGGGCGGCTGCAACATCGGCGGGCGGCCGATCGACTTCCACCTGCAGGCCCTGCGCGACTTCGGGGCGGTGGTGGACAAGACGCCCGAGGGTCTGGAGATCAGTGCCCCGAGGGGGCTGCGCGGGACGAAGATCGCCCTCCCCTACCCGAGCGTGGGCGCGACGGAACAGGTCCTGCTCACCGCCGTGATGGCCGAGGGGACCACGGAACTGCGCAACGCGGCGGTCGAGCCGGAGATCATCGACATGATCTGCGTGCTGCAGAAGATGGGTGCGATCATCAAGGTGCACACGGACCGGGTCATCGAGATCGAGGGCGTGGAGCGCCTGGGCGGGTACGTGCACCGGCCCATCCCCGACCGCATCGAGGCCGCGAGCTGGGCGGCGGCCGCGCTCGCCACCCGCGGCGACGTGACCGTGCTCGGCGCCAAGCAGGTCGACATGATGACGTTCCTGAACGTGTACCGGTCGGTCGGCGGCGCGTTCGAGATCACCGACGAGGGCATCCGGTTCTGGCACCCAGGTGGCGACCTGCGCTCAGTCGTCCTGGAGACCGACGTCCACCCCGGCTTCATGACCGACTGGCAGCAGCCGATGGTGGTCGCCCTGACCCAGGCGCGCGGCCTGTCGATCGTGCACGAGACGGTGTACGAGCGGCGGTTCGGCTACGTCGAGGCGCTCAACCAGATGGGCGCGACGATCCAGGTCTACCGGGAGTGCCTTGGCGGCAGCCCGTGCCGCTGGGGCCGACGCGATTTCCGGCACTCCGCGGTGATCGCCGGGCCGAGCAAGCTGCACGGCACCGAGCTGGTCGTGCCGGACCTGCGGGCCGGGTTCAGCCACTTCATCGCCGCGCTCGCCGCCGAGGGCACCTCGCGGGTGCACGGGGTCAACCTGATCCGGCGCGGTTACGAGGACTTCGAGGCCAAGCTGACCGCCCTGGGCGCACACGTGGAGCGCGGATAGGAGCGGCTACCCTTCATACGTGGCACTGTTCCGTCGCAGAACCGCCGGGCTTGTCGGGGATCCGAGCACGGCCGACGACGCCACCCCGACGGATGGCGTCACAATGGTCCAAACGCGCGCTAAGGGGTACACCCCGCCGAAGGGCCGCGAGACGCCCAAGCGAGGCCCCGCCCAGCGGCGTCGCGTCGCCGCGACGCCGCCGACCGACCGCAAGGAGGCGGCCCGGCAGCGCCGCGAGCGGCTGCGGGCAGAGCGGGCCGAGTCGCTGGAGGGCATGCGCCGCGGTGACGAGCGTTACCTGCCGCCGCGGGACAAGGGCCCGGAGCGGGCGCTGGTGCGCGACATCGTGGACTCCCGGCGCACTGTCGGCACGTGGTTCTTCGCCGGCGCGATCCCCGTGGTGATCGGCTCCTCGGCGGCCATGCCGCCCCAGGTGCAGCTCGCGTCGAACATCCTCTGGGTCACCCTCGTCCTCGCGGTGATCATCGACAGCTTCCTGATCAGCCGCCGGATCAAGCGGCTGGTACGCGAGCGCTTCCCCAAGACCGACCAGCGGATGGGCTCGCTCTACCTGTACGGGATCATGCGCGGGGTGACGTTCCGCCGCATGCGCATCCCCAACCCGCGAGTCAAGATCGGCGACAAGGTCTGACGGCGCCCAGGGCGCGCCGGCCCGACGAGGAGCCGGCGACCTTCGTTACCTCGCTGTTATTGACGTGCCTTCCCGGCATCCGCTCTACTGTCCCGTAACCGGTTCCGTAACCGGTTCCGGAATCGATTTCGGAACCGATCCGGAGCGGAAAGCGACGCCGGAGGAGAACCCGTGCGGATCACGATCGCCGATGTCGCCGCGCGTGCCGCGGTGAGCAAGACGACGGTCTCCCGGGTGCTCAACGGCAAGGGGGAGGTCGATGAGAAGACCGCCAAGCGAGTACGCGAGGTAATCAAGGAACTCGGCTACGTCCCCAGTGCCCGCGCCGTCGGCCTGGCCCGCGGCCGCACCCAGGTCGTCGGCATGCTCGTGCCATCCCTGACCTGGCCGTGGATGGGCGAGGTGCTGCAGGGTGCTGTCGACGTGGTCGAGACCCAGGGGTACGGGCTGCTGCTGTTCACCTGCAACCGGGGCGAGGAGTCGATGCGGCAGTTCGCCTCGCAGGTGTCCGCGAGATCGTTCGACGGGCTGCTGGTGATCGAGCCGGAGGGGACCCTCGACTACATCGCCCGGCTGCACGCCCGTGGCCTGCCGGTGGTGCTCATCGACGACCGGGGCAAGCAGCCGCTCTTCCCGTCGGTGGCCACCACCAACCGCGCCGGCGGCGAGGCCGCCGCCCGCCACCTGCTCGACCTCGGACGGCGCAACCCGCTGGTGATCACCGGGCCCGGGCGCTTCGGCTGCACCCAGGACCGCCTCGCCGGCTTCGCCGAGACGTACGCGGCCGCCGGCCGACCGCTGGACCCGCAGCTGGTGGTGGAGGGTGACTTCACCTTCGACCGGGGCCGGCAGGTGGCCCGGCAACTGCTGGACGCCGGGGTGCACTTCGACGCCGTGTTCGCGCACAACGACCTGTCCGCGGGCGGGGCCATGCAGGCGGTACGGGAGGCCGGCCGCACCGTGCCCGACGACGTCGCCGTCGTCGGCTTCGACGACATCCCGTACGCCGCGCACACCGACCCACCTCTGACCACCGTGCACCAGCCGATGCGCGAGATGGGCGAAGCCGCGGCGCGGCTGCTCATCTCGCACTTCGATGGAGCGCCGCTACCGCAGACTCCGCACATCCTGCCCACCACGCTGATCGTCCGAGGCTCGACCCGGGCTCTGTGACCCGCTGGGCCGGCCACGGCGAAGCGCCGCGGCCGCCACCACACTCCACGTCCACC
>VSCG01000131.1:0-8091 GCA_047459115.1 Micromonosporaceae bacterium
TCGGTGATCGCGATCGCGTACGGCTTGGAGGCTGCGATGCGCGCCTGGGCCCGAGTGATCCGGCTCGTCGCGACGAGCTCCATGGCCTTCGTGATCTTCTTCATTCCCGTCGTGGCGCGGATCCGTCGACGAAGAGCGCGAAGCTGGCCGGCCATGCCCGTTACCTCTTCTGCGGCTGCGGCCGGACGTGGCGGACGACCCGTTCACGCGACTCCTCGCCCGCGGCCATCGCCTCGGCCTCGGCCTCGTGAACGCGCCGCTCGTCCTCGCGTGCGAGGAAGATCTTCTTGAAGCTGGTGACCGCCTCGTCCACCGACGCGATGATGTCGTCGTTCCACGCGCCCTCGGCGATCGCGTTGAGGATCTCCGAGCGGTTGCGCCGCATCCAGTCCAGCAGCTCCGTCTCGAACCGGGTCACCTCGCCGACCGGCAGGTCGTCAAGCTTGCCGGCCGTACCCGCCCAGATCGAAACGACCTGCTGCTCTACCGGGATCGGCGCGTAGTTCGGCTGCTTGAGCAGCTCGGTCATCCGGGTACCCCGCTCGAGCTGGGCGCGCGACGACGCGTCGAGGTCCGACGCGAACGCGGCGAACGCCTCCAGGTCACGGTACTGGGCGAGCTCCAGGCGCAGCGAGCCGGCCACCTTCTTCATCGGCGGGGTCTGCGCGGCGCCGCCCACCCGGGAGACCGACGTGCCCACGTTGATCGCGGGACGCACGCCCTGGTTGAACAGGTCGGTCTCCAGGAAGATCTGGCCGTCGGTGATCGAGATGACGTTGGTCGGGATGTACGCCGAGATGTCGCCACCCTTGGTCTCGACGATCGGCAGACCGGTCAGCGAGCCGCCGCCCATGTCGTCGGAGAGCTTGGCGCACCGCTCGAGCAGGCGGGAGTGCAGGTAGAAGACGTCACCCGGGTACGCCTCGCGGCCCGGCGGGCGGCGCAGCAGCAGCGACACCGCGCGGTACGCCTCGGCGTGCTTGGTCAGGTCGTCGAAGACGATCAGCGCATGCTTGCCCTGGTACATCCAGTGCTGGCCGATGGCCGAGCCGGTGTACGGAGCGATGTACTTGTAGCCGGCCGGCTCCGAGGCGGGAGCGGCGACGATGGTGGTGTACTCCATCGCGCCGTGCTCCTCCAGGATGCTCTTCAGCAACGCGATCGTGGAGCCCTTCTGGCCGACGGCGACGTAGATGCAGCGCACCTGCTTCTTCGGATCGCCGGACAGCCAGTTCTGCCGCTGGTTGATGATCGTGTCGATCGCGATCGTGCTCTTGCCGGTCCGGCGGTCCCCGATGATCAGCTGCCGCTGGCCCCGGCCGATCGGGGTCATCGCGTCAATCGCCTTGATGCCGGTCTGCAGCGGCTCGTTCACCGGCTGGCGCGCCATCACGTTCGGGGCCTGCAGCTCCAGCTCGCGGTAGCCCTCGTGGGCGATGTCAGGGCCCCCGTCGATGGGCTTGCCGAGCGCGTCGACCACGCGGCCGAGGTATCCGTCCCCGACGGGCACGGAGAGCACGCGCCCCGTCCGCTTGACCTGCTGCCCCTCTTCGATGCCGGCGAAGTCGCCGAGCACCACCACACCGATGTCCCGGACGTCGAGGTTCAGCGCGACGCCGAGCGTGCCGTCCTCGAACTCCAGCAGCTCGTTGGTCATCGTCGAGGGCAGCCCCTCGACGTGCGCGATACCGTCGCCGGCATCGGCGACGACGCCGACCTCCTCCTTGGAGATCTCCGGCTTGTAGGAGGAGATGTAGCGCTCGAGCGCGCCGCGGATCTCCTCTGACGAGATGGTCAGCTCGGCCATCCTCAACTTCCCTCGTATCTATCGACGTTTGTGGTCAGCGCCCGGCCAGGGCGTTGCGAGTTTCGGTGAGTCGTCGGGCGACGGTGCCGTCGTACAGGTCGTGGCCGACCTGCACCCGCATGCCGCCGAGGACCTCGGGCTCGACTGTGATCTTCAGGCTGACGTCTCGACGGTACATCTCGGACAATCTCGCGCCCAGCCTGCGCTCCTCCTCCTCGGTCAGCTCGGCCGCCACGGTGACATAGGCCACGTGGCGGTCGCGCCGCTCGGCGGCGAGCTCGACGAGCCGGGCGAGCGACGCGTCGAAGGACCGGCCGCCGAAGCCGGCCAGTGACAGCTCGGCGAGGCGTATGGTGACCGGGTCGGCCCGGCCTTCGAGCAGCGCCCGGACCACCGTGGCGCGCCGTGCGGCCTCGACGGTCGGGTCGCTGAGCACGCCCGCGAGCTGCGGGTCGCCTTGGACAATCTTAGCGAATCGGAAGAGCTGGTCTTCGACGTCGCCGAGGGTGCCCCGCTTGTCCGCGCTGCCCAGCAGCGCGTCCACGCCGAGCCGCTCGGTCGCGTCCAGCAGTTCCGACGGCCGGGCCCACCGGCCGTCGACCAGTGTGCCGAGCACGTCGAGCGCCTCGGCGCCGACCTGCTTGCCCAGGATCGTGCGCAGCAGCCCGGCCCGCTCCTGGCCGGAGCGGGCCGGATCGGCCAGCGCCCGGCGCAGCCCGATCTCGCGGCGCAGCAGCCCGGCGACCGCGAGCACGTCGTCGGCGATCGCCTCGAGCTTGGTCGCGTCCGCCGAGATCGCCTCCAGGCGCTCGGCGGCCGCGACGTACGCCTCCCGGCTGGCGGCCTGCATCAGCGGGCCCCCGAGCCTTCGAGTTCGCGCAGGAACCGGTCGACCGTGCCGCGACGGCGGGCCTCGTCCTCCAGCGCCTCACCGACGATCTTGCTGGCCAGATCGACCGCGAGCCGGCCGATCTCGCCCTGCAGTTCGCGCACGAGCGCTGCCCGCTCGCTGGCGAGCTGGTCGCGACCGGCGGCGATGATGCGGTCCCGCTCCTCCTGGGCCTGCGCCATGATGTCGTTCTTGATGGAGGTGGCCTCCGCCCGGGCCTCGTCGCGGATACGCGCGGCCTCCGTGCGCGCCTCGGCGAGCTGCGCCTTGTACTGCTCCAGCAGCGCGTTCGCCTCCGCCTGCGCGGCCTCGGCCCGCTGGATGCCGCCTTCGATGGCCTCGACCCGCGCCTGGTAGGTCTGCTCCATCTTCGGGAAGACGTACTTGATCAGCACGAAGCAGAGCACGCCGAAGGCGATGGCGCCGACCACCAGTTCCTGCCAGATCGGAAAGAGCGGGTTGTGCTCCTCCGCCGCCAGGTAGGGCATGGCACTCCTCATTTCCCGTGTCAGTGGCTCGCTACGAGAAGATCAAGCCGGTGGCGATGGCGAGCAGCGCGAGGGCCTCGACCACGGCGAAGCCGATCCACACGAACGGCTGGGTGATCCGCGCCGACTCCGGCTGGCGGGCGGTCGCCTGGATGTACGAGGCGAAGATGATGCCGACGCCGATGCCGGGGCCGATGGCCGCGATGCCGTACCCGATCGCGGCGAGGTTGCCCTCGAGTTGGGCCAGAACGGACATTGTGGGATTCCTCCTGGGTATCGCGCGTGACCTTCACGCGGACGACGGACGGGACTCGAAGCGGTCAGTGCTCCTCCGCGAGCGAGCCCTGGATGTAGCTCGCGGTCAGCACGGTGAAGACGTAGGCCTGCAGGATCGACACGATCACCTCGAGGAAGGTGATCGCGAGCGCCATCAACCACGACACCACCGAGATCGGCTTGATGAACGCCGCCTCGGCGTTGAGCAGCACGAAGCCGCCGAGGATGAAGACGAGAAGGATGGTGTGCCCGGCGAACATGTTCGCGAAGAGCCGCAGCGCGAGCGTGAACGGCCGGATGATGAAGGTCGAGGCGAACTCGATCGGGATCAGGATCGGCTGCACGAACCAGGGCGCCGGCAGGATCAGCGACTGCTTGAAGTACCCGAGGCCGCCGTGGCGGCGGATGCCCTGGTAGATGAACATGATGTAGCTGATCGCCGCCAGCACGATCGGGAACGCGATGTGCGAGTTCGGCGAGACCTGGATGCCCGGGATGATGCCGAACAGGTTGGTCAGCAGCAGGAAGGACAGCAGCGTCGCCAGATACGGCGCGAACCTGACCCCCTGCGGACCGATCATGTCCTGCGCGATGTTGTTGCGGGCGAACCCGTACACCGTCTCGGCCAGCCACTGGGCCTTGCCCGGCACCAGCTTCGGCTTGCGGTAGGCGAGCACGAAGAACGCGATCAGCACCACCACCGCGAGCACGACCAGCAGGGTGTACTTCGTGAACCACGGGCCCGCGCCCTCGATGATCGAGGGCGGGAAGAAGTCCTCCACGCCGGGTGGAAACGGCACCTCCGCGCGAAGGATCGACTGTCCGGTCACCGTGTCCCTTTCCCGTCTTCAGCCGCGGCCAAGCTTCATCACGATCAGGTAGACCCCGCCGGCGGCGCCGAGCACCGAGCCGATCGCCGTCGCCACGCCGTTCAGGTCCAGCCATCGATCGATCAACCAGCCGATGAACCCCCATGCGGCGATCCCGCCGACGAGGTAACCCAGCGCCGCCCAGCCTTGGCCCGCCCCCGACACGGGGTCGTCCGGCGGCCGCGGCTGCTCTGGCGATGAGTCATCAGCCATGTCGCGGCGAACGATATCAGCCGGGGTAGGCGGGCAGTGGGGCACCCCCGCGCGTCGGCCTACGCGCGTCGGCCTCGCGTACCGGGTGGGCTCCGACACTACTCCGGCGGCCGTCCGGGAGATATCACCCGTTCGGGGACCCCGCTCCCGCACAGGCGGCCCGTCAGGACCGCCCCGGCCCGTTGATCCACCAGATGTGCGTGGCGTTCCAGGCGACCACGCCGGCGCCGATCCCGGCGGCCATCGGCAGCTTGCCGGCCCAGTCGCTGTCGAGCAGGGCGACCAACGCGACCCCGAAGACGCCGAACTTGGTCAGGTACGCCGTCATGCCCACCGGGAACACCAGCCGCGGGCTGACCGAGTCCGCCCAGGCGATCGCGACGGTGGACAGGACGTAGCTGAACAGCACGAGCAGGACCCCGGCTGCGGCGCCGGTCGCCCCGGCGTTGCCGGCGGCGAGCCCGCCGAGCGCGGCCGAGAGCACCGCGACCACCCCGACCACCGCAGTGATGATCGGCAGGTGCCGCATCCGGGC
Organism: Micromonosporaceae bacterium; assembly: GCA_047459115.1. Lineage (GTDB taxonomy): Bacteria > Actinomycetota > Actinomycetes > Mycobacteriales > Micromonosporaceae > VSCG01. The sequence continues at coordinate 5,078 of VSCG01000131.1, forward strand.
CGCCATCGTCACCTGGTCAGCAGCGCGGCGGCCAGCGGCCGCAGCACCGCCTCGATCTCATCGGCGACCCGGCTGAAGACCGCGTCGCTGTGCCCGTACGGGTCGTCGACCTCGTCGCTCACCAGCGGCTCGGCGCCCGCCCGGACGGCGTCGACGGCCTCGACGAGCGCGCGGCCCCGGGCGTACACGGCCTGCGGGGTGCCGAGCGCGGGCGGCAGCGCGGACAGGTCGACCTTGGCCAGCAGCCGGCCGAACTCCCCCAGCACGAACGTGCGCCCGGCGGCGTCCGGGCACAGCGACCGGACGTGGTACGCCTGGTCACCGGTCGCGGTGAGCACGAGATCGGCCGACTCGATGTGCTCGACGGCGAGCTTGCGGGCCGCGAACCCGGTGTCGTCCCCGCCCCGGCGGCGCACCTGGCGGGCCGCTGGCGGGTTCATCGGCTGGCCCTGATGCCAGCCCCCGGTGCCGGCGCTGCCACTGAGGATGAGGTCGTCCGCCGCATCCCCGACCAGGTCCCGGGCCGCGACGACGAGCAGGCGCTCGGCCATCGGGGAGCGGCAGATGTTGCCCATGCAGACGGACAGCACGGAGAAGGGGGGCACTGTTACCTCCTGTTGGACCCGCCGGTCGGCTTCGCTCCGCGGCGGAGTCCCAAGTCGTCAATCCTCGGCGACGATGGTCGGTACGACCTCGCGTAGCTGTTCGATGGAGACGGCCCCCGGGCGCAGCACCCGCGGGACCTCGCCGGTGACGTCCACGATCGTGCTCGGCACCGGCCGGGGACACTCCCCAGCCTCCAGGTAGACGCTGACCGAGTAGCTGAGCTGCTCGCGGGCCTCAGCCGCGGTCACCGCGGCCGACTGCCCGCTCTTGTTGGCCGAGGAGACCGCCATCGGGCCGGTCTCGCGCAGCACCTCCAGCGCCACCGGATGCAGGGGCATCCGCACCGCCACGGTACCCGCCGTCTCCCCCAGATCCCACTGCAGCGTCGGCGCGTGTTCCACGATGATGGTCAGCGCGCCCGGCCAGAACGCCGCGACGAGGTCCTTGGCGGCTGCGGGCAGGCCGTGGACGAGGCCGTCGAGGGTGTGCCGGGAGCCGACCAGCACCGGCGGCGGCATGTGCCGGCCGCGGCCCTTGGCGTCCAGCAGCGCCTTGACGGCGTGCGGCTGGAACGCGTCGGCGCCGATGCCGTACACGGTGTCGGTGGGCAGCACCACCAGGTCGCCGCGCTTGACCGCGTCCACCGCGGCCTGGATCCCACGGTCGCGCTCGGCCGACGTACGGCAGTCGTAAAGCATCACAGCGTGTCAGTCTGCCATCCGGCCGGTGGTGTACCGGGGACGGCCGGCCAGGTCGCGGTGATCCTGAATATCCCGAAAGGTCCCCTGTGCGGCGAGCAGCGCCGGTACCGACTCCCCCTGCGAGTCGTCGTGCTCGATACCCACGTGCCCACCGGGCGCGAGCAGGCGGGCCGCGCACGCGACCACCGCGCGCACGACCGCGAGCCCGTCCGGCCCGCCGAAGACCGCGACCGGCGGGTCGTGCTCGGCCACCTCGGGCGCCACCGGGCTGCCCGCCGGCACGTACGGCGGGTTGCTGAGCACCAGGTCCACCCGGCCGTCGAGGTCGGCCAGCAGGTCCGGGTCGGCCACGTCGCCTTCGATCACGGCGATCGGCGGGTCTCCCGCCGCGGCGCGCGCCGCCGCGTTGCGGCGCAGCCACGCGGTCGCCTCGGGCGAGCGCTCCACGGCGTACACGGTCGTCGTCGGCGCCTCGTTGGCGACGGCGAGGGCGATCGCGCCGGAGCCCGCGCACAGGTCGACGACCACCGCGCCGGGACGGATCACCGACAGTCCCCACGACACCAGCAGCTCGGTCTCCGGCCGGGGCACGAACACCCCCGGACCGACCGCCAGCTCGAGGTACCGGAACGGCGCGGTCCCGGTCAGGTGCTGCAGCGGGACCCGGCGGGCGCGCTCGGCGACGAGCGCCCGGTAGGCGGTGAGCTGCGGCGCGGTGAAGTCCATGAGCGCCACCCGTCCGCGTGGCACGCCGAGCACGTGCGCGGCGAGCAACTCGGCATCCGCCCGGGGGGAGGCGACGCCGGCCGCGGCGAGCGTGTTCGCCGCCATCGAGATGACGGGGGCGGCCGCTGACCGCTCGGACGACTCGGCGGGTTGGCGATCTGGAGGTGCCACGGCCTCCATCATCGGACCTGACCGGGTGCGTCCACCTGCCGACGCCGCGGGCGCGACCGGAAGGACCCGAGTCTCAGCGGGTGAGCGCGGTCTCGCCGGCCAGCCGCGCGGCCCGGTCCGCCTCGGCCAGCGCGTCCAGCACGCTGTCCAGCTCGCCGGCCAGGACCAGATCCAGGTTGTACGCCGTGTAGCCGATGCGATGGTCGGTGATCCGGTTCTGCGGGAAGTTGTACGTGCGGACGCGCTCCGAGCGGTCCACCGTGCGTACCTGGGCCCGACGGGCGTCGGCCGCGGCGGCGGCCGCCTGCTCCTCGGCGAGCGCGGCGAGCTTGGCCCGCAGCATGCGCATCGCGCGGTCCTTGTTCTGCAACTGCGAACGCTCGTTCTGACAGGACACCACGATGCCGGTCGGCAGGTGGGTGATGCGCACCGCGCTGTCGGTGGTGTTCACCGACTGCCCGCCCGGGCCGGACGAGCGGTACACGTCGATGCGCAGGTCGTTCGGGTCGATCTCCACCTCGGTCTCCTCCGCCTCGGGCATGACCAGCACGCCCGCCGCGGAGGTGTGGATCCGGCCCTGCGACTCGGTGACCGGGACCCGCTGGACCCGGTGCACGCCGCCCTCCCATTTCAGCCGGGACCACACGCCGTTCCCGCCCTCGGGGATGCCGCGGCTCTTCACCGCCACCGAGACGTCCTTGTACCCGCCGAGGTCCGACTCCTGCGCGTCGAGCACCTCGGTGACCCAGCCGTGCCGCTCGGCGTAGCGCAGGTACATCCGCAGCAGGTCCCCGGCGAACAGCGCCGACT
>VSCG01000132.1:0-8042 GCA_047459115.1 Micromonosporaceae bacterium
GAGCTGCGCGCACGCACCGAACGCGAGACGGGTGAGTTGCGCGCGCGTACCGAGCGGGAGACCGGCGAGCAGCGCACCCGGGCCGAGCGCAAGGCGCACGACCAGATCGCCGAGGCGCAGGCCCAGGCCGAGAAGGTGCGTACCCGCGCCGAGCGGGAGGCGAGCCAGCGCCTCGCCCAGGCCGAAGCGCAGGCCGGCGAGCTGCGTGCCCGCGTCGAGCGCGAGGCGCAGGAGCTGCGCAAGCGGGCCGAGCGGGAGGCGCAGGAATTGCGCACCCGGGCCGAGCGGGAGGCCACCGAGCTGCGCGCCCACGCCGAGCGCGAGCTTGCCCAGGCCGAGGCGCTCGCCGCCGACCTGCGCGTGCGCGTCGAGCACGAGACGAGTGAGCTGCGCAAGCGTGCCGAGCGTGAGGCCAACGAGCTGCGCGCGCACGCTGAGCGGGAGACGCACAAGCGGCGTACCGAGGCCGAGCGGATGGTCAAGCAGGCGCGCAAGAGCGCCGAGTCGGCGCAGGCCGAGGTGGCGACGGTACGCAGCGAGATCGAGACGAAGCGGGCCGAGCTCGAGGCGGCGCGCAAGGAGGTCGAGACCCGGCGGTCCACGGTCGAGGCGGCGCGCAAGGAGGTCGAGACCCGACGGACCACGGTCGAGGCGGCGCGCACCGATGTCGAGGGCCGGCGTTCGGCGGTCGAGGCGGCACGCCGGGAGCTCGAGAAGCGGCGTGGCGCGATCGAGGCGGCGCGCCGGGACGTCGAGGCACGCCGGGCCGAGGTCGAGGCGGCACGACGCGAACTGGAGACCCGGCGCGCCGAGCTCAACGCGCGCCAGGCGGAGCTCGACGCCCGCGAAAAGGAGTTGGCGGCCCGCCAGGCCGAGATGGCGGCCCGGGCGTCGGTGACGTCCGGCGACGGACACCGGCCGCAGCGGACCACCGGCGAGCCGGACGGCCAGGCGAAACGGGCTCCCGCGGCGAAGCCGGCCGCCGGCAAGCCGCGCCACGACCCCCGCAAGGCGATGCCGAGCCCGCCGCCGGAGCCGGCCGGCGGCGATGGGAAGGTCTCCACCAGACCGGACAAGGTGACCGTCGCCAAGCGGGTCAGCGCCGGCGACACCCGCCCCTGACGGCATCGGCGCTGCGCGCAGGTGCGCCGGCATGGCGGGCGGGCCGAGGACTAGCCGGGACAGCCGGGTGTGAGTGAGACTGACCCATGGCCGACGATCAGCGCGATCCCAGCGCGGCGAGCGAGGGGCGACGGCCGGGCCACGAGGAGCGCGCGCCGGGCCACGAGCCACCGGCGGCGACGGACGGCTCCGACGTCCGGCCCGCCCCGGGGGGATTCGGCCGCCCCGGCCGGCCGTTTCGACGCGGACCCTTCTACATCGGTCTGGTCGGTGGCCTGGGCCTGCTCACCGCCTACTACGGCGCCCAGGCGGTCGCGGGCGCGCTGAATGTCCTGGTGCTCATCTTCGTCGCGGGCTTCCTCGCGGTAGGGCTGAACCCGGCCGTGGTCCGGCTGCAGCGCTGGGGTCTGCCCCGCGGGTGGGCGGTCGCCTCCGTCGTCATCGGCACGCTGCTGATGCTGTGCGGCGGGATCGTCGCGCTGGTGCCGCCGCTGGTGCGCCAGATCGATGCGTTCCTGGAAGGGCTGCCGGGGTACCTCGACGCGCTCAGCCGCAACGAGTTCATCCGCGACCTCGACGAGCGCTACGCCATCATCGAGAGCGCCAAGTCGGTCGTCACGCCGGGCAACCTGGCCAAGGCCGTCGGCGGCCTGCTGGACGGAATCGGGCTGGTGTTCGGCACGCTGTTCAACGTCCTCACCGTTCTGCTGCTGACCGTCTACTTCCTCGCCGCGTTCGAGCGGATCAAGAGCGGCGCGTACCGGTTCGTGCCGGCGTCGCGGCGGGACCGCGCCCGGGCTATCGGCGACGAGATCCTCGCCAAGGTCGGCGCATACATGGCCGGCGCGCTGCTCATCGCCCTGTTGGCCGGGGCCTCCTCGTTCGTGTTCCTGCTGGTCGCCGGCGTCGCCTACCCGGCGGCGCTCGCCGTCGTCGTGGCGGTGTTCGACCTCATTCCGCAGGTGGGGGCCACGCTGGGATCGCTCGTCGTGATCCTGGTCGCGTTCGTGACGTCGGCGCCCCTCGGCATCGCGGCCCTGGTGTTCTTCGTGCTCTACCAGCAACTCGAGAACTGGGTGATCTACCCGAGGGTGATGTCCCGGGCGGTGCGGGTGACCGACCTGGCCGCCATCATCAGCGCCCTGCTCGGCGCCGCGCTGCTCGGTGTCATCGGCGCGCTGATCGCCATTCCGGCCAGCGCCGCGGTTCAACTGGTCGTGCGCGAGGTCGTGTTCCCGCGCCAGGAGGCGCACTGACCCGCCGAACATGGCGAAAGGCACCGATCAGGAGTCTTTGGACAGCGGCACGCCGTAGCATCGAACAGTTGGCTCGCCAAGGTCCAACCGGTCCGACCTGGACGACCCGAGCCGCGATCTCACGGGGGGTCTGCGAAGATGGCTCACTTCTCCCGCGACGTGGTCATCGTCGGCGGTTGCGGACGGGTCGGCCTGCCGCTCGGGATCGCGCTCGCGTCCCGTGGGCTGCTGGTCACCCTCTACGACATCGACGACGCCGCCGTCGCGGCGGTCAACGCCGGCACGATGCCGTTCGCGGAGGACGGAGCGGACGCCCTGCTCGCGGAGGTGACCGCGGCCGGCCGGCTGGCGGCCACTATGGACCCGGCGAGTGTGGGCACCGCCGAGAACCTGATCGTGGTGGTCGGCACGCCGGTGGACGAGCACCTCAACCCGGACCTGGCCGCCGTGCCGCGGGCGCTGGAGCGCTGCGCCGCGCACCTGGCCCACGGACAGCTCATCGTGCTGCGCAGCACCGTCTACCCCGGCGTCACCGCGCTCACCGAGAAGCTGCTGTGCGACAAGGGCATCACCGCCGACGTGGCGTTCTGCCCGGAGCGGATCGCCGAGGGCAGGGCGCTGACCGAACTGTTCGACCTGCCGCAGATCGTCGCCGCACGCACCCCAGACGCACTGGAACGGGCGACCAAGCTGTTCCGCACGCTCACCGAGCAGATCGTGCCGCTGCGGCCGGAAGAGGCGGAGCTGGCCAAGCTGTTCACCAACACCTGGCGGTACATCAAGTTCGCCACCGCCAACCAGTTCTGGATGATGGCCAACGACGCCGGGCTGGACTACGCACGGATCCAGCACGCGATCACGTACGACTACCCGCGCGCGGCCGATGTGCCCATGCCCGGTTTCGCGGCCGGCCCCTGCCTGTTCAAGGACACCATGCAGCTCGCCGCGTTCAACCGGAACAACTTCGTGCTCGGCCACTCGGCGATGCTCATCAACGAGGGCCTGCCCCTGTACCTGGTGTCCCGTTTGGAGACCCGGTTCGACCTGGCGAGTTCGACGGTCGGCATTCTCGGCATGGCGTTCAAGGGCGGCAGTGACGACCCGCGCCAGAGCCTGGCGTACAAGCTGCGCCGGATCCTTCTGCTGAAGGCCAGGTCCGTGCTGTGCACCGACCCGTACGTCCGCGACGAGCGCCTGGTCCCGCGCGACCGGGTGCTCGCCGACGCCGACCTCCTGGTCATCGCCGCCCCGCACGCCGAGTACGCCGACCTGGTCACCGACCGGCCCATCGTGGACATGTGGGGCCTGACCGGGCGCGGGGTGCTGGTGTGAACCCGACGATCTCGATCGTCATCCCGGTCTACGACGAGGGCGAGCAGGTGGTCGCGCCAGTGCGGCGGGTCCTGCGGGACGTGCTGGCGCCAAGCGAACTGCTTCTCGTGTACGACACGCCCGAGGACCCGACGGTCCCGTACGCGCGGCAGCTCGCCGACGCCGACCCGCGGGTGCGGCCGGTGCTGAACACGTACGGGCGCGGGCCGGCCAACGCGATCCGGTTCGGGATCGACCAGGCCAGGGCACCGGTGGCCGTGGTGACGATGGCGGACGGCTGCGACGACCCGCGCCAGATCGAGGAGCTGGCCCGGCTCGTGGAGCGTGGCGTGGTCGTCGCGGCCGCGTCCCGGTACATGCCCGGTGGACAGCAGGTCGGCGGTCCGCGCCTGAAGGGCATCCTGTCGAAGTGGGCCGGGCGGACGCTCTACTGGTTCGCCCGCGCCGGCACCCGGGACGCCACCAACAGCTTCAAGGCGTACGACACCGAGTTCGTCCGCTCGGTCGGCATCGACTCACGTACCGGCTTCGAGATCGGCCTGGAGCTGGTGGCGAAGGCGACCCGGCTGCGCCTGCCGGTGGCCGAGATCCCGACGATCTGGCTGGACCGCAAGCTCGGCGAGTCGCACTTCGACCTGGGCCGGTTCCTGCCGGGCTACCTGCGCTGGTACTTCTTCACCTTCGGACCACGGCTGACAGTGGAGAAGCTGGCCGCCAGGCGGAGGACGGCGCCGTCGCCGCAGGCGGCGCCTGAGCAGCGGATCATGAGTTAGCAGCGGTTGGGAGCGGTTGGTGAAGGTTCTGGTCACCGGCTCGGCCGGCTTCATCGGTGGGTACGTCGTGGCGGAGCTGCTGCGGCGAGGTCACCAGGTCGTCGGCCTGGACAACTACTCGAAGTACGGTCCGGTGTCCCGGTCGTACGACAGCCACCCCGGCTACCGTTTCGTGGCGGGCGACGCGCGCGACACCGAGCTGCTGCGTGGACTGCTCGTCGACTGCGACCACTTCATCGCCGGCGCCGCGATGATCGGCGGCATCTCCTACTTCCACACCTACGCCTACGACCTGCTCGCCACGAACGAGCGCATCACGGCCGCCTCCTGCGACGCCGCGATCGCCGCGCACCGGGACGGACCGCTCCAGAAGGTGACCTATCTGTCGTCGTCGATGGTGTTCGAGTCCACCACGCACTGGCCGAGCACGGAGGGCGACGAGCGGCGCGTCCCGCCGCCGTTGTCCTCCTACGGGTTCCAGAAGCTCGCCGTGGAGTACTACGCGCGCGCCGCGTGGGACCAGTACCGGCTGCCGTACACGATCGTGCGGCCGTTCAACTGCGTCGGCGTGGGCGAGGGCCGGGCGGTGGGCGAGGCCGAGGTGCTGTCCGGCAACGTCAAGCTGGCGATGTCCCACGTCGTGCCGGACCTGGTGCAGAAGGTCGTCAAGGGGCAGGACCCACTGCACATCCTGGGTGACGGCGGCCAGGTGCGCCACTACACGTACGGCGGCGATCTGGCGCGGGGCATCGTGACCGCGATGCAGCACCCCGCCGCGCGCAACGAGGACTTCAACATCTCCACCGCGCGGTCCACGACGGTACGGGAGCTGGCCGAGATCATCTGGCGGAAGATCAAGGGCCCGGACGTGCCGCTGCGCCTGGTGCACGACGAGCCGTACGAGCACGACGTGCAGAAGCGGGTGCCGGACGTGACGAAGGCCCGCGAGGTGCTCGGTTTCGAGGCCACCACGAGCCTGGAGACCATGCTCGACGAGGTGATCCCCTGGGTGACCCGGCAGGTCCGCGCCGGCCGGCTGTGAGGCCGCGGACGGCGTGTGCCCCGGCAGCTGTCGGATGATTGACTGCGCGCTCATCCCTGGAGCAAGCCACCGCGATGGTTAGGCTGCCGACGTGTCCCACGACGTACGCGACGCGCCGGCGCGCACCTGGCACGGAGTCTGGCAGGCCAAGGGCACGGCCGGGCGGGTCCCGCTCGAGGACCCGGACGCCGTGCTGCGCGAGCTGATGGAGATGAACGGCTACTTCTCAGCCACGTCGACCACCTCCCTGGCCGACCACGAGGTGCAGCTTCGCTACATCGTCGACAGCCTGGGCATCCGAGCGACCGACTCGGTCTACGAGGTCGGCTGCGGAGCCGGGGCGCTGCTGTACTGGCTGCGCGACAAGTGCGCGGCGACGGGCGGGTGTGACTTCGCCGAGTCGCTGGTGGCGCACGCGCGACGCGCGCTGCCCGGGTCGGCCGACCTGCGCCACTGCGAGGCGCGCGAGACACCGCGGGAACCCCGCTACGACGTCGTGCTCAGCAACGGGGTGTTCATCTACTTCCCCGACGAGACGTACGCGCGCGAGGTCCTCACACTGATGCTGGCCAAGGCGCGGCGCGCGGTGGGCGTCTTCGACGTCAACGACGCCGACCGCCGCGCGGAGTTCGAAGCCGTCCGCCGGGCGCGCCACGCCGGTCAGCCGCAGCGCTACGACGGTCTGGAGCAGCTCTACCTGCCCCGCGGGTTCTTCACCGATATCGCCCGCGAGCACGGCTTCGCGTGCCGGATCGAGGACTCCACCACGCCCAACTCGGCCAACGCCCGGTTCCGCTACCATGCCACGCTGATCAGGCAGTAAAGGCCACGCTGATCAGGCAGTAGGGCGCCCGGCGAGCCATCCGGCGGTCCGGGCTCAGGCGGCCGGTGACGGAGCTTCGGCGGCCAGCAGGTTCAGCAGGAACGCGACGGTGGTCGGTTCAGCGGCGACGGTGCCGGCCAGCACCCCGTCGAGCCACTGTGGACGGATGATCGGTATCTCGTAGAGCGGCGCGACCGTCTCCGGGCGCTCCCGCCAGTGCCCGACGACCAGCTCGGCGGTCTGCGCGGCGCCGAACTGCGGCTTGCGGCCGCCGGTGAGCCGCTGGCGCGCCTTGCGGACCAGCTTGCGCGCCAGCATTGCCTGCACGGCCAACCGGGTCGCCGCCGTCGGTGCGGCCAGCCGCGCCGGCACCAGCCCGGAGTCGAGTGGGATGCGGGCCAGCCCAGGATCGAGCCGGGTCATCAGCCGACCCAGCAGCCGCGAGTCGCGCTTCTCGTGCGGCGCCACGGCAAGGGCCAGCTCGACGAACCGCCGATCGAACATCGGGTTGATGTAGTGGCGGCGGACCGCCGCCACGGTGCCGTGCACGCCGGCCCAGCGGCGCATCCGGTGCATGAGGTAGAACTCGTCGGTGGCGCGCAGCCAGTCCCCGGGGACGAACAGGTCGGCCAGCGTGGCCAGGGTGGTCTCGCGGGCGTGCGCCAGGAAGTCCGCCGTCACCGCATCCTCGGCGGCCGCCTCGTTGCTGAACAGCCGCCACCGGGCGAGGCGCTCGACCAGGTGCGGGGAGGTCGTCGCGCCGGCGGGCTGGCCGGCGTAGTAGAAGCCGCGGGCCACCTCCCCACCGAGCCCGCCGAGCCGGTGCCCCTGCTCCATGTCGGCCTCGACGAGCAGCAGCGGAGCCAGCGCGAGCGGACTCGCCAGGCACTCCAGCGCCCGCGCCGCCCCGAGCGCCAGCGCGTGCGCCTGCGCTGCGCTCGGCCAGCGGCGGGTGTCGAAGGTGTGCACCTGGTGCCGCATGCCGCACCGCTGACACAGGTCGGCCGCGATCCGCACGTCGGGGTGCTCCTCGTCGCCCACCGTCAGCGCGCGCAGGTCGACGCGCATCTTCTCGGGGATCGCCGCGAGCAGGATCCGTGAGTCGTGACCGCCGGTCAGTTGCAGGATCGTGTCGGGGTGGTCGATGAGGTAGTTGGTCTGGAACTCGCGCAGGATCCACGCCATCTCGTCGACCGCGTCGTCGAGCGACGGTGCGTCACCGGAGAAGTGCAGCGGTTCGGCGTACCGCCGCAACTCCACCGATCCCTGCCACAGCCGCGCGACGGTGGCCGGCGGCAACGCCCGCACGCCCTGGAAGATGGTGGCGTCGGTGACCTGCCAGCCGATCAGGGCCTGGACGCCGAGACCTGCCGGGTCGAAGCCACCACCAACCAGCGCGGACAGCGCCCGGGCGCTCGTCGACACCGCCGCCACCCCGTCGCCACGCCACCAGTACAGCTGTCGGAAGCCCAGCCAGTCCCCGGCGACCACCACGGGCGACGCGCGATCCTGGCGCTGGGCGGCAGCGAACGGCGGCAGCAGCGCCGCCAGCTCCGCCGGACGCGCGAGCATGGCGGGAAGTTCGGCGGTCGGGATGTCGCCGGAGCGGGTCCGCGCGGAGCGGCCGAGCCGCACCGTGAACCCCTCACCCGGCTCGGCCAGGCGGTCGTCGGGCGCGCTGCCCGCGAACGCGA
>VSCG01000133.1:0-7831 GCA_047459115.1 Micromonosporaceae bacterium
GCGTCGAGCAGCCGCCGGGCGTCCGGGTACGGCGAGCGGGTGGAGAACTCCGCTCCCGGCAGCAGGGTCGCCACAGTGGACGAGCCCGCCAGCGCGTCGACGTCCGCGTCGGTCAGCCACGTGCAGTGGTCCGCGCTCGCGGCGCCCAGCTCCACGGCGAGGCGCACCCCGGGCCCCGGACCGAGCTGGTTGGCGTGCACCCGCGGCGCCAGGCCCGCCGCGATCCCCGAGGTGAGCACCGCCCGGGACTGGTCGGCGTCGAACGCGCCCCGCTCACAGAACACGTCGACCCAGCGGGCGTGCGGCGCGGCGGCGGCGAGCATCTCGCCGCACACCAGCGACACGTACTCGTCGGGCCGGTCGGCGTACTCGGGCGCCACCACGTGCGCGCCGAGGAACGTGGTCTCCGCCGTCACCTCGGCGGCGATGCGCAGCGACCGGGCCTCGTCGGCCACGGTCAGGCCGTACCCGGACTTGATCTCGATCGTGGTGGTGCCCTGCCGCAGCGCCTCGCGGCGCAGGCGCCCGACGGTGGCGCGCAGCTCGTCGTCGCTGGCCGCGCGGGTCGCGGCGACCGTGGTGCGGATGCCGCCGCCGGTGTACGGCTCGCCCGCCATGCGGGCGGCGAACTCCGCCGCCCGGTCACCGGCGAACACCAGGTGCGCGTGGCTGTCCACGAAACCCGGCAGCGCCGCCCGGCCGTCCGCGTCGAGGGAGATGTCCGCGGCCGGGGCGCGCGCGGCCGGACCGACCCAGGCCACCCGGCCGTCGGCGGCGACCAGCGCCGCGTCGTGCAGCACGCCGAGCGGTCCGTCGCCGAGCGAGGGATCGTTGGTCACCAGCTCGCCGATGTTCGTCACCAGCAGGCTGCTCACCGGGTCACCGCCGCGATCGCCTGCGCCAACGCCGTCGGCACGTCAGGGATTGCACAGTGGACGCCGTCGCACACGATGACCCGGCCGTCGCGTACCACGTGGGAGACGTCGGCCGCGGTGGCCGCGAAGACCACGGCGGCCACCGCCTGGGCGGGGTCGGCACCGGCCGTGCGGACCGTGTCGAGCCGCACGGTGACCAGGTCGGCGCGCGCGCCGGGCGCGATGCGCCCCGCGTCGGGCCAACCGAGCGCCGCGTGCCCGTCGGCCGTCGCGGCGACCAGCAGTTCCGCGGCGGAGAAGTGGCCGCGCTGCTCGGCGCGCAGCCGCTCGTGCAGCTCGACCGCCCGCGCCTCCTCGAACAGGTCGACGACGGCGTGGCTGTCCGACCCGAGGCACAGCGGGCTTCCGGAGTCGGCGAGCGCCCGCGCCGGGCCGATCCCGTCGCCCAGGTCGCGCTCGGTGGTCGGGCACAGGCACACCCGGCTGCCGCTGTCGCCGAGCAGCGCGCGGTCGGAGTCGGTGACGTGGGTGGCGTGCACCACCGTCGTGTCCGGGCGAAGCGCGCCGGCGTCGGCCAGCAGTTGGGTCGGGGTCCGGCCGTGGTACGCCAGGCAGGCCTCGTTCTCGGCCCGCTGTTCGGACAGGTGCACGTGCAGCGGGACGCCCTCGGTGCGCTCGGCGAAGGTCGCGATGGCCTCGGCGGGCACGGCGCGCACCGAGTGCAGGGCGGCCCCGATTCGGGCGTACGGCGCATCGGTCAGTGAGGAGTGGCGCACGCTCCAGCCCTCGACGTCCTCGTCGCTGAACCGCCGCTGCGGGCCTTCGGGCGGCCCGCCGTCCACGGTGGCGGTCAGGTAGAGCGTGTCGAGCAGGGTGATCCGGATGCCGGCCTCGTCGGCGGCGGCGAGCAGCGCGCGGCCCATCGCGTTCGGGTCGGCGTAGGGCAGGCCGTTCGGCGCGTGGTGCAGGTAGTGGAACTCGCCCACACACGTCACACCGGCCAGCGCCATCTCGGCGTACGCGGCGCGGGCCAGCGCGTGGTAGGTGTCGGGTTCGAGGCGGCCGGCCAGCTCGTACATCCGGTCGCGCCAGGTCCAGAACGTTCCCCTGCCGGTGTGGGTGCGCCCGCGCAGCGCGCGGTGGAACGCGTGCGAGTGGGCGTTGGCGAGCCCCGGGATGGTCAGGCCGCGCAGGCGTACCGCGTCGGGTCCCGGGTCGGTCACGCCGGGGGTGACGGCGCCGAAGCGCTCGCCGTCGAGTTCGATCAGCACGTCGCGGTGCGGCTCAGGCCCACCGAGCCAGGCCAGCTCCGCCCAGTACCGGTCGCCTACCGGCACGCCAGCTCCTCGAGCACCGCGGCGAGCGCGGCCACGCCCGCCTCGCAGTCCTCGTCGGTCGCGTGCTCGGCGGGGGAGTGCGAGACGCCGGTGGGGTTGCGCACGAACAGCATCGCGGTCGGCACGTGGGCGGCGAGCACTCCGGCGTCGTGTCCGGCCGCCGTGGGCAGCACCGGCGCGTCGCCGAGCAGCTTGACGATCCGGTCACAGAGTCCACTGTGGAATTTGGTGACCGGGGAGACGGACTCGGGCGTCACCCGTACCGTGGTGCCGTCGCGCAGCGCCCGCTCCCGCGCCCGGTGCGTGATCGCCTCGATCAGCGCGGTGAGGTCGTCCTGGTCCGACGCCCGCGCGTCGAGCCACCCGCGCACCACCGACGGCACCGCGTTGGTGGCGTTGGGCTCCACGACGACCCGCCCGACCGTCGCGTGCGCCCCGCGCATCCGGGCCTCCTTGTTGGCGGCGAGCACGGTGTACGCGTACGTGAGCATCGGGTCGCGCCGGTCGCCCATGCGGGTGGTGCCGGCGTGGTTGCCCTCGCCGAGGAAGTCGAACCGCCAGCGGCCGTGCGGCCAGATCGCCGACGCCACCCCGACGGCGGCGTGCCAGTCGGCGAGCGAGCGACCCTGCTCGATGTGCAGCTCCACGAACGCGCCGATCCGGCCCAGCCGCTCGAGGTCGGCGCCGAGCGCGTCCGGGTCCACACCCGCCGCCCGCATCGCCTCGGCGAGGCTCACCCCGTCCGCGTCGCGCAGGTCACGGGCCTGCTCGGGCGGCAGCGATCCGGTGAGCAGCCGCGAGCCGAGGCAGGCCACCCCGAACCGGGCGCCCTCCTCCTCGGTGAACGCCACGATGCCGATCGGCCGCACCGGCTGTGCGTCGCGCGCCCGAAGCGCATCCACGGCCAGGAACGCCGAGGCGATGCCGAGCGGCCCGTCGTACCCGCCGCCGTGCGGGACCGAGTCGAAGTGGCTGCCGGTGACGATCGCATCCCCGGCCTCGGGCGAGCCCCACCACGCCCACAGGTTGCCGTTGCGGTCGGTCTCGGTGGCCAGCCCTCGCGTGGTCGCCTGGGCCACGAACCACTCCCGCAGCGCGTGGTCCGTCTCGGTCCACGAGTAACGCAGGTAACCGCCGTTCTCGGCGCTGCGGCCGATCGGCGCCAGGTCGTCCCACAGGTCCCGGAAGCTCACCATCACGCTTCCCGCATCGGAATCCGTACGCCGGCCGCCTCGGCCACCGTCTCCGCCAACTCGTACCCCGCGTCCACGTGCCGAATCACGCCCGTGCCCGGGTCGTTGGTGAGCACCCGCTCGATCTTCTGCGCGGCCAGCGGCGTGCCGTCGGCCACCGTGACCTGCCCCGCGTGGATCGACTTGCCGATCCCCACCCCGCCACCGTGGTGGATCGACACCCACGACGCGCCGCTGGCCGTGTTGACCAGCGCGTTGAGCAGCGGCCAGTCGGCGATGGCGTCGGAGCCGTCGGCCATGCCCTCGGTCTCCCGGTACGGGGAGGCGACCGACCCGCAGTCCAGGTGGTCGCGCCCGATCACGATCGGCGCGGCCAGTTCGCCCGCGGCGACCATCTCGTTGAACCGCAGGCCCGCGCGGTCGCGCTCGCCGTACCCGAGCCAGCAGATCCGCGCCGGCAGCCCCTGGAACGCGACCTTCTCGCCGGCCATCCGGATCCAGCGCACGAGCGACTCGTTCTCCGGGAACAGCTCCAGGATCGCCCGGTCGGTGGCGGCGATGTCGGCCGGGTCGCCGGAGAGCGCCACCCACCGGAACGGCCCCTTGCCCTGGCAGAACAACGGCCGGATGTACGCCGGCACGAAGCCGGGGAACGCGAAGGCCCGCGCGAACCCGCCCTCGGCCGCCCCGGCGCGGATCGAGTTGCCGTAGTCGAATACCTCCGCGCCCGCGTCGAGGAACCCGACCATGGCCGCCACGTGCTTGGCCATCGACGCGTACGCGCGCTCGGCGTACTCCTCCGGCTTGCGTGTGGCGTAATCCGGCGCGTCGGCCGGGTCCACGCCCTCGGGCACGTAGGAGAGCGGGTCGTGCGCGCTGGTCTGGTCGGTGACGATGTCGACGGGCACACCCCGGCGCAGGATCTCCGGCACCAGTGTGGCGGCGTTGCCCACCACACCGACCGACAGTGCCCGCCGCTCGGTGCGCGCGGCCACCGCCAGGTCGATCGCCTCGTCCAACGTGGATGCGATGGTGTCCAGGTAGCGGGTGTCCACCCGCCGGCGCAGCCGGGCCGGGTCGATGTCGATGATCAGGCAGGCCCCGCCGTTCATCGTCACCGCCAGCGGCTGCGCCCCGCCCATGCCGCCGCAGCCGGCGGTCAGCGTCAGGGTGCCCTCCAGCGTGCCGCCGAACCGCTTGGCCGCCACCGCGGCGAACGTCTCGTACGTGCCCTGCAGGATGCCCTGCGTGCCGATGTAGATCCACGAGCCGGCGGTCATCTGGCCGTACATGGTCAGGCCCAGCCGCTCCAGCCGGCGGAACTCCGGCCAGGTGGCCCAGTCCCCGACCAGGTTGGAGTTGGCGATCAGCACGCGCGGCGCCCACTCGTGGGTGCGCAGCACCCCGACCGGCCGCCCCGACTGCACGAGCATCGTCTCGTCGTCAGCGAGCGTGGTCAGCGTGCGCAGCAGCGCGTGGAACGACGGCCAGTCGCGCGCCACCTTCCCGGACCCGCCGTACACGACGAGCTCCTCCGGCCGCTCGGCCACCTCGGGATCGAGGTTGTTGCACAGCATCCGCAGCGCGGCCTCCTGCGGCCAGCCGCGGGCGGTCAAGGTGGTGCCGCGCGGCGCGCGTACCAGCTCGGGTCCGGTCATCACCTGCTCCTCGTCGTTGAGGCTCCCACGGCGAAGCTTAACGATCCCTCAGCGCGGATCGTGCCAGGGCGGTGCGAGGATGGCCGAATGCGGATCGGCGCACTCTACACGTACCCGGTAAAGGGCTGTTATCGCCTCGAGCACGACAGCGTGCGGGTGGAGCCGTGGGGCCTGGCCGGTGACCGGCGCTGGCTGGTGGTCGATCCTGACGGCACGGCGGTGACCCAGCGGGACGTCGCCGGGCTCGGCCAGATCCGGCCGACGCCGACCGCGGGCGGCCTGATCGTGCGCGCCGCCGGGCGTCCCGACCTGACCGTGCCCGAGCCGCGCGACGGCGAGCCGACCGAGGTGACGGTCTGGGGCGACGTGGTGCGCGCCGCGTCGGCCGGGGCGGTGGCCGATGACTGGTTCAGCGAGGCCCTGGACCGCAAGGTACGGCTGGTCTGGCTGGACGACCCGACCCGCCGGGCGGTGGACCCGCGGTACGGGCTGGCGACCGACCGGGTGAGCTTCGCCGACGGGTACCCGCTGCTGCTCGCCAACGCCGCGTCCCTGGATGCGCTCAACGACTGGTTGGCCGAGGACGGCTCACCGGAGTGGCCGCTGCCGATGACGCGCTTTAGGCCCAACGTCGTGGTCACCGGCGCGCCCGCATGGGCCGAGGACGACTGGGTGGGCGGGCGGATCCGCATCGGCGAGGTGACCTTCCGGGTGCCCAAGGCGTGCGGCCGCTGCGTGGTCACCACCACCGATCAGGAGACCGGCGAGCGCGGCCGGGAGCCGCTGCGGACGCTGGCCCGGTACCGCAACGTCGACCAGAAGCTGCTGTTCGCGGTGAACCTGATCCCGGACGCCCCCGGCCACATCCGGGTCGGTGACCCGGTTCACGCCTCCACGACGCCGCCCACCGCCGCCCGCTGAACGGCGCCGTTGGCCGGCGCCGGCAAGCGCTCGGGGCGCACCGACCGGGCCCGGTGGCGCAAGGCTCTGCGGAATCCGTCGACGGCCTGGTCGAAGGCCACCCGGACCGACTCGTCGATGCGTACGCCGCCGTCGCCGGTGTCGGTGAGCAGTCTGTCGTGGAGGAAGTACCCGTTGACCACGTGGTCGGCGCCCATCGCGGTGAGCACGGGCCGCAACGCGTAGTCGATCGCGAGCACGTGCGCGAGGGTGCCGCCGGTCGCCAGCGGAAGGACGACCTTGCCGGCCAGGGCGTGCTGGGGCAGGAGGTCGAGCAGGGCCTTGAGCGCGCCGCTGTACGCGGCCTTGTAGACCGGGGTGGCGATGACCACCCCGTCCGCGGCGGCGAGGCACCGGGCCACGGCGGCGATGGCGGGATGGTCGGGGTCGGCACCGAGCAGCGCCTGCGGTGGCAGGTCCCGCACCGACAGCAGGTGCGCCCGGTGCCCGTCGGCGGCGAGCCGACGGGTCACCAGGTTGAGCACTTTGGCGGTGCGGGACGTGCCCGACGGCGAGCCCGAGATGGCCAGGATGGTCGACATGCATCGCTCACGGGATGGCGTGGTCATCATTCGCCGGCGGGTGGGGTCGGCTCGCCGAGCGAGAGCATGAGCCGGTTGGCCCAGTTGAAGAAGGCGGCGGCGTGCAGCAGGTCGCTGATGGCCAGGTCGTCGAGGCCGACCGTGCGCAGCGCCTCGATGTGCTCGTCGGTCAACGCGACGGGCGTCGCCGTCAGGTCGGCGGCCGCGTCGATGACCGCCCGCCAGCGCCGGTCCTGCGGCGCGTCGACACCCTCGTCGAGCAGCCGCTGCACGTCGAGCGGGCGGGTGGAGTAGTGCGCGGCGAACCGGGCGTGCACGGAGGCGCAGAACACGCACCCGTTGCGGCGCGACGTGGCCACCGCCGCGAGTTCCCGCTCCGCGCGGGGCAGCCCGCCGTCGGCGTTGTGGAAGATGTCGATGTCGGTCCTCGTCCGTGCCCGCAGAACCTCCGGGTCCCTGGCGAGCAGCAGGAAGTACGGTGACGCGGTACGGCCCGTGAGCGCCTCCCGGTGGACGTCGGTGAGCTCCGCTTCGGTCAGTGGGGCGAGCCACGGCCGCCAACCGAGTTGGTCCTGGGTGAAGCCGAGCGGGCGCCGGGGCGCGGTGGGGTCGGTCACGACTCAAGCTCCTTTCCGGACGATGCCGCCAAGAGCCGCAGGCCGCAGACGACGCGGACCTGGAAGGTGAGGAAGGCGACGAGCTGCGACAGGGTGACCACCCCCGTCGTGCTCCAGCCCGCGTCGAGGAGGGCCTGCAGCGCCCCGCGGCTCGCCTCGCGCGGGCGGAACACGAGCAGGTGGGCGTGTTCCAGAGCGGCGGCGAGGCGGGGTCCGAGGCCGTCCGGGTCGGCCACCCGAAACACCGGTCCGGGGACGCTCTCGGCCGCGAGCGGACCGGGCGAGGGGTAGGCGCCGTACGGGCCGGCAGTGCGGCCCGCCTCGACCTCCTTCGCGATCAGCGGCGCCAGCCGCGGGGCGTGTTCGGCGAGCCGGGTCGCGTAGAACTCGGCGGTCGCGGCGTCCCGGTGCAGGCCGGCTACGAACGCCGCGACCGCGAGCCGCTCGCTCGCGCTGACCGCACCGGTCGAGCGCGGGGAGAGGAGCGCCTCGTAGCTCGCCTGCGCGTGGCGCCGGGTCTCCGGCCGCCGGTTGCGCAGCCGGTCGAGGCGCGACCCGGGTTCGATGCCGACCAGGTGGTCGATGACGTCGGGGATCTGTGGGCTCATGTCCTGCTCGCCTCGGGTGTCGGTTGGAATGTTGGGTCGCC
>VSCG01000134.1:0-7598 GCA_047459115.1 Micromonosporaceae bacterium
GCCGGGTCGCGGCACGCTATACCGTGTGCGCAGGGTCCAGATCGGTCGGCCGGGCCGGCGGCCGGCTGCCGGACGGCGGCCCCGAGTCGGAGGCCCCAGTCGGCACGCGCCCCTGATCCTCCCGGACAGACAGTTCACAATAGAAGTGCCACAGTGGAAAAACCACAGTGGATATCCGGAAATCCTGGACTCAGGGGCGATGAGGTGGGAGCGTAGAAACCATGGCGGATGCAGGAATCAACCCGACCGCGGCGGCCCTGCTCGGGCTGCTGCACGACGGCCCCATGACGGGCGGTCAGTTGATGGCCGCGGCCGAGCGGCGACTCGGCCCGTACTGGTCGATGACCCGCAGCCAGGTCTACCGCGAGCTCCCGGCGCTGGCCGAGTTGGGGTACGTCAGGATGGGCAAGCCCGGGCCGCGGGCCAGCCAGCCGTACTCGATCAGCCCGTCGGGCAAGCGCGCGTTCCAGCGCTGGCTGGCCGAGCCGCCCGGGCGCGACGCGCTGCGCAACGGGGTGGCGCTGCGGGTGGCGTTCGGCGCGCTGCACGGTAGGGACCAGCTCAAGGAGCTGCACGCGTACGCGACCGAGCACCACACGCAGGCCCTCGCAGCGGTGCGCGACCAGGTCAAGGAGGCCCGCAAGAGCGGCGACGAGTACGGCGCGGCGGCCCTGGAGTTCGCGGTGAACTACCACCGGGCGGCGCTCAACTGGCTCAAGTCCGTCCCCACCAAGTAGGACGGGGACCGGCGCGTACGCTTGAAACGTGAGCGTTGCCGACTACCCCGAACAGCTGAAGGCGCTGGACGCCACCCTGCGCAGCATCGAGGCGGTCCTGGATCTTGACCGGCTCCGGAAGGAGAAGGCGGAGCTGGAGCAGGCCGCCTCGGCTCCGGACCTCTGGGAGGATGCCGCCCGGGCCCAGCAGCTCACCTCGCGGCTGTCGCATGTCGGCAGCGAGATCACCAAGCTGGAGCAGCTGCGCTCCCGGGTCGACGACGCCGGCGTGCTGCTCGAGCTCGCCCAGGCGGAGAACGACCAGGCCGCGCTCGCCGAGGTCGGCGCGGAGATCGCCGCGCTGCAGAAGGCGGTCGGCGAGATGGAGGTCCGCACCCTGCTGTCCGGGGAGTACGACGCCCGTGAGGCGTTGGTCACGATCCGCTCCGGCGCCGGGGGCGTGGACGCCGCCGACTTCGCCGAGATGCTCATGCGCATGTACCTGCGCTGGGCCGAGCGGCACGGCTACCCCACGGACGTCTATGACACCTCGTACGCGGAGGAGGCGGGCCTGAAGTCGGCCACGTTCGCGGTCAAGGCACCCTACGCGTACGGCACGCTCTCGGTCGAGTCCGGCACCCACCGGCTGGTGCGGATCAGCCCGTTCGACAACCAGGGCCGCCGGCAGACCTCGTTCGCCGCGGTCGAGGTCGTGCCCGTCGTGGAGCAGACCGACGACATCGAGGTCCCGGAGGACGAGATCCGGGTGGACGTCTACCGGTCGAGCGGCCCGGGCGGGCAGGGCGTGAACACCACCGACTCGGCGGTGCGGATCACCCACCTGCCGACGGGCATCGTCGTATCGTGCCAGAACGAGCGCTCGCAGTTGCAGAACCGGGCGACCGCGATGAACGTGCTGAAGGCGAAGCTGCTGGCCATGCGGCGGGCCGAGGAGCAGGCAAAGCTGGACGCGCTGCGCGGTGACGTGGCGGGTTCGTGGGGCGACCAGATGCGCTCGTACGTGCTGCACCCGTATCAGATGGTGAAAGACCTCCGAACGGAGTACGAGACGGGCAATCCATCCGCCGTCTTCGACGGTGAGATCGACGGGTTCATCGAGGCCGGTATCCGGTGGCGCCGACAGCGGGAGGGCAACGCGGCCTAGCTGGCCCGTCGCCCAGGCCCGGTAACCGCCTGACCGCTGCCCGCGCGCTGTTCCGCTATGCGCGAAGCGCGTAGACTCACCCACCGTGATTCGGCTTGAGCATGTGACGAAGACCTACCCGAAGGCGTCGCGGCCCTCGCTGGACGATGTCTCCGTGGCGATCGAGAAGGGCGACTTCGTCTTCTTCATCGGGCCGTCGGGTTCCGGCAAGTCCACGATCATCAAGCTGCTGCTGCGGGAGATCCAGCCGACGCGCGGCAAGGTGCACGTCAACGGCCGGGAGGTCGGGGCGATGCGGTCCTGGAAGATCCCGCAGTTCCGCCGCTCGATCGGCTGCGTGTTCCAGGACTTCCGGCTGCTGCCGAACCGCACGGCGTACGAGAACGTGGCCTTCGCGCTCGAGGTGATCGGCAAGTCCAAGGCCGTGGCGCGGCGGGTGGTCCCCGAGGTGCTGGAGCTCGTCGGCCTCGGCGGCAAGGAGCACCGTTACCCGCACGAACTCTCCGGCGGCGAGCAGCAGCGGGTCGCGGTCGCCCGGGCGTTCGTGAACCGGCCGCTGATCCTGCTCGCCGACGAGCCGACCGGAAACCTCGACCCGGACACCTCGATCGAGATCATGCGGCTGCTCGACCGGATCAACCGGACCGGTACGACCGTGGTGATGGTCACCCACGACTCCAACATCGTGAACCAGATGCGCCGGCGGGTGATCGAGATCGACTCCGGCCGGATCGTGCGTGACCAGCCACGCGGTGTGTACGGGTAGCGCGGTGTCTGCGGACAGCGGCCAGTAAGTCCCCGCCCCAGGCTCCGGCGAGTTCCGAAAGGTTTCTGCGATGCGCGCGAGGTATGTCCTGACCGAGGTCTTCCTCGGGTTGTGGCGCAACGTCACGATGACCATCGCCATGATCATCACGATGGCGGTCTCGCTCACCTTGGTGGGCGCCAGCCTGCTCATGTTCTGGCAGGTCTCCGACATGAGGTCGTACTACTACGACAAGATCGAGGTGTCGGTCTACCTGAAGAAGGACATCACCGAGGAAGAGCGCGCCGCGATCGAAGCGGCCATCCAGGAAGACCCGTTGGTCGAGCACTACGAGTACGAGACCCGGGAACAGGCGTACGAGAACTTCAAGAAGATGTTCCGGGACGCGCCGGACATGGTCAGCTCGGTCAAGCCGGAGTACATGCCGGAGTCGTTCCGGATCTCGCTGAAGGACCCGGAGCGGTACCAGGACGCGTACGAGCGCTACAAGGACTATCCGGGCATCAGTGAGATCAGGGACCAGAAGGCGCTCGTCGAGAAGATCTTCGGCATCCTCGGCGGCATGCAGACCGTGGCGCTGGCGATCGCCATCGGGCAGGGCGTGGCGGCTCTGCTGCTGGTCGTCAACACCATCCAGGTCGCGGCGTACAGCAAGCGGCGCGAGGTCGCGGTGATGAAGCTGGTCGGCGCGTCGAACTGGTTCATCCAGGCCCCGTTCGTGCTGGAGGCCGTGTTCGCCGGGGTGCTGGGCGCCCTGATCGCCTTCGGCGCGCTGGTTGCGGCGAAGGTCTTCCTGCTGGACAGCGGCTCGTTGAAGGCGCTCACCGAGGTGCTGCTGACGGTGCCGTGGTCCAGGGTGCTGGAGACCCTGCCGTTCCTGGTCGGCATCGCCGCCGTGGTCAACGCGGTAACCGGCTGGATCACGCTGCGGTTCTACGTGCGCGTATAAGCCCTTCGGGCCTCTGCCTCAGCCCGGGTAGCATTTGACGGCTGCCGGATCGTCGGGCCGGCCGTGGGTGCGAGCCGAATGCCTCACCCACGGCCAGAACCCCCGAATCGGGAGATTCTCGGTAAATCGTGCGCGGAGGGAGGTGTCGTCGTATGCCACGCGAGAAGGGCCGCAAGGTGGTCGCCACGAACCGCCGGGCCCGCCACGACTACACCATCCTCGACACGTACGAGGCCGGCATCGCGCTGACCGGGACCGAGGTGAAATCGCTGCGGGCCGGGCGGGTCTCGCTGGTCGACGCGTTCGCGCAGGTCGAGGACGGCGAGGTCTTCCTGCACGGGATGCACATCCCGGAGTACACGCACGGCACCTGGACCAACCACGAGCCCCGGCGGGTGCGCAAGCTGCTGCTGCACAAGGCGGAGATCCACCGGCTGGTCGGCAAGGTGCGCGAGACCGGGCTGACGCTGGTGCCGCTCTCCGTCTACTTCTCCAACGGTTGGGCCAAGGTCGAGATCGGGCTCGCCCGGGGCCGGAAGGCGTACGACAAGCGGCAGGCCCTCGCCAAGCGGGACGCCGAGCGGGAGATCAGCCGCCTGGTCGGCCGGCGCGGCAAGGGCATGGCCTAGCGCGGCAAGCGCGTGGCCAAGAGGCACATGCGTGGCCTAGCGCAGCAAGGGCCGGCCGGAAACGGGAATGCCCGCCGTGCGGTGCCGCGTTAGACTGGACGTGGTGTCCGATTGGCGGACGTCACGAGGGGGTGACAGGTTTCGACTGCGTTCGCTGAGGCAGGGGAAGCGAGCCGAGGAAGCCAACGTCGTCTCGTTAATCGTCGTTGGAAAACAATAAGCGCCAACGTTAAGCGCGCTGACCTCGCTCTCGCCGCCTGAGGCGGGAAGCAGGTCTGTCGGTCCGGGAGTGCCTTCGGCCCGGTAACCGGCATCAGCGAGAAGGCTGGCCAGATCAGCCCGGTCGCGGGGCTGACGCGGTGAGATCAATCAGCGACTGGGCCTGTCACACCGACTCGCTCGCGTGATCGGTGGGGCCGAGCAGAGGCATAGCGAGCTGCGCTCGGAGAAGCCCTGGCAAGGCGACGGAGGACCCGGGTTCGATTCCCGGCACCTCCACCTCATCGCCCCGCCATCCTGATCGGATGGCGGGGCGGTTGCGTTTCTGGGGCATTCCGGCTGGGAGGCACGCGGACAAACGAGCCACCGGACCGCAGATCCGGGCCATCGTGCAGAAAATCTCATGCCGGTGGAAACCGCGGTGCCCCCCGGTCCGTCCAACGGGCATGCGTCGAATTCTCACTGCGATCGTCGTCGTCCTGGGCCTCGCCGGCTGCGCCGGCACGAACGGTTCCGGGACCGACCCGGGCGCCGAGCCCCCGGACTCCGATGTAGCAGCGGCCTTCGCCGAACGCGCGGAGGTCGTCGCCGAGGCGTGGCGGCAGAACGTGGCCACCGGCGCGTGGCGCGACGGCTTCGTGCCCCTGCAAGAACTCACCGTGCCGCCGGCGAACGGGTTCCCCGACGACGCCGCCAAGTACGCCTTCATGGCTGGGCGGTACGCGGCCGACGTACCGCTGCCGGACGCGGTGCCCGCGCCCGGCACGATCCGGTTCCCGGACGGCGCCACGCTGTCCGTGCCGCTGGTCAGCGCGCGCGACGCGTACGACGCCCTGGACCAGGGCGACGAGCCGTGCCGCGTGGCCCCGGCCGTGCCGCCGCCCGCCGACCACACACCGTCCGGTCCCGACCAGGTGACCAGCACCATGGCGCCGCACGTCTGCGCGGAGCTGACGGTCACCGGCGTGACGCTCGGCGAGACCCGGTTGCGCACCAGCCGCGGCGAGGCGACCGTGCCGGCGTGGCTGTTCACGCTCGCCGGGACGACCGAGCCGGTGGCGCGGGTGGCGGTGGCGCCGTCCGCAGTGCACGAGATCCCGACCCCGTCGCTGCCCGACTCGCCGCACGTGCCGGGGCTGGTCACCGCACAGCACCTCGACTCCGTCGACGGCGCCACGCTGGTCTACCAACTCGGTGTGGGCGCCTGCGACTACGACATCCAGCCGCTGGTGCACGAGACGCCCGAGGTGGTGGTGGTCGCCGGTTCGGTGCGGACCAAGCCCGGGGTGTGCACGGCCATGCTGAAGATGGAGCCGGTGAGGGTAACGCTCGCGGAGCCGCTCGGCGACCGCGTCGTGGTGGACGCCGGCACCGGCGTACCGCTCACGGTCCGCTGACGTCCTCGGTCCGTCGCGCTGCCTGACGGGCGCGGCCCACAGTGGGCCGCGCCCGTCAGATGCGTCTAGAGCCCGGATCCGCCGATGAAGGCGATGCCGGCGACTGCCACGATCAGACAGCAACCGGGGGGCCCGGGCAGGTTATCGTGCGAGGCATGCGTCCGCGGCGGTTGCCGTGGGCTGCGCGGAGCAGGGGAGCCGTAGGTGTACCGGGAGCCGGAGATGGCCAAGGGACAGGCGATGCGGTCGTTGACGGGCCGGCTGCTGGTCGCCACGCCGGCGCTGCGCGACCCCAACTTCGAGCGCACGGTGGTGCTGCTCATGGCCCACGAGGAGGGCGGGGCGCTCGGCCTGGTGCTGAACCGCGCCACCGAGGTGCCGGTCGCCGAGGTGCTCAACGGCTGGGGCCCGCTGGCCCGAGATCCGGCCGTGGTCTTCGAGGGTGGCCCGGTGCGGCCGGAGGCGGCGATCTGCCTCGGCCGGGCGCGGCCCGGAGCGGTACCCCACCCCCGCAGCTTCCAGCAGTTGACCGGCGTCATCGGCACGGTCGACCTGTCCGGCGACCCGAAGGCCCTGCGCGACACGGTGGAGGGCGTGCGGGTGTTCGCGGGGTACGCAGGCTGGGGAGCGGGCCAGTTGGAGGCGGAGATCGCCGCCGGGGCCTGGTTCGTCTTCGACGCCCTGCCGGGCGACCCCTTCGTGCCGCAGCCGGATGATCTCTGGCCGATGGTGCTGCGCCGCCAGGGCGGGATCATGGCGGCGGTGGCTCACTTCCCGCCCGACCCGTCGATGAACTGATCTTGGTGTCCCGGCACCGGACCACCGAGATGCTCTTCGGCGACGAGGTGTGTACTATTGCGCGGGTGCCCGTTCAACCCGGGCGCATCGGGGCCGTGGCGCAGCTGGTAGCGCACCACACTGGCAGTGTGGGGGTCAGGGGTTCGAGTCCCCTCGGCTCCACCCCTTACAAGGTACGAGAAACGCCCTGGTCCGAGACCTGCCTCGGAATCCAGGGCGTTCGTCGTCTGCGGCCCAGGTTGGTTAGCGTGCCAGATTCGTGCCAGATCAGGTCGGGATCTTGTTGCGCGCCTCCTCGATCAGGGCGTCGAGCGCGGCGGCGATGGCGTGATCGCGCTCACGTGTCGCCGCAGACGGGATAGCGGGGAGAGTGGTGGAGGTTCGTCGCCGGCAGCCGGCCGCGCCGCGCCGAGCAGCGCGGCGCAGGGGAGGGCACGCCGGGTCCGCGCGGCGACTCGCGCCGGTCACCGGGTCGCGGTCACTGCGCCTCCGGCAGGGGCGCAACGACTCCAGGATGGCCAGGGCTCCGTCCGCGCGTTGCGGTCCGTGGGTGGTTGCGCAGGGTCATCCCGCCAGCCACCGACCCGGGCAAGCCGAGCAGACCACCCTCCGGCCCGCAAGCGTCCGTACGTGCGTCAAGGCCGTCTTGACGTGGCGGACCGGGCGACGGCCCGCTCCCCAGGAGGGCGGGTCGGCGGCAGACGGGATGGCAGTTTGGGCCGCGTATTCTGCGTGGCTGTGGAGTTGGACGACTCGACGCGAAGCAGAGCGCTGACCCTCGTTCGTGAACTGCGCAATCCCTGAGGTTCCCCCGGTTTTTCGGAGGGTAGGTTATCTGGCGCCGGTTGGCTCGGGTTGAACGATAGCCGGCTGGGGTTGGCCGTGGTGTTGGGCGTACCAGGCAGCCTCGTACTCGTCCGGGGACAGCCAGCCGAGGTCTTTCTGGATGCGGTGTGGGT
>VSCG01000135.1:0-7336 GCA_047459115.1 Micromonosporaceae bacterium
TCCAGCGCGGCGGCACGCCCACCGCCTTCGACCGGGTGCTCGCCACCCGGTTCGGCCTGCACGCCATCGACGCGGTGCACGAGCAGGACTGGGGCAAGATGGTCGCCCTGCGCGGCACCGACATCGTGCGGGTGCCGTTGGCGGAGGCCACCCGCGAGCTGAAGACCGTGCCGCTGGACAGGTACGCCGAGGCGGAGGTGTTCTTCGGCTGACCGGCCGGGCACGGGCAGGAATCGGGGAGGACAAATGCGCACGATCGCGGTCATCGGGGCCGGCAAGATCGGCGAGGTGCTGCTCGCCGGGCTGCTGCGCTCCGGTTGGCCGGCCGAGCGGCTGCTCGCCACGACCAGGCGGGTGGAGCGCGCCGAGAAGCTGCGCACCCGGTACGGCGTGCGGGTGGTGGACAACGAGGGTGCGCTGCGTGAGGCGGACGTGCTCGTGATCGCGGTCAAGCCCCAGGACGCCGGGGCCCTGATGGCGGACATCGGCCCGAAGGTGCCGGCGGACAAGCTGATCGTGTCGCTGTGCGCCGGGCTGCCCACCTCGTTCTTCGCGAAGTGGCTGCCGACCGGCACGCCCGTGGTGCGGGTGATGACCAACACTCCCGCGCTCGTGGACCAGGCGATGACCGCGATCTCCGCCGGCGCCTTCGCCACCGCCGAGCATCTGGCGCTGGCCGAGGAGATGTTCACGCCGCTGGGCCGGACGATCCGGATCCCCGAGTCGCAGCAGGACGCCGTCACCGCCCTCTCCGGCTCCGGCCCGGCGTACTTCTACTACCTGGTCGAGGCGATGACCGACGCCGGCATCCTGCTCGGCCTGCCGCGCCAGGTCGCCCATGACCTGATCGTGCAGACCGCGATCGGCTCGGCGATCATGCTGCGGGACTCGGGGGAGCACCCGGTCAAGCTGCGTGAGGCGGTCACCTCCCCGGCCGGCACCACCATCAACGCCATCCGGGAGCTGGAGAAGCACGGGGTGCGGGCGGCGCTGCTCGCCGCGCTGGAGGCGGCGCGGGACCGGGCCCAGGAGATCGCCGAGCAGAACCGTTGAGCCGGGTGTTCTCGCTGGATGAGGCGCGGGCGGGGCTGGCTGGACTCGGTCGCGTCTCTTGACGTACCGCCCGCTCCGGCGTCGACTCCTCGCCCGCCCGTACGCCAGGGCTACCGTTCCTGCATCAACGCCAGGTGGTGGCCGTCGGGGTCGCGGAAGAACGCCATCCACAGTTCAGTGGCCCCGGTCCGGTGCACGACGTGCGGGCCGGCGACGACGGGCACGCCGAGCGCGACCAGCCGCTCGTGTTCGGCGTGGATGTCGTCGACGGTGAAGTACAGCAGGACGCGGGTGGCGAATTCCGGCGACTCGGGTACCCCGAGGTAGAGCCGCACGTCGCCGCTGCGCAGGAACGCCATCGGCGCTCCGGGCACCCGGAACAGCAGCGGAATGCCGAGCACATCCTGGTAGAAGGCGACCGAGCGATCCACGTCGGCCACGCTGATGTGGATCTGACCGACCGGACCGACCGTCATAGCCGCTTCTGCATCTAATGAGATGCATATTTACTGGAGTGAAAGGTCAATCATACTCAATTGACCTGGGCAACGGGGACCTGGGCAACCGCGGGAAGCCGGGCGATGGCGCCTGCCGCCAGAGTCCGCCGAACTGCCGGCGCTCAGCCCAGGCCGGTCGCGCCGTCGATCTGTTCGCGCAGGATGTCGGCGTGGCCGGCGTGCTGGGCGGTCTCCTCGATCATGTGGATGTAGATCCAGCGCAGCGAGACCCGCCCCAGCCGGGGGTGGGGCACCGCGTCGTCGAGCGCGAAGCCGGCGGCGATCTGCCGCGACTCGGCGCACGCGGCCTCGTACTCGGCGATCACGTCGGCGATCGTCTCGTCCGGACCGACCTGCCAGCTCGGCTCGTCGCCCCGCGAGTTGCCCTTGATCTCCTCGGCCGGCCGCTGCGCCAGGATGCGGTGGAACCAGGCCCGCTCGACCGCGGCGAGGTGCTTGACCAGGCCGATCAGCGTCGTCGCCGACGGCACCAAGGACCGGCGCGCCTGCTCCTCGGTGAGCCCGGTCAGCCGCTCGGGGATGTGCCGGCGGTGGTAGTCGAGAAACGCCTCGAGCGTCTCGCGCTCGCCGACGGTGCTGGCGACCTCTGCCTCGTCGAGGGGGGCGGGCTGTCCGGTGGTCACGGCACGCGATGGTAGTGGCGCGCGGAGCCGTTCGTCGAGGAGCTAGGTGAGCGCGGTGATCAACTTGTATCCACAGTAGACGGCAGGTGCGGTGAGGAAGCAGACCGCCAGACCGAGCACCGGGTGGCGCGCCACCGGTTCGGCGCGCAGGCGGGGGGTGCCCCATGCGGCGACGACCACGTAGCCGGTGAGAAACGCCATCGCCGGCAGGCCTGCGCACGCCCCGGCGACCACCGCGAACGTGTCAACGCGGCCAAGGTCGCCGAGCCCGATCAGGGTGTACTGGGCGGCGACCGCCACGACGGCGCATACGGCGTAGACCACAGTGTTGCGGATCACCGGAGTCAGGCCGGGCAGCAGCGCGGGCCGTTCCGCGAGCCGCTCGACCTCGGCGACCGCGGCGTCCGCGGCATCGGCGCTCGCCCGTGCCTGACGCACGGCCCGCGCCCTCGCATCCGGATCCGGGCTGTCCCGCCCCGGGCTCTGGCGCGCCGCGTCGACCGGTGCCCCGGCCGGCTCGCCGCCGCTCGCCGCTGCCGGCCGGCTGCCCACGTGCTGGCCGAGCACCCGGCCGAGGTGGGCGAGCCGCTCGTGCTGCGCGGCGAGCCGCCGCTCAAGGTGCTCGACCGCCGAGTCGGCTCCGCCGTCGGGTAGGCCGTGGCGCGCGCTGGCGAGGTGCGCCAGCGCCGCGCGGTGCGCCGCCACCGCCCGGCGGAAAATGGGTGCGAGTCTGGCCACACATGCCCCCATTCCGTCGGTGTCGCGGGGCACGCTATCCGATTTCGATCCTGTGCCGCCCGATCGTCACGTTCCCACCGAGCGGACGGACGGCCGCCTGGCGGTCGGCCGCACCGACCGCCGCCGTACCCTGGAAGCCATGCGCCACGAGTGGCATCAACTGCGTAACCCCGGCCTGGAGATCGGCCGGCCGGCCCGCGACTCTGCCGAGGTGCGGGCGCTCGGCCTGGACCACTGGCGGACGCTGCCGCGTGCCCAGACGCCGCCGTGGCCCGACCCCTCGGTCGTCGACGACGTGTGTGCCGTGCTCAGCAACGTGCCGTCCCTCGTCGCGCCCTACGAGGTCGACGAGTTGCGGCAACGGCTGGCGCTGGTCTGCGAGGGCAAGGCGTTTCTGCTGCAGGGCGGGGACTGCGCCGAAACGTTCGCGGACAACACCGAGGAGCACCTGCTGGCCAACGCCCGCACGCTGCTGCAGATGGCGGTGGTGCTGACGTACGGCGCGTCCATGCCGGTGGTGAAGGTGGCGCGGGTCGCCGGGCAGTACACCAAGCCCCGGTCCAACGACACCGACGCGCTCGGGCTTCCGGTGTACCGCGGCGACATGATCAACTCTCTGGAGGCCACGCCGGAGGCGCGTGTCGCCGACCCGCACCGGATGATCCGGGCGTACGCCAACGCCTCCTCGGCCATGAACATGCTGCGCGCCTACCTCGGCGGCGGCATGGCCGACCTGCACGCGGTCCACGACTGGAACAAGGGCTTCGTACGCACATCCCCGGCGGGGGAGCGGTACGACGCGATCGCCCGGGAGATCGACCGGGCGCTGGCGTTCATCCGGGCCTGCGGGATGACCAACGACGAGGCGCTGCGCACGGTCACCCTGTACTGCTCGCACGAAGCCCTCGCCCTGGAGTACGAGCGCGCGTTCGCCCGGGTGGTGGGCGGCAGGGCGTACGGCCTGTCCGGCCACTTCCTGTGGGTGGGCGAGCGCACCCGCCAGATCGACGGCGCGCACATCGACTTCGTCTCCCGGCTGGCCAACCCGATCGGGGTCAAGCTCGGCCCGACGGCCACCCCCGAGCAGGCGATCGAACTGTGTGAGAAGCTCAATCCGGACAACATCCCCGGCCGGCTCACGCTGATCAGCCGGATGGGCAACACCAAGGTCCGCGACGTGCTGGCGCCGATCGTGGAGAAGGTGACCGCGGCCGGGCACAAGGTGGTCTGGCAGTGCGATCCGATGCACGGCAACACCATCGAGTCGTCCAACGGCTACAAGACGCGGCACTTCGACCGCATCGTCGACGAGGTGCTCGGCTACTTCGAGGTGCACCGGGACCTCGGCACGCACCCCGGCGGGCTGCACGTCGAACTGACCGGCGAGGACGTCACCGAGTGCCTCGGCGGCGCGCAGGCGATCGAGGACGCGGACCTGCCGGACCGCTACGAGACCGCGTGCGACCCGCGGCTGAACACCCAGCAGTCGCTGGAACTGGCCTTCCTCGTCGCGGAGATGCTGCGCGGGTAGCCCGCTCGCCATCAGGCGGAAGAGAGCGGACCGGCCCGGCGACGTAGGATCGCCTGTGTGACCGGATTCGTGGTGGATCTGCGCAGCGACACGGTGACCAAGCCCACCGCCGCGATGCGGGAGGCGATGGCCGCCGCCGAGGTCGGCGACGACGTGTACGGCGAGGACCCCACGGTCAACGAGTTGGAGTCCTACGTCGCGGAGCTGTTCGGGCACGAGGCGGCGCTGTTCGCGCCGTCCGGCTCGATGGCCAACCAGATCGCGTTGCAGGTGCTCGTGCCGCCGGCGACCGAGCTGCTGTGCGACGCCGACGCGCACGTGCTCACGTACGAGATCGGCGCGGCGGCGGCGTACGGCGGCATCTCCTCGCGGACCTGGCCGGCGTGCGGCGCCGACATCGACCCGGACGTGGTCGCCGCGATGATCCGACCGGACGGGTTCTACGCGGTGCCGACCCGGGCGATCGCCGTCGAGCAGACCCACAACCGCGGCGGCGGCGGAGTGATCCCGCTGTCCACCTTGGAGCGCCTGCGGGCGCTGGCGGACACCGCCGGGGCGGGGCTGCACTGCGACGGAGCGCGCATCTGGCACGCGCACGTCGCCGACGGGGTGCCGCTGCACGTGTACGGGCGGCTCTTCGACACGATGTCGGTGTGCCTGTCCAAGGGGCTCGGCGCCCCGGTCGGCTCGGTCGTGGTAGGCAGCGCGGAGCGCATCGAGAAGGCGCGGTGGATCCGCAAACGGATGGGCGGCGGCATGCGGCAGGCGGGCATCCTCGCCGCCGGCGGGCTGTACGCGCTGCGCCACCACATCGCCCGCCTCGCCGACGACCACGCCCGGGCGCGGCGGCTGGCCGAGGCGCTCGCGCCGTTCGGCGTCGTGGACGCCACCAAGGTGCGCACCAACATCGTGCCGCTGGACCTGACCAAGTCCACCCTGGACGGCCCGGGGCTCGGGGCGGCGGCGCGGGCGCAGGGGGTGCTCGTCTCCGTCCTGGGGCCGCGCGCCGCGCGTCTGGTCACCCACCTCGATGTGGACGACGCCGGGATCGACCGGGCCATCGAGGTGCTGACCGACCTGTTCCGGCGCAGCTGAGCGCCCGCCGTACCGACACGGGGAGTAGCCCCGGGGAATCCTGAGCTCGCGGTTCCCAAAAAATGTGGCGACTGGCGACGCGCGAATGTAGAGATTCGCGGCTCGGCTCCGATCCCTCGATGACAGCTCTCACCGAGGGCACGAGAGAACGGAGCGAGAACCATGACCAAGGTGACCGCACAGATGTCGGTGTCACTCGACGGGTACTACGCCGGTCCCCGGCACAGCGGCGACGGGCACTGGCTGAAGTCGGCCGAGGCCGCCGGATTCTTCCGGGTCACGCGTTGGGTCATCGACGCGATGTCGTGGCGGGAGCGGCAGGGCTTCGCCGGCGGCGAGCAGGGCACGAACTCGGACATCCTCGCCGAGACCTTCGAAGCGGCCGGCGCGTACGTCATGGGCAGGCGGATGGCCGACGGCGGTGAAGGGCCGTGGGGTGAGGAACCCCCGTTCCGCGCACCGGTCTTCGTCGTGACGCACCGTCCCCGCGAAACCCTGGTCCGCAAGGGCGGAACCAGCTTCACCTACGTCACCGACGGGATCGTCAGCGCCATCGAACAGGCGCGTGCCGCGGCGAACGGCAAGAACGTCGCGATCGCCGGTGGCGGCAACCTGTTGCGACAGGTCCTGAAGGCCGGCCTGCTCGACGAGCTGGAACTCCACATCGCCCCGGTGGTGCTGGGTGCCGGGATGCGCCTGCTCGACGCCGACCTCGGGCTCGGCGACTTCGAGGCGATCGAGCTCACCCCGACCAGGGTCGTGCACACGCCGCAGGTCACGCACATCCGCTACACCGTCAACGGCCGGGCACCGCTCATGCTCGACGACCGGGGCAGCGGCTCCGGCCGGACGGGCGAATGGCCCTCGCGCGACGGGTGACGCCCACGGCCGATCTGCCCGGGTCAGCGCGCGGCTTGGGGCCCGCCGCGCAGGTCCTTCAGGGTGGCGATGTCGGCGGCGTGGCCGGCGACGCCCTTGCTCGGGGTCTCCACGATGACCGGGACGCCGGCCGTGGCCGGGTGGGCGAGCAGCTCGGCGAACGCGGCCTGCCCGATCGTGCCGCGGCCGATGTTCTCGTGGCGGTCTCGCAGCGACCCGCAGGGGTCGCGTGAGTCGTTGGCGTGCACCAGCCACAGCCGGTCCGGGCCCACCGTGGCGACGAGCGCGTCCAGCGTCCCGGCCATCCCGCCCGGCGCGGCCACGTCGTGCCCGGCGGCCCAGGCGTGGCAGGTGTCGAAGCAGACACCGAGCCACGGGTGGCCGTCGACCGCCTCCAGGTACCGGCCCAAGTGCTCGACGCGGGCGGCGAGCGATCGGCCGCCGCCCGCGCTCGGCTCGACCAGCAGTCGCGGACCGCCGAGCTCGGCCGCCCGATCCAACAGGGGCACGAGCGAGGAGCGGACCTGGCGCATCGCCTGTGCGGTGTGTTCGGCGTCCACCGCGCTACCGGCGTGGAAGACGACGCCGCGGGCGCCGATGGCGATCCCGCGCTCGATCGCGTGCGCCAGGGTCGCGGCCGACAGTTCGACGGTCTGCTCGGTCGGTGAGCCGAGATTGACCAGCAGGGACGCGTGAATGTACGCCGGCACCCCGCGCTCGACGCAGCCCGCCAGGAACGCCTCGTCCTGGGCCGGGTTCCCGGCGGACAGCCGCCAGCCGCGCGGGTTGGAGACGAAGACCTGCACCGCCTCGGCCCCGGCCGAGCCCAGGTAGGGCAGCGCGGTGGTGGCCAGCCCACCGGCCGTGGGCGCGTGCGCCCCGACCGGCCGCCGCGTCAC
>VSCG01000136.1:0-7020 GCA_047459115.1 Micromonosporaceae bacterium
GGCCACACCCGCGGTGCTCGACGAACCCGCGCTCCGACGCAAGATCGCGAGTCTGCTCGTCGTCGGGTTCCGGGGCGAGCGGCTCGACTCCAACGACTGGATCATGAGGGCGGTCCGGGACGGGCTCGGCGGGGTCATCCTGTTCGACCGCGACCTGCAGACGAACTCGCGGCGCAACATCACCTCGCCGCAGCAGGTCACCGAGCTCGTGCGGACCCTGCGGGAGGCCTCGCCCGGGCGGCTCATCGTCTCCATCGACCAGGAGGGCGGCCCGACCTCGCGGTTGAACCCCGGCAACGGGTTCCCGGAGACGAGATCGGAGGCCGAGGTCGGCGCCGAGAACTCGGCCGAGGCGACGCGCGCGTGGGCGCAGGGCATGGTGGACAGCCTGCGCTCGATCGGGGCGAACCTGAACTACGCCCCGGTGGTCGACCTGGACGTCAACCCGAACAGCCCGGCGATCGGCGGTCTGCAACGGAGCTTCTCCGCCGACCCGGACGTGGTCGTGGCGAACGCGACCGAGGAGATCCAGGTCCACCGGGCCGGCAGCGTCAAGACCTCGCTCAAGCACTTCCCGGGCATCGGCAGCTCGGTGGGGAACACGGATTTCGACGTCGTCGACGTCACCGACACCTGGCGGGAGGACGAACTCGAGCCGTTCCAGCGGTTGATCGCCGACGGCCTGGCCGACTCCGTCATGGCCGCCCACGTGATCAACCGCAAGCTCGACCCGGACCGCCCGACGTCGCTGTCGCCGGCGGTCGTGACCGACCTGCTGCGCGGCAGGCTCGGCTATCAGGGCCCGGTCGTCAGCGACGACATGCAGGCCACCGCGATCACCGCCCGGTACGGCCGTGACGACGCCGTGGCGCTCGCCCTTCAGGCGGGTGTGGATCTGCTCGTGTTCGCCAACCAGCAGGTGTACGACTCGAGGGTCGTCGACGGAACGATCGACAACGTGGTCAACCTGGTCCGCCAGGGGCGCATCACCGAGGCACGGATCGACGAGTCCGTCGCGCGGGTCGACACCCTGCGCCCCAAGCGCTGACCCCGTCGCTTCTCGGCATTTCGCCGCCGCAGTGTGTCTGTCTTGCTAGCATCTGCATAGTGATTTACCACTCGCACTAAAAGTACCTTTTCTACCCTTTGTTCGTTTTATGGCGCCCGTCAGCGAGCGGCGGACGCCCTGCCCTGACCTGGAGTCAGCATGACGATCGCCAGCCGAGGAGACCGGCTCCGGGACGACGGGGGCCACCCGTCCGCGCCGCCCAACACGCACTCCCCGCCCTACCGCTGGCGCATACCGGGAGGCATCAGCGGCGACTGAGCGAGGAAAAGGTCCGTGAATCAGGCATCCACCTCCGAGACAACGACGTCAGCACTGCCTGAACACCCGCACCCGGTTGGCCCCGGCGTCGGCGACCACACCGCCACGGTCGAGGCAGAGCCGACGGGCGGATTACGGGACGAGCGATTTGGTGGCCGGTCCGCTGGCATCCGGCGCATGCACCACGTCTTCGAAACCACCTGCGACCGCAACCCCTTCGCCGTCGCGCTCGAATGCGACGGCGAGCGGTTGACCTACCGGGAGTTGGACGAGCGCGCCAACCGCCTCGCCCACTGCCTACGCGACCTGGACGTGCGCACCGGCGCACGGGTGGCCATCCTGCTGCGCCGCTCGGTCGACACGTACGTGGCGTTGCTGGGCGTCGGCAAGGCCGGGGCGGCCTTCGTGCCGATCGACCCCGAGTCCCCGCCGGACCGGGTCGCGTACATCGCCGAGGACTCCGACGTCGACCTGGTGCTCACCTCGTCGGACCTCGCCGCGGCGACGGCCGACCTCGACCGGCGGGTGCTGCGACTCGACGAATCCGTCGCCGCGCTCGCCGCCGCCTCGGCCAGCCGGCCCGATCTGTCCGAAGAGGAGGGATCGGGGACGGACCCGGCCGCCTACGTCATCTACACGTCCGGCTCCAGCGGCAGGCCCAAGGGCGTGGAGGTGGCGCAGTCGAGCATCTGCAACTTCCTCGACGTGGTGCCCCTCGTGTACGACGTGCGCCCCGACGACCGGGTCTACCAGGGCATGACGATCGCGTTCGACTTCTCCATCGAGGAGATCTGGCCGACGTGGTCGGTCGGCGCCACGCTCGTGGCCGGTCCCAACGATTCCCGCCGCCTCGGCGCGGAACTCGCGGACTTCCTCGAGGAGACCGGCGTCACCGTCTTCTACTGCGTGCCGACCCTGCTCGCCACGATCCCGCGCGACCTGCCCCGCATCCGCAACCTGCTCGTCGGCGGCGAGGCGTGCCCGGGGCAGCTCGTCGAGCGGTGGAGCCGTCCGGGCCGCCGGATCCTCAACACGTACGGGCCGACCGAGGCGACGGTGACCGCGACCTGGTGCGAGCTGCGGCCGGGCCGGCCGGTCACCATCGGCCGGCCCCTGCCGACGTACTCGATCGTGCTGCTCGACGAGGAGCGCAACCTGGTCCCCGACGGCGAGGTCGGCGAGATCTGCATCGGCGGGCCCGGCGTGGCCCGGGGGTACGTGGGGCGGCCGGACCTGACCGCCGACCGGTTCATCGAGCACGCGCTGGCCCCGCCCGGCTGCCGGCTCTACCGGACCGGGGACCTCGGGCGGATCACCGAGTACGGCGAGATCGAGTACCTGGGGCGGGCGGACGCCGAGGTGAAGATCCGGGGCCACCGGGTGGACCTCGGCGAGATCGAGAACGTGCTGCTGGAGGACCCGGACGTGGCCGAGGCGGTCGCCGCGCTCGTGCCGGTCTCCGACGCCCCGGACGCCCCTTCCGAGCTGGCCGCCTACGTGGTGCCCGCCAACGGCGACACGGGCGACGACGCGGGCGACGTACTGATCAGCCGGCTGTGCGAGCAGCTGCAGACCCGCCTGCCCGCCTACATGGTGCCGTCGTTCCTCGACATGGTCGCCGCGCTGCCGATGATGCCCAGCGGCAAGGTGGACCGCCGGCAGCTACCCGCGCCGGTACGGCGGCTCACCCGTGCCACGGGCCCGGTCGTGGCCGCCGAGGGGGAGCTGGAGGAACAGGTCCGCGCGGCCTGGGCCGAGGCGTTCGGCGTCGATGCGCAGACGCTGTCGGTCGAGGCAAACTTCTTCACCGACCTGGGTGGACACTCGCTGCTCGCCGCGAAGGTGGTCTCACTGCTGCGGGCCCGTGCGGTGGGCGGCAACCCCGCGCTGCGCGACCTCTACGACCATCCGACGATCCGCGGCCTGGCCGCGCATCTCGGGCGGGCCACCAGCCCGGACGCCCCGGCCGTCGCGCCCCGACCGCAGCCGCTGCGCCACACCACCGAGCGCATCGCCCTCGCCGGCATCGGCCAGGCGCTCATCATCTACCTGCTGCTGCTGGTCATCACGCTGCCCGTGTCGTACGTCTACACCTCGCACGACGGCCACGTCTCGGTGGATGTGCTCGTGCAGTTGATGATCGCGGTCCTGCTCAGCTACCTCACGGTCCGCTGGGTGCTGCCGGTCCTGCTCTTCCGGCCGCTCGCCGCGGGCATCCGGCCCGGGCGCTACCCGCTGTGGGGGTTGACGTACCTGCGGATCTGGGCGCTGAACCTGCTGCTCGCGATCGGGCCGCTGCAGGTGCTCAGCGGGTCCCCGCTGATGGCGACGTACCTGCGGCTGACCGGCGCCCGCGTGGGCCGCCGCACCAGCATCGCGACGAGTGAGATCAGCCTGCCCACGCTCATCGAGATCGGCGACGACGCCTCCATCGGGTACGGCGTCTCGCTGCGTCCGTGGCAGGTGTCCGACGGCTGGGTGACCGTCGCCCCGATCGTGGTGGGGCCGCGCGCGTTCGTCGGGGCGAACACGGTGCTCGAGCCCGGGGCGTCGGTCGGCGCGGACGCGGGACTCGGCGAGCAGTCCCTGCTCGCTCAGGACGAGCAGGTGCCACCCGGCGAACGCTGGTCCGGCTCCCCGTCGGCGCCGGCGGACCGGCTCGCCGGCAGCGTCGAGGAGATGCTGCGCGAACCACCCGCCCCCGGCTGGCGGCCGTGGCACATCCTCGCCGCCGCGTTCGGCCTGGCCGTACTCGAACTCAGTGTGATCGCGATGATCGTGCCGAGCGTGGTGCTGGTCTGGTGGGCCCTGCTGACCTGGGGTGTGCTCGCGGGACTGATCGCGACGCTGCCCGCGGGCCCGGTCTACGTGCTGACCGTGTGCCTGGTGGTGGCCGTCGGCAAGCGCCTCGTGCTGCCGCACGTCCCGGTCGGCATCCACCCGGTGCGCAGCGGGCTCGGGGTGCGCAAGTGGATCGCGGACAAGCTGCTGGAGTTCAGCCTGATCTTCACCAACTCACTGTACGCGACCCTGTACACGGTCCCGTTGCTGCGGATGCTCGGCGCGCGCGTGGGTCGCGGCGCGGAGGTCTCCACCGCCGCCCACCTCGACCCGGACCTGCTCGACCTCGGGCAGGACAGCTTCGTGGCCGACATGGCCAGCGTGGGGGCGGCCGCGTTCGCCAACGGTCGGGTGGCGTTCCTGCCCACGACCGTGGGCAGCCGGGCGTTCGTCGGCAACGCGGCCTTCGTGCCGGCCGGCGCGGAGCTCGGCGCCAACTCGCTGGTCGGCGTCGGCACCCTGCCGCCGCACCAGCGGGTGCCCGAGGGCACCTCGTGGCTGGGCTCGCCGGCCATGCACCTGCCCGTGCGACAGAGCAGCGGCTCGTTCTCCGAGGCCGAGACGTTCCGCCCGCCGCGCCGCCTGGTGGCACACCGGCTGTTCGTCGAGTTCTGGCGGGCCACCCTGCCCGCGTCGCTGCTCGGTGCCAGCGCGTACCTGTACCTGCTCGTGCTGTCCGAACTCGCCAACGGGCGGGACCTGGCCCTGCCGGCGTTGGCCTCGCCGTTCGTCACCGTGGCGGTCGCGCTCGCCGTGATCGGGTTCTGCGCGGCGACCAAACGCAACGTGGTCGGCAGGTACCGGCCGCGGGTGGAGCCGCTGTGGAGCAGGTTCGTGCGCCGCACCGAGTTCGTCACCGGCCTGTACGAGGCGGCGGCCGTGCCCGCCGGGGTCGGCCTGCTGGTCGGCACCCCATTCCTGCCGCCGGTGCTGCGCTGGTTCGGCGTACGCGTCGGCAAGCGCACCTGGATCGGCACCACCTACATCACCGAGTTCGATCTCGTCGAGATCGGTGACGACGCCACGGTGGGCCTGGAGGCGTCGCTGCAGACCCACCTGTTCGAGGACCGGGTGATGAAGATGTCCGTCGTCACCATCAAGCCCGGCGCCACCATCGGAACCCGGTCGATCGTCCTGTACGACGCCGTCGTCGGCGACGACGTCTGCCTGGGTTCCCTGTCCCTGCTCATGAAGGGCGAACACCTCACCGCCGGTAGCCGGTGGCGGGGCATCCCCGCCCAAGGCGTGAGCACCCACCACACGATCGAGGAGATAGCCGCGCGGTGAACACCGAACTGCTGGTTTGCGACGCGACCCACTTCCGGGTCGACTACGAGATCAACCCGTACATGGACACCGGGGTGCAGCCCGACCCGGCGGCCGCGGTGGCCGAACACGAGGCGATCGTGGCCGCGCACCTGGCCGCGGGCCGGCGGGTGGAGTACATCCCGTCCGCGCCCGAATGCCCGGACATGGTGTTCACCGCCAACGCCGCCGTGGTCCGCGGGGACCGGGCGGTGCTCGGCTGCCCGCCGCCCGAGCGCAAGGCGGAGCTCCCGTACTTCCAGGAGTGGCTGGTCAAGCGTGGCTTCCACGTGATCGAGGCGCCGTACCCGTTCAGCGGGCAGGGCGACGCGCTGGCGTGCGGCGACGTGTTGCTGGCCGGGTACGGGCAGCGCACCGACCGGCGGATGCACGACGTGCTCGCCCGCGAACTCCGCTACGAGGTGGTGCCGCTGCGCACCGTCAGCCCGCGCTGGTACGACCTGGATCTGGCGGTCGGGGTGATCGAGAGCGGGCGCGCCGTGGCGTACTGCCCGCAGGCGCTCGACGAGCCGAGCCGGCGTCGGCTGGCCGGGCTGGGGCTGGACCTGATCGAGGTGTCCGTCGAGGAGGCGTCGCGCTTCGCGCTCAACCTGATCAGCGACGGGGTCACCGTGACCATGACCCGCCAGGCGCCGCGGTTGGCCGCCGCGTTGCGCGCGCGCGGCCTGCGGGTGGTCGAGCTCGACACGACCGAGCTCGCCAAGGGCGGCGGCGGCGTGCGCTGCACGGCGCTGACCCTCGACAACCCCTACCCGGGGCGATGGTCATGAGGTTCCGACGGGCGAGCGGGCGGGCCGGGCGGCCGGTGGCGTTGGTGTACCGGGGGCCGGCGTCGCTGCCCGGCTGTCCCGAGGCGGTGGCGCGGTTGCTCGAGGCGAGCCGGTGGGGCTTCGACGTGCGCTACGTCGGGCCGGACGGGGACGCGCGGCTGTCTGCGCGCACGCTGCGCGGTGCGGCGGTGTACGCCCAGCCCGGCGGGGAAAGCCTCGAGGACGGCTACCGCTACGTGCGCCGCCACCGGGCGGCGATCCGCCGGTTCGTCCACTCCGGAGGGAGATACCTGGGCTTCTGCCTCGGTGGGTACCTGGCCGGCGCGACGCCCGGATACGCGCTGCTGCCCGGCGACACCGACCAGTACATCGCCTCCCCGGCGCCGACCGTAGCCGACGAGGAGAGCACGCTGGTCGACGTCTCCTGGCGGGGCAGCAAGCGCACGCTGTTCTTTCAGGACGGCCCGTACTTCCAGGTGCGCCCGGACGCCGATGTGACGGTCCTGGCCACCTACCCCAACGGCACGATCGCCGCCCTGGTCGCCGGATTCGGATCCGGCCGGGTCGGCGTCGTCGGGCCGCACCCCGAAGCCACCGAGGACTGGTACGCCGACGCCGGGCTGTCCGTGGACCGGCTCGGCACCGACCTCGGACTAGACCTGGTGGACACGGTGATGGGTTCATGAGCTCAGCGCAAGAGGGCACCCCCGCGGGTCCCGGTGCCGGCCTGGTCCCCGGGAGCGCCACTGGGAACGG
>VSCG01000137.1:0-6994 GCA_047459115.1 Micromonosporaceae bacterium
TGAGGTCGCGGACCTCGACCAGGACCTCATTGTCGAGGGCCTCACTGACGGCGCTCATACCAGCTCCTCCACCTGCTCGCGCGGGGACACCGCCTCGGGCGGGACCGGGTTGACGCAGCGGTGTTCGTGGCTGCGCCCGTCGACGGGCACCAGGTCCGGCGGGCCGTTCAGGCAGTCGTCCACTCGGCGGTCGCAGCGCGGCGCGAACGCGCACCCCTCCGCCCACGGCAGCACGTCACGCACCGAACCGCGGATCGGGGTGAGCCGCTCCCCGCGTACCGTGTCCAGACGCGGGATCGAGCGCAGCAACCCGACCGTGTACGGGTGGCGAGGCCGGGCGAACAGCGCCCGCCGGTCCGCGGTCTCCACCACCTTGCCGGCGTAGAGCACGTTGATCGTGTCGCACATGCCGGCGACCACCCCGAGATCGTGAGTGATCATGATCAGCGCAGTGCCGGACTCCCGTACCAGGTCCCTGAGCAGTTCCAGGATCTGCGCCTGGATGGTCACGTCCAGGGCGGTGGTCGGCTCGTCGGCGATGAGCAGCCGCGGCCGGCAGGCGACCGCCATCGCGATCAGCGCCCGTTGCCGCATGCCGCCGGACAGCTGGTGCGGGTACTCCTTGAGCCGCCGCCGCGGGTCGGGGATACCGACCCGGTCGAGCAGCTCCGCCGCCTCCTTCGCGGCCGCGTCGCCCTTCAGGCCCCGGTGCCTGGCCAGCACCTCGGTGACCTGCACGCCGATCGGCACGACCGGGTTCAGCGAGGAGAGCGGATCCTGGAAGATCATCGCGATGTCCTGCCCGCGGACGTCACGCATCGCCCGGGCGTCCAGGCGCAGCAGGTCCATCCCGTCGAAGACCGCCTGCCCGCCGACCCGTACACCGCGCTTCGGCAGCAGCCCCATCACCGCGAGCGAGGTGACGCTCTTGCCGCAGCCCGACTCGCCGACCAGGCCGACCACCTCGCCGGAGTCGACGGCGAACGTGACGCCGTCGACGGCGCGTACCTCGCGCTGCCCGCGCCGGGCGAACACCACCGACAGGTCCGAGACTTCAAGCAGCGCCATCACACCTCCTGATTTCGGGCCGCCTGGCCGCGAACTCCGCTTTGCGGCGCCCGCTGGCGTCCCGAGTGGAGCTCACTTCCGCAGCTTCGGGTCGAGGGCCTCGCGCATCGCCTCACCGAGCAGCGTGAAGCCGAGCGCGGTGATCACAATGCCCGCGGCCGGATAGAACGCCCACGACGCCCGCACCTCGAGGAAGACCTGCGCGTCAGCGAGCATGACCCCCCATTCCGGCGTGGCGGGGTCGGGGTTGCCGAGACCCAGGTAGGACAGCGCGGCCGCCTCGATGATCGCCGTGGCGAGGGTGAGGGTGGCCTGGACGATCACCGGGCCGAGTGAGTTCGGCACCACGTGGCCGAGCACGACCCGCCACCGCCGTACCCCGAGCGCTCGCGCGGCCAGCACGTAGTCGGCGTTGGCCTGGGCGAGCATGGAGCCGCGCAGCAGCCGGGCGAAGATCGGGATCTGCACCACCCCGACCGCGATCATGACCGAGGTGAGGCTGCGCCCGAGCACCGCCGCGATGCTGACCGCGAGCAGCAGGCTGGGCAGCGCGAGCAGCACGTCGGTGGCGCGCATGAGCGTGTTGTCCAGCCACCGGCCGCGCCGGCCGCCGAGCCCCGCAGCGGCACCGGAGATCGCGCCGAGCAGCGTGCCGAGCGCGAACCCGACCAGCGTCGCCACGACACCGACCAGCAGCGTCTGCCGGGCGCCGATCAGCAGCCGGCTGAAGAAGTCCCGCCCGAGGTGGTCGACGCCGAGCCAGTTCTCGGCGCGCGGGCCGGGGAACAGCCCCTGCGCCATGCTCGTCTCTTCCCGCCAGGTCTGCGCGGTCGGGCTGTACGGCGCGACCAGCGGCCCGACGATCGACAGCAGCAGGAACAGCGCC
Source organism: Micromonosporaceae bacterium (assembly GCA_047459115.1). GTDB lineage: Bacteria > Actinomycetota > Actinomycetes > Mycobacteriales > Micromonosporaceae > VSCG01. The sequence goes on from VSCG01000137.1 coordinate 1,955, forward strand.
ACGATGACCGTACCGGCGATCGCCATCGGGTTGCGCCGCAGGCGCGCGAACGCCTCCTGCCACAGGCTGCGCCCGGCCTCGTCGGCGAGCGCGGTCAACTCGGCGAGCCGGTCGATCTTCTCGGCCTTGCGGCCGGGGGTGAGCAGGGTCATCGCACCCTCACCCTCGGGTCGATGAACGTGTACGAGATGTCGACAGCGAGGTTCACCAGGACGTAGGTCATCGCGAAGATGAGCACGAAGCCCATCAGGCCCGGGTAGTCGCTGTAGAAGATGGAGTCCTTGACGAAGGAGCCGACGCCGTTGAGCGCGAACACGCTCTCGGTGAGCACCGCGCCGGAGAGCAGCCCGCCGGTGAGCAGCCCGATCGTGGTGACCACCGGCAGCAGCGCGTTACGCAGGATGTGCCGGCGGCGGACCACCTGCTCGGTGAGGCCCTTCGCCTCGGCGGTGCGCACGTAGTCCTCGCCCAGCACCTCGAGCACGCTCGCCCGGGTCATCCGCACGATGATCGCGAGCGGGATGCTGGACAACGCGAGCCCCGGCAGGATCAGGTGCATCAGCGCGTCGCCCACCACGTCCCACTCCCGGGTCATGATCCCGTCCAGGACGTAGAAGCCGGTGATGTCGGTGCGTTGCATCCCCGCGGTCAGCCGGCCCTGCGTGGGCAGCAGGTGCAGTTGCAGCGCGAAGACGTACTTGAGCAGGTACGCCAGGAAGAAGACCGGGATGCAGATGCCGAGCAGCGAGCCTGCCACGGAGGCGGTGTCCAGCCAGCGCCCGTGGCGGCGCGCCGCGAGGAAGCCCAGCGGAATGCCGACCCCGATGGCGATGAGCATCGCGACGGCGGTCAACTCGATGGTGGCCGGGAAGCGCTCGAGGAACTCGTGCGTCACGGGCCGCCCGGTCTGGATCGAGTTGCCGAAGTCCAGCGTGAGCAGTTGACGCATGAAACGCGCGTACTGGACGTGCATCGGCTGATCGAGGCCGAGCATGCGGTGGAACTGGGCGATGCGCTCGGGTGTGGCCCGCTCGCCGAGCAGCGCCGCGGCCGGCCCGCCCGGCAGGTTGTGGATCCAGACGAACAGCAGGACGGACAGGCCGAAGAGGGTGGGCACCAGTTGCAGCAGGCGCCGGACGATGAATCGGAACATCGACACTCCCAGGGGGAGCGGCGCCCCGCCGCGATCGGGCGGCGGGGCGCCGTCGTGGGACTACGACCGTGCGGCCGCTGATCAGGAGGTGAACTCCGCGTTGTTGAACACCTCGGCGGTCAGCGGGCTCGGCTTGATCCCGGTCAGGTTCTTCGCGAACACGATCGACGGCGGCGAGTGCGAGATCGGCAGACCCGGCAGGAACTCCATGATCTGCTTGTTGATCTCCTTGTACATCTCGATCCGCTTGTCCCGGTCGGGCTCCTGGTCGACCGCCTGCAGTGCGGCGTGCAACTCCGGGTTGCTGAACTGGAAGTCCGCCGGCTTCGGCGCGCCGAAGAACGTGCCGATGAAGTTGTAGGCCTCGTTGTAGTCGCCGGTCCAGCCGAGCAGCCACAGGTCCGGCGTGCCGGCGCGCACCGTGTTGGTGTACTGCGTCCAGATCTCGGGGACGATCTCCAGCTTGAGGCCCACCGCCTCCAGGTCCGCCTTGATCGACTCGAAGATCGCCTTCGGATCCGGCATGTAGGGCCGCGTCACCTCGGTCGGGTAGTAGAACTTCAGCGTCGCGCCCTCCGCCCCGGCGGCGGCCAGCAGTTGCTTGGCCTTCTCCGGGTCGTACTCGTACTTCGGCACGTCGGGCGACCAGCCGGCCATGCTCGGCGGCATGAACTGCGTGGCCACCTCGGCGCCGGGCGGGAGCTTGGAGGTGACGATCGACTCGCGGTTGACCGCGTGCGCGATGGCCTGGCGCACCTCGGGCTTGGCGAGGATCGGGTTGTCCTGACCCATGCCGAGGTAGAGGACGTTGAACGCCTCGCGGGTCGGGACGTTGAACCCGGCCTCCTGCAGCCTCGGCACGTCGGCGGGCGCGACCAGGTCGTACCCGTGGATCTCGCCAGCCTCCAGCGCCTGCCGGCGGGCGGTCTCCTGGTCGATCGTCTTGAAGATCAGCCGCTTGATCTTCGCCTTGCTGCCCCAGTAGTCGTCGTTGCGCTCGAGGATCGTCTCCTTGTTGGTCCGGTTCCACTCAACGATCTTGAACGGACCGGTTCCGACGCCCTTGGTGAGCGCGTACTCCGGGTAGGTCACCCTGCCGTCACTGCCGACGGTGACCTCGTCGGCCTTGCCCTCCTGCAGCGCCGTCGGGCTGCTGATCGAGAAGGCCGTCAGGCTGAACGCGCCGGGCAGGGTGCTGGACACCTCGTTGAACTCGATGACCGCGGTGTGGGTGTCCTGGGCCGTGCAGGACTTGTACTTCGACGGCGGCAGCTGCGGGTCCTCGTTCTTCGCGAAGCCGCCGAAGGTGTCCTGCCAGTACGTGGACACGGCCGGGTGCTGCAGCGGGCCGCTCCAGTTGTACCAGCGGTCGAAGTTGAAGCAGACCGCCTCGGCGTTGAAGTCGGTGCCGTCGTGGAACTTCACGTTCTTGCGCAGGTGGAAGGTCCACACCTTGCCGTCCGGTGAGTTCTCCCACGTCTCGGCGAGGCCGCCGACGATCTCCGTGCCGCCTTCCTCGTGGGTCAGCAGCGTCTCGTAGACCTGGCGGGCAATACGGAAGGACTCACCGTCGCTCGCGAAGGCCGGGTCGAGCACCTTGGGCTCGCCGGCCGTGCCGAAGATGAGTTCCCGGTCACTGGCTTGGTTCTGCTCGCCACGCTGGCTCTCGGCACAGCCGGCCAGTCCGACCGCCAGAGCGGCCGCGGCGGAGACCGCGAGCACTGCGCGTTGCCTGCTGGCACGCATCGGGTTCACCTCTGTCCTTTGCATACGGACACAGTGGTGACGTAGGTCACCGTTGCGGGCACGATAGTCGGCCACGGGACCCTACGGAAACGGGGTGATTGCGCGTCGATGCGGATTTGTTACGCGGGCCGGCCGATCCGTGGCCGTGGGTGTCAGATGCCGGGCGCACCGGTGCGCTCGCCGAACGTGTCGCGCAGGCCGCCCGCTACCCGAACCGCTCGTTCCTCGGACCGCCCGTTCCTCGGGCCGCTCGCTACTCAGACCGCTCGGCGGCCCTCGAAGGCCCGCCCAAGGGTGATCTCGTCGGCGTACTCGAGGTCGCCACCGACCGGCAGACCGCTGGCCAGCCGGGTCACGGTGATACCCATCGGCTTGATGAGCAGCGCCAGGTAGGTCGCGGTCGCCTCACCCTCGGTGTTCGGGTCGGTCGCCAGGATCAACTCCTTGACCCGCCCCTCGGACAGCCGCGCCATGAGCTCCCGGATCCGCAGGTTGTCCGGGCCGACCCCCTCCAGCGGGTTGATCGCCCCGCCGAGCACGTGGTACCGGCCGCGGAACTCGCCGGTCTTCTCGATCGCGACGACGTCCTTGGGCTCCTCGACCACGCACAGGACCTCGTCGCTGCGCCGCGGATCGCTGCAGATCCGGCACCGCTCCGACTCGGCCACGTTGAAGCAGGTGGCGCAGAACCGCACCAACTCCTTCACCCGGGTCAGCGCGGCCGCCAGCCGCGTGACGTCGGTCGGATCGGCCGACAGCACGTGGAACGCGATGCGCTGCGCGCTCTTGGGCCCGATCCCGGGCAGCCGGCCGAGCTCGTCGATGAGGTCCTGGATAGCGCCTTCGTACATCACGGGATCAGAACGGCAGGCCGCCGAGGCCGCCGGTCAGCGGCCCCATCTTCTCCTCGGTGAGCGTGCGCACCGACTCCGACGCGTTGCGCAGCGCCGCGAGCACGAGGTCCTCCAGCGCCTCCACGTCGTCCGGATCGACTGCCTTCGGATCGATCTTCACCGACTTGTACTCACCGGTGCCGGAGACCGTCACGGCGACCAGACCGCCGCCGGCCGTACCCGTCACCTCCGCCTCGGCCAGCTCGGCCTGCGCGGCGGCGAGCTGGCGCTGCAGCTTCATCAGCTGCTTGAAGTTGGGCTGTCCACCGGGGCGCACGGGCTCTCCTCATCGGTCAAGGGCTGGGACCCAGCCTAGCCGGGCCCGGTCCGGTCACCGGTGATCGACCTCGCCGATCTTCTCCGCGCCCAGCGCCTGTTGCAGCAGCCGCAGCGCCTGCTGCTCACTGGTCTGCCGGGCCGTGGTCTCGTCCAGGACCTCGTCGAGCGGCTCATCGCCCGGGTCGAAGCCCTCGTGCGCGGTCACCGGACGCACCGGCGCGTCGTACTCGGGGTCGTAGGGCGGCTCGTCGGGCGGGGGCACGTCGCCCCACCCGCTCCCGTCCGCACCGCCCGACTCCGGCGTACGGGGAGCCGCGGCGGACCTCGGGTCCGTGGCGGAGCGGGCGCGCGCCGACCGGGTCCGCGCCAGCCGGTCCTGAGCCGGCCGACCCTCGGCCGGCTGGGTCCCGGGCGGCGGGGCCTGGTGCGGCTGGACCTTCGCGGCCGGGCCGCTCGCCGACGGATCGGCCGCATGGACCGCGTCTGCCGGGCGGGCCGGGGAGGGCCAGTCGTCGTCAGCCGCCGGCCGCCCCGCCCCTGGACGCCCCGCGGAGCGCTGCCCGGTCGCGCTGGCACGCTGGGCCGGGGCGCTGGGGCGCTGCGCCGGGCGCTGGTCGCCGCCCACCTCGCAGCGGATCTGCCACCGCCCGCCGAGCACCTCGTACACCGCCTCGGTCAGCACGTCGGGCGACGCGGCGAGCATGTCGGCGTGGACCGCGTGGCGGAACACCAGCACGAGTGTGTCGCCGTCCACGTCGCGTACGGTCGCCTCCCGCACCAGTGCGGCGGCGCGTTTGCTGCGCCGCCCCACCATCGTCACGATCTCGTCCCAGACGCGGCGTACGGCGGCCGCGTCGAGGGCACCGGGCGGCGCGTCCGTGGTGGCGGTCGCCCGCGCGGCTGGGCCGGCGTCCGGCGTGGTCGGCGTATCCGGCGTCTCGCCTCGAGCGGGGGCAGCCGGGGCGGGGG
>VSCG01000138.1:0-6906 GCA_047459115.1 Micromonosporaceae bacterium
CCGGAGATCAGGTTGAACAGCGAGGTCTTGCCCGCGCCGTTCGGCCCGATCACCGCCACGAACTCGCCCTCGTCGACGGCGAGGTCGACCCGGTCGACGATCGCGAGGCCGCCCACCCGCCAGGTCAGCCCGCGGACCTCCAACGCTCGTGCCGGCACCGTACGCCTCAGCCCTTCATCTGGCTGACCGGCGGCGCGACCTCCTGCGGGTCGAGGGTCTTGACCAGCGTCGGCGTACCGTCGGAGAACCTGGCCTGGAACATCGGCTGCAGCAGCGCGTGGTCCTCGGCGCGGACGGTCAGCTTGCCCTTGACGCCGTCGAAGGTCCAGCCCTCCAGCGCGGTGATCATCTTGTCGACGTCGTCGCCGCCCTCCTGCACCGCGCGCACGATCATCTGGGCCGCGGTGAAGCCGTCGGGGTGGAACAGGTCGACGGCCCCACCGGGCACGGCCTTCTTGAGGGCCTCGGCGGCCGGGGTCGACGACGCCCCGTCGAAGTAGTGCGACAGCAGCGAGATCTTGTCGCTGGCCGCGCCGAAGATCGGGTACGAGGCGCGCTGGTCGAGCCCGGTCACCACGGTGGTCGCGTTGAACACGCCCTGCTGGTCGAGCGCCTGCCACATCGCGGTCGCGGTGGTGCCCGCCCAGGCCACGAAGAGCAGGTCCGGCTCGGCGTCGAGCACCTGCCTGGCGAACGGGGTGAAGTCGGTCGCGCTCGCCGGCACCAGCACCGCCTCGACCGTCGCTCCCTGGGTGCCGATGACCTGCTTGACGGCCTCCTCGTTGGCCTTTCCGAAGGCGCTGTCCTGCGCGAACACCAGCACCTTCTTGCCGCTCGCGGCGCCGATGAAGGACTTGGCGGTCAACACGTCCTGGTAGGTCTGGCGACCGGACCGGAAGGTGTACCGGTTGGCCCCGGTCACCCCGTCGGTGGCCGCCGGACCGGAGATGAACAGCACCTTGTTCTGCGCCGCCAGCGGCGCGACCTGCAGCGCGGCCCCGCTCACCGTGGAGCCTGCGATGATCTTGTAGCCCTTGCCGACCAGGTCCTTGACCGCGGAGACCGCGTTCGCCGGGTCCCCGGCGTCATCCACCTCGGTCACCTCGATCTGCCGGTCGCCGACCTTGTTGGTGCCGTTCGTGGCGTACGCGAGGCCGGCGCGGAAGCCCTCCGCGTACTGCTTGCCGTAGCTGGCGAGCGGACCGGTCTGCGAGTGGACCAGGCCGACCTTGATCGGCGCGTCCTCCTGCCCGCCGCCGTTCGCCGCCTCCTGCGGACTGCCGCATCCGGCGAGCGCCCCGGCGCCGAGCAGGGCCGCCGCGGCGACCGACAGGACCCGGCCGGCCCGCCCCCGGCGCCGCTGCTGTCCCCGACGCCCGAGCGGCCGGGACGCGATCAACGCACGTATTGCTGCCATGACGCCTCCTTTGCACGCCGGCGGACGCCAGCGTGTCCGGGTCACGGTAGGAGCGGCCCGGCACACGGGACGATGTAGCCAGGGGACACAAGTTGCCACGGTGTCGTGTCCGCAGGCGACAGGGTACGGCGGCGTCAGGTCCGCGCGGCGGTCGGCCTCTGGGCCGACCCGGGGGCGAGTGCGGCCACTCCGGCGAGCAGCAGGTCCAGACCGGCCCGGTAGTAGTCGTCCGCGTCCGCGCAGGCGGCCAGCGGCGCCGCCGCCTCGACCACGCGCGGGTAGCGGTCCGCCGGCAGGCTCTCCAGGCGCTGTCGGGTCCGGCGCTCCTGGTCGGCCACGTCGGCGGCGGACCGGGTGGGGCCCGGGCCGGGGTCGCCGGCCACCAGGCCGAGCACGGTATGCAGGACACTGCGGGCCAGGTTCGCGGCGGCCTGCGGCCCGAACCCGCCGTCGCGCAGCGCGTCCAGCGCGCGGTCGGTGATCTCCAGACCGGGTTCGCGCATCAGCGCACGGTCCGCGCCGGCCGCGATCACCCATTGGTGGGCGCGCAGCGCCGCGACCAGCTCCTCGATCAGCGCGGTGAACCGACGCTGCCACGGCCCGGCCGCGCCGACCCCGGCCACCTCGGCGAGCACCGCGTCGACGGCCGCGTCGAGCAGGTCCTCCTTGCTCGGGAAGTGCCAGTACAGCGCCATCGGGGTCACCCGCAGCTCGGTGGCCAGCCGGCGGATCGTCACCGCGGCGACGCCCTCGGCGTCGGCCAGCGCGACCGTTCGGCGCACGATCGCCGCGCGGCTGAGCTGGCCCCGCGCGGTCGCACGGGCGCGGGACGGCTTGGCGGGTCGACCAGCGGGCACGTTGCCAACTGTACGCCGTACGGGTTCCGGGCGACCTCCTGTACTATGTACATGTACGTCGTATAGGAAACTGTTGAGAGGAGGTTCCGTGGTCCCACTGGTCGTCGGCGGCTCCGTCAGCCTCGGGCTCGGCCTGTACGCCTGGACCGCGTACGCGACGCGGCGCGCCACCACCGCGTACCCCCCGGACGGGCGGTTCGTCACCGTCGCCGGCACCCGGCTGCACTACCTGGAGCGGGGCGAGGGCCAACCGGTGGTGTTCCTGCACGGCGGGCTGCTGGACGCACACGACTTCCTGCCCGCTCTCGAGGCAGTCGCCGACGCCGGCATGCACGGCATCGCGTTCGACCGGCCCGGGTACGGGCACAGCCAGCGGCCGGCCGAACCGGTCACCCCGGTCGAGCAGGCCCGACTGATCGCCGCCGCGCTACGCGAACTCGACGTGGACCGGCCGATCCTCGTGGCCCACTCGTACAGCGGGGTGATCGCCCTCGCGTACGCGCTGCATTACCCGGACCGGCTCGCCGGGCTCGTCCTGATCAGCGCCGCGGCGTACGGCGGCGCCGCGTACGACGGGCACGACGACCCGACCTCCCGCCTGGCCACGCTGCCGGTGCTCGGCACCCTGCTGCGGCACACCATCCTCAGGCCGCTCGGCGCCCGGGCCGTGCCACGCATGGTCGCCGCCACGTTCGCACCCGACCCCGTACCGGAGGGCTACCTCGCCCGGGCCACCGCGCTGTGGCCGCGGCCCGCCCAGTTCCTCGCCAACCGCCGCGACGTGCTCGCGTTCAGCCCTACCGCGCAGGCGCTGAGCCCGCGGTACCCGGAGATCAGCGTGCCGACCGTGATCGTGTACGGCGAGCGCGACCCGTTCCGGGTGCCCGAGCACGCGAAGCGACTTGCCCGACAGATGCCCCACGCCCGGCTGTCGGTGATCCCGGGCGCCGGGCACATGCTGCCGCAGGTGCGGCCCGCGGTGGTGCTCGACGCGATCCGGCAGCTGCCCGGCGCCCGGGCTGCCTCCGCCCGTTAGCGCGACAGTTCAGCCGCGCACTCCGCACCGTTGAGGTGGAACGCCGTGGGCGACGGGTTCTGGCCCCAGTAGGCCGCGTCGAACCCGAACTCCGCGGCGTCGCCGGGGGCGAGTGTGCCGGCCGACGTGGCGTCGACGACGACCGAGTGGCCGGACTGGTGCCAGTCGCCGGGCGATCCGCGCAGCACCCGCTGGTGACCGGGGAGGGAGAACTCCAGCCGCCACCCGTCGATCGCGTGCTGGCCGGTGTTCGTGACGGTGACGCCGGCGCTGAATGCGCGCCCGGAGTCGCTGCGCACCACGTAGCGGACCTTGCAGGGCAGCCCCGGAGGTCCCAGGCCGCCGGTCCCGGCGGCCTGGGACCTCCGGGGCACCGAGTCGCGCCGTAGCTCGGCCACCGCCACCGGCACCGCCACGGCGAGCAGCAGGCCGACCGCGATCGCGAGCGCCGCCGCCGACCGGCGGCGGTGCGGCAGCCACCGCGCGTACCACGGCAGCCGCGGCGTCGATGCGACGGTGACCGCGGGCAGGGCCACCGCCGTCCGCGCCGCGGCTCGAACCACCGCCCGCCCGGTCCAGCTGGGCGGGCGGACCGCCTCCGGACCGAGGCACGCGGGCGCGAGCACGGCCGCCACCTCGGCGCTCGTCGGGCGGTCGCCGGGCCGCTTGGCCAGGCAGCGGCGGCACAGCTCGGCGACCTGCGGCGGCAACCCGGGCACGGGCGGCAGCGGGGCCGGTTCGACGTACCGGTGGGCGGCGAGCATCTGCGCCGTGGTGGTGCCCTGCCAGGGCAGCCGGCCGGTGAGCGCCTTGTAGAGCAGCAGCCCGAGCGCGTACACGTCGGTGGCGGGCTGGACGCTCCCGCCGTCGAGCCGCTCGGGCGCGAGGTACGCGGGTGTGCCGAGCAGGAACCCGCCCGGGCCGACCTCAGCCTCGCCGACGGTCGCGGAGATGCCGAAGTCGACGAGCTTCGCGCCGGCCGGGGTCAACATGACATTGCGGGGTGTGACGTCGCGGTGGACGATGCCGCGCGCGTGCGCCACCGCGAGCGCCGAGGCCACTTCCGCGCACGCGCGGACCGCCGCCCGCCACTCCAGCGGCCCGTTGGCGAGCGCCTCGGACAGCGATGTCCCCTCGACGATCTCCATGACGACGAACGGCACCGGCTGGCCCTCACCGAACGACGCCTCGCCGTAGTCGTACACGTTGACCACATGCGGGTGGCACATGCAGGCGGCAACCCGGGCCTCCGCCCGGATGCGGTCGAGCAGGGTGGTGTCGCCGGCCAGTTTGGGCGTCAACAGCTTGACCGCCACCTTGCGGCCCATGACGTCGTCGTGCGCACGCCACACGACCGACATGCCGCCGTGTCCGAGTTCTTCCTCCAGCCGGTACCGCCCGCCGAGGAGCCGTCCCCGCTCCATGTGGGTCCATCTGCCCAGCGGCCGACACCTTTAACCCGCCCGCCCGGCTGACGACATCACATGTCGGGCTACGGCTCCGCGCCCGGTGACGCCTGGAGTTCCTGCTCCTGGCGGCGCATGCGTTCAGCGTGCTCGAGCAGCACCTGGCCGAACACCCCGTTGACGTGACCACAGTCGAGGCAGCGCAGATTGTGGTCGATGCGACGCTTGCCGCACCGGTCGCACGGCCCCACGTCCGCCGGGTCGTAGTAGCGGTGCAACGCCTCGCACAGCGCCCGCGCGGTGTGCTCGGTCAACTCGAAAGTGACGGTCTGTGCACGCAGCCGCAGATCGACCGATACGACCGGACCACCGTCGGGGTCGGGATCGAAGGGCGACACCCGATCCACGAACTCGCGCAGCGCGACGATCGGGTTGTGCTGGTGGGCCAGGACCATTCCCACACCATACGGTCGGCCACCACCGGTTGTCCCGCCCGCGCGCGTCGAGTCGGACGACTGGCCGGCTCAGCCGGTACCCTCCCGGTTCTCGCGGCCCTCCCGCTCGGTCTTGGACCGGCCGAAGTCACGCTCCGTCGAAGCGGTCCCGGTCGCGACCCGCGCCCGCCGCCGCGTCGGGTCCCGCTCCACCGTCGCGCCCTGCCTGCCGCGCGCCCCGCTGCCGGCGTGCCGCCGCGCCCGGGCCGACTCCGACCCGGTCTTCTCGTGCTCGCGCCTGCTGCTGCTCATCGCCTGGTCGTACCCCGTCCGGTTCTGGGTAAGCCCCGCGCCCTCGGGGTGCCGACGGCATGCTCCTCTTGCTCTGCTGCACGACGACGAGCAGAGCAAGGGCGGCCTGAAGAGCCTGGTCTCCCAGGGGTGACCAGGGGATTATTTCCGGACAATCCGGTTAACGTGCTGGCATGGCGACTGTGAACGTGACCCTCCACGGCGGTCCCCGCAACGGCGAGCGGGCAACGATCGAGGTGGACGATGTGAAAAACCCACCGGAGGTCTACACAGCTCGGGTTCACGGGCCGCACGAAGTTACCCGCCGCTTCGAGTACCGCCGGGCCAGGTGGGAACCGGACGGGCCCGACGGCGGCACCTGGATCTACGAGGCGTAGCGATGATCATGACGAGGTAGCTACCAACGGTGCCGTCCAGAGGCCCTTGGTCGCTCGACGGGACTCGGTGCCGCCCACGTCGCCACGGGCGGCCACTGCAGAACAGGTCAGGCCTGGCCCGAGCTGCGATCCTGGACGAGCTGGATCGGGTTGCCGTCCGGGTCGGCGACCCAGGCGACGCGGAGCCTGGACAGGAAGTCGTGCGGCGGGCTGAGCGACGGGGCACCGGCCGCCGTCAGCCGCGCATACGCGCCGTCCGTGTCGTCGGTCCAGAGCACGATCTCGACCGGGCGCCCACCGAGCTCGGGCTTCAGGCCGTGGTCGGCGATCGCCGCGTCGACCGAGGCGATCCCGATGGTGAAGCCGTCCAGGCCCAGCTCCACGTGCACGGGCGTACCGACCTTCGGCGTCCGGAACGTCTCCCGGAACCCGAGGCCCTCGTAGAACGCCACGAGCCGCATGATGTCGTGGGAGTAGACGTTGATCGCAGGGCTGCGGAACATGGCGGCACATTACCAGCGGGCTACGACACGGCCGCCGGACCGCGGGCGGGGCCGGCGAATGCTCCAGACGCGGTGAGAAACCTCGTTGGACAGGTACGAGAGGCGTCATGGCCACGACAAGCGGAAGGTCACCCGCGCCGGCCGAGAGACCAGGTGCGCCGGCTCATCCGGGCGTGCCGCAGCCGCCGACGCCCGCCACCAGCGCGCCGATTCAGTCGGGCACTGGGCGGCCGGACCATGATTCGTGATCTCCTCTCCCGGACGGCGGACCTCGCGGTCCTGGTGTTCGCCGTAACCTCGATGCTCTCGGTCGGTCTCGCGCACTCGGCCAAGCAGATCCTCGGCCCGTTGCGTGACCTGCGGGCCTTGGCGCGGGCGCTGCTCGCCAACTTCGTGCTGGTCCCCCTCCTCGCGATCGGGATCGTTCGGCTCTGGCCGCTCGACCGGCCGCTGGAGGCCGGGCTGATCCTGGTGGCGATGTCGGCGGGCGCACCGTTCCTCATCAAGCTCACGGAGGTGGCCCGGGCAGAGGTGGCGCTCAGCGCCACGCTCCTGGTGCTGCTG
>VSCG01000139.1:0-6784 GCA_047459115.1 Micromonosporaceae bacterium
TGGGCACGATGCGGGGATCGGCGGTGAACACCCCGTCCACGTCGGTGTAGATCTCGCAGACGTCCGCCTTCAGCGCCGCGGCCAGCGCGACGGCGGTGGTGTCCGAACCGCCCCGGCCCAACGTGGTGATGTCCTTGGTGTCCTGCGCGACGCCCTGGAAGCCGGCCACGATCGTGATCGCGCCCTCGTCCACCGCGCTCTGCACCCGGCCCGGCGTCACGTCGATGATCCGGGCCCGGCCGTGGTTGGAGGTGGTCAGCACGCCGGCCTGCGAGCCGGTGTACGACCGGGCCTCGTACCCGAGGTTGTGGATGGCCATGGCGAGCAGCGCCATCGAGATGCGCTCGCCCGCGGTGAGCAGCATGTCGAGTTCGCGGCCGGGCGGCACCGGGCTGACCTGGTGGGCCAGGTCGATCAGCTCGTCGGTGGTGTCACCCATGGCCGAGACCACGACCACCACGTCGTGCCCGGCCTTGCGCGTGGCGACGATCCGCTCGGCCACGCGCTTGATCCGCTCGGCGTTGGCGACCGAAGAGCCCCCGTACTTCTGCACCACGAGCGCCACCGCAGCTCGGCTCCTCCACAAGAAACATGCCGCCGGTCAACGTTCCGGCGGCGCCGCTGAGACCATTTCAGCGTACCGGCGGCCTGGATGCGCAGCGAGCGAGCTTCCCACGATACGGCCGGATACCCCGCCGGATGCACGGCCATACGCGCGGCGTGTCGCCGACGACGTGCCGAGCGTCACAGGCGGATCCGGGAGAATCGGCGCGTGCGGGTACGGCCAGTCATGATCGGTGTGCTTTGTCTCGCGGCCGCGCTGCTGGTGGCCGCCGGCTGCGGGGGCGACCAGCCGGCGATGGGTGACCCGGGCGGCGGTGCAGGGGCCGAGGAGCCTGCGTCGCCCGGCACGCCCGCGCCGGGCGTCCCGGGCGACGCCCGGGGTCAGCTCGCCGCGCTCGCCGCCGCCGCCAAGGACCGCCGGACGGTCGCGTTCTACACGCTGCACCGGCCGGACGCCCCGGAGCCGGGGACGGTCGTTGTGACGCTCGCCGCCGACGGCTCCTGGCGGGTGGACGTGCCGGGCGGCGCGCACGGCGGGGCGGTCGACGTGGGGATCGTCACGAACGCCAATGGCCTCTACCAGTGTGTGCTGCCGTCGGTGTCCCAGCCGGGCTCGTGTGTCCGGGTCGCCGACCCGGGCGGCGCGATGCCAGCGGCCGTCGACCCACGGGTGCCGCACATCTTCACCACCTGGCGGGAGGTGTTCACCGACCGGCGGGCGCCGCTCTCGGTCTCGCCCGCCGAACCCTTTGCCGGGGTGACCGGAGCCTGCTACTCCGTCGAGTCCACGGCGGCCTCGCTGCTCTCGCCGGTCGCCCCCGGGATCTACTGCTACACCCCGGACGGGACGCTGACCGGCGCGCGTACCGAGTTCGGCACGCTGGTGCTCGCGTCGCCGCCGGGTGCCGCGCCGCCGACGGTGCCGCTGCCCGCGCCCGTGGTGGACGGCGATCCGCTGCCCACCGCGCCGCCGCCGTCCGAGAACGGCACCTGACGACCGGAGGGCCGAGCACCGGCGTCCGCGTACTGGGATCACAGGTCCGGGCACCGAGATCGTTGTGATAGCGTGGCCGGGTCATGTGGCAGGCGCTGCTTCTTCGTTGCCGCGGCGAGGCCCATCGGGCCGGCACCTCGCCGCGGCGTCGCGTCGTGCCGCTGCCTTTCTGAGCGCCGACCGCCGGTCGATCCCACGTTGAGCCGGACGACACCGTCGTCGATCCGGGATCGAGCTCATCGACCTGTCGCATGACCCTGCAGAGGACTATCACAATGTCGGAAGTTTCCTCTAGAACCACCCACCCTGGCGCCCAATCCGGCGTTGGCCACCCGATCTCCACTGCCCGGCCCGACCCCATCGCCCGCCAGCAGCCGAGCCGCATGCCGTACCAGCGCTACCGGCCCTACCACGAGCAGTTCCGGGTCGACCTGCCGGACCGGCGCTGGCCCGCCCGCCGCATCGAGGCCGCCCCGCGCTGGTGCGCGGTCGACCTGCGCGACGGCAACCAGGCCCTGATCGACCCGATGTCGCCGGAGCGCAAGCGGCGCATGTTCAACCTGCTGGTCCGGATGGGCTACAAGGAGATCGAGGTCGGTTTCCCGGCGGCCAGCCAGACCGACTACGACTTCGTCCGGATGCTCATCGAGCAGGACATGATCCCCGACGACGTCACCATCCAGGTGCTGGTCCAGTGCCGCGAGCACCTCATCGACCGCACCTTCGAGTCGCTGCGCGGCGCGCGCCGGGCCATCGTGCACTTCTACAACTCGACCTCGACCCTGCAGCGCCGGGTGGTCTTCGGCCTGGACCGCGACGGCATCACCGACATCGCGACGACCGGAGCCCGGCTGTGCCAGAAGTACGCCGAGATCCATACCCCGGATACCGACATCTACTACGAGTACTCGCCGGAGTCCTACACCGGGACCGAGCTGGACTACGCGCTCGAGGTGTGCAGCAGGGTCATCGACGTGGTCGACCCGACGCCGGACCGGCCGCTCATCGTCAACCTGCCGGCCACCGTCGAGATGGCCACCCCCAACGTGTACGCCGACTCGATCGAGTGGATGAACCGGCACCTGCCGCGCCGCGACAGCCTGGTGCTGAGCCTGCACCCGCACAACGACCGCGGCACCGCGGTCGCCGCCGCGGAGCTGGGCCTGATGGCCGGGGCGGACCGGGTGGAGGGCTGCCTGTTCGGCAACGGGGAGCGCACCGGCAACGTGGACCTGGTCACGCTCGGGCTCAACCTGTTCAGCCAGGGCATCGACCCGCAGATCGACTTCTCGCAGATCGACGAGATCAAGCGGACCGTCGAGTACTGCAACCAGCTGCCGGTGCACGAGCGGCACCCGTACGCCGGTGACCTGGTCTACACCGCGTTCTCCGGCTCGCACCAGGATGCGATCAACAAGGGCTTCGACGCGCTCGCCCGGGACGCCGCCGCCGCGGGCGTGCCGGTCGACGAGTACGAGTGGCAGGTGCCGTACCTGCCGATCGACCCGAAGGACGTCGGGCGCACGTACGAGGCGGTCATCCGGGTGAACTCGCAGTCCGGCAAGGGCGGCGTGGCGTACATCATGAAGACCGAGCACCAGCTCGACCTGCCGCGCCGGCTGCAGATCGAGTTCTCGGGCGTGGTGCAGCGGCACACCGACAGCGAGGGTGGCGAGGTCACCCCGGAGCAGATGTGGGAGATCTTCGCCGCCGAGTACCTCACCGAGCGCCGGATCGCGGTGGGCGACTACGCGACCGCGACCATCGACGGCAAGGTCGAGGTGACCGCGCGGGTGATGCTCGACGGGGTGGAGCGGGAGCTGACCGGCATCGGCAACGGCCCGATCGACGCGTTCGTCACCGCCCTGTCTGATGTGGACATAAACGTCCGCGTCCTGGACTACACCGAGCACGCGATGTCGGCCGGCGGGGACGCCAAGGCCGCGGCGTACGTCGAGTGCGAGGTGAACGGCGAGGTCCGCTGGGGCGTCGGCGTGGACGAGAACATCGTGACCGCCTCGCTGCGTGCGGTGACCAGCGCCGTCAACCGCTCCGCCTGACCGGGCGACCTGATCGCGGGCCTCGCCGCCACAAGCGGCGAGGCCCGCGGCGTTCAGCCCTCCGATCGTCCTGCCGGCACTCCCGGCGATGCTACTTGACTATGCAAGGTAGCAGGCATAGTTTGGCAACGTGACGCACGATCCGCAGTTGCTCAAAGGGGTGCTGTCCCCGCTGCTGCTGCGGCTGCTCGCCGACCGGGAGTCCTACGGGTACGAACTGGTCGGACGCCTGCGCGACCTGGGCCTCGCCGGCATCGCCGAGGGCACGGTCTACCCCGCGCTGGCCCGACTCGAGCGCGAAGGGCGGGTCACCGCACGGCTCGTCTCGTCACGCTCCGGCCCCGCGCGCAAGTACTACCGGCCCACGCCAGCCGGGTACCAGGCGCTGGCCGAGGGCGCGGCGATGTGGCGCGCGATGGCCGACGTCGTCACCCCGTTTTTCGCCCGCCCGATCCCGCCCGAGCCCGCACCGCCGACCGAGGAGGCGTGACATGGCACAGACGCTGACCCGCCTGGACCGGCTGCGCATCGAATGGACCGTGTGGACCCTCGACACCCTCGTCCAGAGCCTGCCCGGCCGCACGCGCAAAGCGATCCGCCGGGAGATGCGCACGAACCTGCGCGCGGCCGCCACGGAGGTGGGCGCGGCACAGGCGGTGGCCCGCCTCGGCAGCCTCCGCAGACTCGCTGCCGACTACCTGGAAGCCGAGTACGGCCAGGACGGTCCACGGCCGCGCTGGCTGCGTGGGGTGTTCTGGGCGCTGGCCGTGGAGGCGGTGCTGCTCGGGTTCACGCATGTCGGGCTCACGGCGTTCAGCGCGGGCGTAGAGGCGGCGAACCCTCAACCGAGCGGCACCTACACCTGGCCCGGCCTGCCGCTGTTCGGCATCGGCGGCGGCGTCACGTACGACAGCCAGGGCGCCGAGACCGGAGCCCATTTCACCTTCGGGCCGTGGCTCCTGCTCTGCCTGATCGCCGCGCTGGTCCTCGGCGGCCGGCTGTGGCGCCTGCCGGTTGCGTGGTGGCGGACGAAGCGGCGCACACTACCGGTCGACGTGCGGTGAGCCCTGCCCCACGCATTTGCGGGGAAAGTGCGCGTCGGGGCATCCGGATGAGGCACTTTCCCCGGCGATGCCGCAAGCTGGTGCGGTGCGTACCCCTCAGATGAAGACCCCCCTGGCGCTCGCGCTCGCCGCGGCGCTCGCCCTCGGCGGCGCCGGCTGCGACGTGCTGCCCCCCGACCCGGCCGCCCCCTCGGAGTCCACAAGCATCGCTTGGACCCAGCTGGACGAGCTGACCGTCGCCAACCCGGCCGCCATGCGCGGCTACAGCCGGGACCGGTTCCGGCACTGGCGCGACGCCGGCCCGAACTGCGACGTCCGCGACGTCGTGCTCAAGCGCGACGGGCAGGACATCCAGGAGGAGGGCTGCAACGTCGTCGGCGGGCGGTGGCTGAGCCCGTACGACAACACGTGGTACGACTCACCGTCCACGATCGACATTGACCACATGGTGCCGCTGGCCAACGCGTGGCGCTCCGGCGCGAACAAGTGGGACGACAAGCGGCGTAGCGACTTCGCCAACGACCTGGAGACCCCGCAGCTCATCGCGGTCTCGGCGAGCACGAACCGGGCCAAGGGCGACCAGGACCCGTCGCAGTGGAAGCCCCCGAACCGCGACTACTGGTGCACGTACGCCCAGGACTGGATCGCGGTCAAACATCACTGGGAGCTGACGGTGACCAGCGCGGAGAAGGAGGCGCTCGGCGACATGCTGGAGACGTGCGCATGACCCAGGAGCGGATCACCGACATCGTCGCCGGCCCCGGCGGCGTGATGACCGACGAGGTGGGTGTCATCACCGGCGACCTGACGCTTCGCACGGAGCTCGCCGAGGACGGTGCCGTCACCATCCGGGTGCAGTACCGCGAGGCGTGCGAGTGGTACACGGTCACCGGCGGCCGCACCACCCTCGCCGACCCGGCCGACCTCGACGCCGTGCACGCGATCGCCGTGGGCCTGCTGCACCGCCCCGAAGGCTGACCGCCCGGCTACGGCAGCGCCACGCTGTCCACCGGCAGTGCCGGCACGTCCACGTCGCCCTCGGGCCGGACCAGCTCGACCCGTACCTCGTGCGGGCGGATCCGCCCCGCGGCGATGTCCTCGGCCCAGTGGCACGCCACCCGGTGCCCGGTCCCGCCGACCTCGCGCAGCACGGGCCGCTCCTGCGCGCAGCGCGTCGGCTGCGCCCAGGGGCAGCGGGTGTGGAAACGGCAGCCGCTCGGCGGGTTGGCCGGTGAGGGCAGGTCGCCGGCGAGCAGGATCCGCTCGCGGCGGTCCTCCAGATCCGGGTCGGGCACCGGCACCGCCGACATCAACGCCTTCGTGTACGGGTGCAGCGGCTCCCGGTAGAGGTCGTCGCTGGACGCCTCCTCCACCAGCGCGCCCAGGTACATCACCCCGACGATGTCGGAGATGTGGCGCACCACCGCGAGGTCATGGGCGATGACCAGATAGGTCAGGTGCAGCGAGTCCTGCAGCTCCTCGAGCAGGTTGATCACCTGGGCCTGGATCGACACGTCGAGCGCGGAGACCGGCTCGTCGGCGACGATCAGCTCCGGTCCGACCACGAGCGCCCGGGCGATGCCGATGCGTTGGCGCTGGCCGCCGGAGAACTCGTGCGGGTAGCGCGACAGCGCCCACCGCGGCAACCCCACCGCGTCCAGCGTCTCGCCGATCAGCCTGCGCCGCTCGGCCCGGTCGCCGCCGATGCCGTGCGCGGCGAGCCCTTCGACGAGGATCGACTCGACGTTCTGTCGGGGGTCCAGACTGGACAGCGGGTCCTGGAAGATCATCTGCATCCGCCGGCGCATAACCCGCAGCGCCTCGCCGCGCAGTGCGGTCAGCTCGGTCCCGTCGAAGGTGACCGTGCCCTCGGTCGTCGGAGTGAGCTGCAGCAGCGCCCGCCCGAGCGTGGACTTGCCGCACCCCGACTCGCCGACGAGGCCGTACGTCTTGCCCCGCGGGATCGCAAGGTCCACGCCGTCGACGGCCTTGACGTGGCCGACCACCCGGTCGAACAGCACCCCGCGGGTGATCGGGAAGTGCACCTTGAGGTCGCGGACCTCGACCAGGACCTCATTGTCGAGGGCCTCACTGACGGCGCT
>VSCG01000140.1:0-6732 GCA_047459115.1 Micromonosporaceae bacterium
TTCACTCAGCGTCGAAGTCGCGGTCTACTCAGCGCTGTACGCGGGCGCTCGCGCCGCGGACGAGGGCCTCGACCTCCGCCCGGCTCGCCATCGACGTGTCGCCGGGCGTGGTCATCGCCAGGGCGCCGTGCGCGGCGCCGTACTCCACCGCCGTGGCCAGGTCACCGATCTCCAACAGCCCGTAGATCAGCCCGGAGGCGAAGCTGTCGCCGCCGCCTACCCGGTCGAGGATCTCCAGGCCCGGGCGGTGGGTCGCCTCGACGAATCCGGTTGGTGCCGACCACGCGATCGCGCCCCAGTCGTTGACCGTCGCGGTCCGCACGGTCCGCAGGGTGGTGGCCACCACCGTGAAGTTGTCGTACTCCTTGGTGACCGCCTCGATCATGCGCCGGAAGTTGGCTACCTCCAGGTGCGACAGCGACTCGTCGGTGTCCGGCACCGCGAAGCCCAGCGCCGCGGTGAAGTCCTCCTCGTTGCCGATCATCACGTCGACGTAGCGGGCCAGCCGGCGGTTGACCTCCTGCGCCCGCTGCTGGCCACCGATCGCCTTCCACAGGCTGGGGCGGTAGTTCAGGTCGTAGGAGACGATCGTGCCGTGACGGCGGGCGGCGTGCATCGCCGCCTCGATCGTCTCCGGGGTGGTGTCGGACAGGGCGGCGAAGATGCCTCCGGTGTGCAGCCAGCGCACGCCCAACGTGCCGAACAGGTGCTCCCAGTCGACGTCGTCGGGTCGCAGTTGACTGGCGGCGGTGTGCCCACGGTCCGAGATGCCGACCGCCCCCCGGATGCCGAAGCCGCGCTCGGTGAAGTTCAGCCCGTTGCGCACCGTGCGGCCCACTCCGTCGTAGGGCACCCACTTGATCAGCGAGGTGTCCACCCCGCCCTGCAGGATGAAGTCCTCGAGCAGCCGGCCCACGTCGTTGTCGGCGAACGCGGTGACCACGCCGGTGCGCAACCCGAAGCAGCGGCGCAGCCCACGGGCGACGTTGTACTCCCCGCCCCCCTCCCATACCCGGAAGGCACGTGCGGTGCGTACCCGGCCCTCGCCGGGGTCCAGGCGCAGCATGACCTCGCCGAGCGACACCAGGTCGTAACGGCACTCCGCGGCCGGGCGGATGTCCAACACGTCATGCCTCCACAATGCTCGGTCGGGCGGCGGCCACGGCGTCCGCGCTCCGGCGCGTGATCTCGTCCCACCGCTGCGCGGCGATCAGCTCCGCGGCGACCATCCAGGTGCCGCCGACGGCGAGCACCGCGGGATGGGCCAGGTACGCGGCCAGGTTGCCGGTGTTGACGCCACCGGTCGGGATGAACCGCACTCCGCGGAACGGCGCGGCCAACGCCTTGATCATCGAGACGCCGCCGAGCTGCTCGGCGGGGAAGAACTTGACCGTGTCCAGGCCGGCGTCGAGCGCCATCTGGATCTCCGTGGCGGTGGCGACGCCGGGGAAGACAGGGACGCCGAGCTGCTGACAGTGGCGTACGACCGCCGGGGCGAACCCCGGGCTGACGACGAACCGCGCGCCGGCCTCGACGGCGCGGTCGACCTGGGCCGGGGTCAGCACCGTCCCGGCACCCACGAGCAGGTCCGCGCGCCCGGACATGGCGGCGATCGCGTCGACGGCGGCGTCGGTGCGGAAGGTCACCTCCACAGTGCCCAGTCCGCCCGCGACCAGCGCGGCGCCGAGCGGCTCGGCGGCGCGGACGTCGTCGAGCACCACGACCGGGATGATGCGACTCGCCCCGATGACGGAGACCACGTCGGGGTTGACCCCATCAGCGGCAATGATTCGACCGGCACCTGTTCGTTCGCCATTGTGAACATCGGTCACGTACATGACCCTAACGGCGCCGGCCCCGATGTCAATCCCTCCCCCGCTCGCTACAGTGCCCGGCATGACCCCGCCCGACAGGCCCACCCCGGTAGGCCAACGCCGACCGGTCGACCCGCACCCCGCCGACCGGTTCCAGCCGGTGAAGTCCGCGGACCGGGCGCTGGAGGTGCTCGAGGCGCTGGCCGCCTCCCCCGACCAGCCGTCGCTGGTCGACCTGTCCCGCACCCTGGGGATTCCGAAGAGCAGCCTGCATGGCATCCTGCGCACGTTGAGCCGGCGCGGGTGGGTGGAGAGCGATCCGACCGGGACCCGCTTCCGGCTGGGGATGCGGGCCTTGCAGGTGGGCGCCGCGTATCTGGACAGCGACGACACGGTCGGGCTGCTCGGCACGATCCTCGACGACCTGGCGCGGCAGTTCGGCGAGACCGTCCACCTCGGACGGCTGGACGGGGCGTACGTCGTGTACCTGGCCAAGCGCGAGTCGGTGCATCCGCTGCGGCTCTACAGCGCGATCGGGCGGCGGCTGCCCGCCCACGCCACCGCCCTGGGCAAGGCCCTGCTCGCCGAGCGCCCCGACGACGTGGTCGACCAGCTGCTGACCTACCCGCTGGCCGCCCTGACCCCGCACACCGTCACCGACCGGGACGCGCTCCTCGCCGACCTGGCCGCCGTTCGCGCCAATGGGTACGCGGTGGACCGCGAGGAGAGCACCGCGGGCGTGGTGTGCATCGCGATGGCCCTGCCCCTGCGAACGCCGGCCCTCGACGCGATCAGCCTGTCGGTGCCGGTGACCCGGCTCGACGCGGACGGCGAACAGCGGATCGTGGGCGCCCTGCGCCGCGCCGCCGACGAGGTCCAGGTCGCCCGCGGCCTGCTGTCCGCGACCTGACGCCGGTTGTCCCCGGCCTGACCGATGCCCGACCGTCGGCTGACGGGTCCAACATGGACTCCCCTAGTCGGCGGGGGCGACTGGCGACCTTGGGCCACGGCACCAGGAGCCGGTGCGCGTACCACCCGGCTGCGGCGCGCCCGCCGTGGTACGCCGGCGAATCACCACAGGCGCACCTGCGCGTCGGGCTGGTAGATGCGGTAGCCGCCGGTTTCGGTGACCGACGTGGGAATCCCGTGGCGGCGCAGATGGCCGCGGAACGCCCGGTCGCCGGCGCCGCCGGCCGCGAAGATGAACGCCGGGCGCGGAGCGCGGGCCACCTCCCGCTGGTACGGGGGGTAGCGGTCGTGGCCCGGCCGGAGGCGGTCGGTGGTGACGGCGCAGGACACCTGCTCGCGGGTGTGGAAGACCAGGCGGTAGCAGGTCCAGTATTCGGCGTACGCGTGCCGGATGCCGGCCTGGCGCACCGTGGTGGCGAGGTCGCGCGACCGCTGCTCCTCGCCCCGGATCCCGGGCACCTTCGCGATCTGCTCGACGGTGGTGGCCAGCATGGTCGCGGTCAGCACGACGAGCAGGCCGGCGGCCGCCACGCCGGGCAGCCACGACCAGGCCCTGACCCGGCGCGGGGCCACGGCGAGTCGGCGTCGGGCCGCCACGCCGGCCAGCCACAGCGGCCACAGCGCGGCCGGCAGGGAGATCTGCAGGACGGTCAGGTAGCGGGCGCTCTCGGCGGGGGTGAGCCCGGCGGCCGGGCTGCGGGCGTAGGCGAGCACGGTGACCCCCGCGGCCACCACCAGGGCGAGCTGGGCGACGTACCGGACCCGTGGCGGGGTCCCGGCTGGGCCCGGCCGGTCCGGGGCGGGCCGGCGCAGGCCGACCACCGCCAGCACGGCCGCGGCGAGCAGCAGCAGCGGGTACAGCACGCCCCACGCCGCCTGCCACGGCGCACAGCCGTCAGCCGGGCACAGTCCGGTGGCGAGCGGGACGCCGACCAGCACGGCGCCGCGCACCTGTGCGGACAGCGTGGTCTGCCCGGCACCGGCCTCGTTGAGCTGCCGGAACACCGACAGAGAGTCCTGCCCGGGCGGGGCGGTGAGGTTGTCCAGGATCAGCGGCAGCACACCGACGACGAAGCCGGCCACCGCCAGCGCCCCGCCCCGGCCCAGCAGATCCCGCCCCGAGCCGACGATCAGGACCAGCCCGGCGACGGCGAGGTACGGCAGGACCAACCAGTCGTCCCACGCGGTCAGCCCGGCGAGCAGGCCGAACGCGCCCAGCGCGAGGGCGCGGTGCCGCACCCGGCGCTCGCCGAGCGCCACCGCGATCAGCAGCAGCGCGACCATGGCCGGCTTGCTCTCCGGCCGCCCGCCGACCGCGGTCACCTGGTCCCGGATCACCCGTTCGGAACCGAGTGCCAGCAGACCGACGACGAACACCGCAAGCCACGGCGAGTACAGGCGCCGGGTCATCCGGTACATGAGGAAGACGAAGACCGCGTACAGCGCCAGCACCGGGATCCGCAGCAGCAGCCAACTCGGCTCGAAGGCGGCGAACAGCGGCGCCGCGAGATACGACTCCACCGTGCCCATGTAGTGCTGCCCGTACATGTAGATCGGAGCGGCACGGCCCTGCGCGATGTGCATCGCGGCGAGGCCGAACATCGCTTCGTCGCTGTTGGTGCCGGGCACCCCGAGCAGCAGCAGGGCCAGCCGGTAGCCGACCCCGGCCAGCCCGAGCACCAACGCGGTCAGGCCCGGCCAGTCCAGCGGCGGGCGCACCCGCCCGCCGCGTCGTGCTGAGATCGAGACCACGCCCTGCCGTCCTCCGTACGCCCTGGGTTTCCCAGCCGGGCGCGGGGAAAACCAACTCCCGCGCCATCGCGCGATTAGCCGGGGCGTTTCGGGGAAGTGGACGGCCATGCGTGCGGCGGTTTTCAACCGGCTGGAGGGTGCCTCCGGCCTCGATCGCGTCGGTGACCGGATCCAGCAGGTGGTGCAGGGCATCCTGCGGCCGAAGGTCGTCCGCGATGCTCTGCACGGGGTCTGGCTGGGCCATCCGCTGCACCCCGCCCTGGTGCAGGTGCCCGTCGGCGCCTGGATGAGCGCGGCGGTGCTCGACCTGCTGCCCGGTCAGCAGCGCGCCGCCACCACCCTGGTCGGGGTCGGCGTCGCCAGCGGGGTACCCAGCGCCGTCGCAGGACTCAACGACTGGGCCGTGCTCAGCCGCGAAGAACGCCGGGTCGGCCTGGTGCACGCGACCGGGAACACCATCGCGCTGCTCCTCTACTCGATGTCGCTGTCCGCCCGCCTACGCGGGGACCACGCACGCGGCCGGCTGCTGGCCTGGCTCGGCCTCTCCGCCGCCGGCGCCAGCGCCTACATCGGCGGTCACCTCGCCTACCACCAGGGGGCACAGGTCAACCCGTCCGGGCCCGAGATGCGCCGGATCCCAGAAGGCTGGCACCCGGTCGCCGAGGTCGCGCGACTGCCCCAGGGGGCGATGGTCGGCAGCCGCATCGGTGACGTTCCGATCCTGGTCTACCGCGACAACGAAAACGTCTCGGTCCTGCTCGACCGGTGCGGACACCAGACCGGGCCGCTGAGCGAAGGGCGGGTCGTCACCGTCGACGGGCACGCCTGCGTGCAGTGCCCGTGGCACGGCAGCGTGTTCCGCCTGGACGACGGCGGGATCGTGCACGGCCCGGCGGGCACCGACCAGCCGACGCTGCGTACCCGGGTCATCGACGGGGTGGTGCACGCGGCGCTGCCGTGAGCCTGTGGCGGGCGCGCTCGTGGTGGCGAGGCGTCGACGCGGCAAGGCACGTTCCGATCGACCGGAGATAAACCCCCGGGGGGTATATTTGACGGGAAGGAGGTCGATCGGAATGAATGGCCGGGTCCCGGCTCCGCGGCGGCCGGAAGCAGAGATCACCGGGGTGCTCGCCGTCGTGGCGCATCCGGACGACGAGTCGTTCGCGCTCGGCGCCGTACTGGACCGCCTCGGCGGCCTCGGCGCCCGGACGGCTGTGCTCTGCTTCACCGCCGGCGAAGCGTCGACGCTGCACGCGGTCCCCGGACGGTTGCCGGCCATCCGGGAACGCGAGCTGCGCGACGCGGCGACCGTGCTCGGGTTGGACCGGGTGGAGCTGCTGCACTACCCCGACGGGGGGTTGTCCGAGGTTCCCCTCGACGAGCTGGCCGGCCACGTGCGGCGACTCGTCGTCGCACAGCGCCCCAGCCATCTGCTGGTCTTCGACACCGGCGGGGTCACCGGACACCCCGACCACGACCGGGCCACGGCGGCCGCGCTGGCCGCGGCCCGGACCACCGGGCTTTCGGTCCTGGCCTGGACCCTGCCCGAACACGTGGCGAAAACCCTCAACAGCGAACTCGGTTCGGCCTTCGTCGGCCGTCCTGACCACGAGATCGACCTGACGTGGACCGTGTCGCGCGAGCGGCAACGGCAGGCGATCGACCGCCACCGCAGTCAATCGACGGACAACCCCGTGCTGTGGCGTCGGTTGCGGCTGCTCGGCGAGGTCGAGCACCTGCGCCTGCTGTACCAGCCGGACCCGCTGACGCGGCCCACGCCCACCGATGAGGAGGCAGCACGATGTCGTACGCCATGACCATACGGCTGCCGGCCGGCTTCGTCCCCACGCTCGAGCGCGTGCGCGCGGTCCTGGCCGACCAGGGCTTCGGTGTGCTCACCGAGATCGACGTCCGCGCGACCCTGCGCGAGAAGCTCGGTGTGGACATGGCGGACTACGTGATCCTCGGCGCATGCAACCCGGCGCTGGCACACCGGGCGGTCGAGGCGGACCCGAGCATCGGCCTGCTCCTGCCGTGCAACGCGGTGGTCCGGGCGGACGGCCCGGACGCCACCATCGTGCAGCTCCTCGATCCGCAGGTGATGGCCCGGCTAAGCGACCAGCCAGGGTTGCGCGACGTGGCCGACGAGGCGGCTCGGCGACTGCGCGCCGCGCTCGACGCGCTGGCGCACTGACGC
>VSCG01000141.1:0-6633 GCA_047459115.1 Micromonosporaceae bacterium
AGCACGTCGGACGGGTAGTGCACGCCGGTGACGACCCGGGAGGCCATCACCCCGGCCGCCAGGGCACCCACGGGCGGCGCAAGCACCGGCATCTCCATCGCCACGCCGGTGGCGAAGGCCGCCGCGGATGCCGCGTGCCCGGACGGGAAGGAGCTGGTCACCGGCTCGCGGCTCAGCCGCCGCTGCGGCGGCACGCGGTCCACGACCGGACCGACCCGGCCGGCCAGCCCCTTGGCGAGCAGGTTCGCGGCGACGGCGGCGATCGCGAGGCTGGCCACTCCGCGCGCCGCCGCCCGCCGGCAGCGGGCGTGGCCGGTCAGGGCGAGCGCTGCGGCGATGGCGAGCCAGAGCCTCCCGCGGTCGGACGCGGCGCCCACCATGGGCAGCGTCCGGTCCAGGTGCGGTGACTCGGCGGCGGCGACGCGGTCGACGACGCGCTGCTCGAACGCGGTCAACCGGCGGGCGAGCCCGTCCAGCGGGCCCGGCAGGCCAAGCCGGCGACGGCGGGCGGCCCGCTCGGCGCCCCGACGCCCGCCCGCCGTCGCCGTGGCGCCCGGCGCCGTCTCGTCCGACCGTGCCGACCCGCGCACCCAACCAGTGTCGAGCAATCGCCCGCCGTCCGGTATTCACCGGTCCGGTGACTCAAGTCCGCCGTGGGCGGCGTGAGCCTCGCCACCCCGGCGACCCGATCGCCTGCCGGCCGGGCATGATCAATCTGTGACGCGTCTGGCCGCCGTGCTCTTCGACATGGACGGGACCCTCGTCGACAGCGAGAAGGTCTGGCAGGTGGGGCTCGCCGAACTCGCCGCCGAGTACGGCGGAGTGTTGTCCGAGGCCGCGCGGCTGCGCATGGTCGGCACCAGCATGGCCGAGTCGATGGCGATCCTGCACGACGATCTGGCCCAGCCGTGGCGCGACCCGTTGGAGAGCACCCTGTGGCTGGAGACGCGGGTCATGGAGCTGTTCGCGGCGGGCCTGGCCTGGCGCCCGGGCGCCCGCGAGTTGCTTGCCGAGGTGCGTGCGGCGGGCGTGCCGACCGCGCTGGTCACCGCCACCCGCCGCCCGCTGGTCGAGGTGGCCCTGCGCACGCTCGGCCGCGAGAACTTCGACGCCGTGGTGTGCGGCGACGAGGTCACGCTGGGCAAGCCGCACCCGGAGCCATACCTGACCGCGGCGAAACTGCTCGACGCGCCGATCGGGCGGTGCGTGGCCATCGAGGACTCGCCGACCGGCGTGGCGAGCGCCCGGGCCGCCGGGGCTCGAGTGCTCGCCGTGCCGTGCGAGGTCGACCTGTCCCACCTGGACGGTGTCGCGCACGCCCCGAGCCTGGTTGACGTGGACGTGGCGTACCTGTCCCGTCTCGTCGACCCGGCGGCCGCGCAGTAGCTGCGCGGCCGCCGGGTCGCCCCCGTCACTCGTACGCGATCGCGGCGAGCACGTTGGTGCGCGCGGCCCGGATCGCCGGTAGGACCGCGGCCAGCACCCCGACCACACCGGCGAGGACCAGGTACGTCGCCATCTGGGTCCACGGCAGGGCGAGCTCGGTGATGCCCTGCTCCTCGAGCGCCTGCACGACCGCCGCGCCGAGGCTCGCACCGACCACCACACCGAGCAGCGCGCCGAACACGGCGATGACCACCGCCTCGACCGTCACCATCCGCATGGTCTGGCCCCGGTACAAGCCGATCGCCCGCAGCAGGCCGAGCTCGCGGGTGCGTTCCAGCACCGACAGCGCCAGCGTGTTGACGATCCCGAGCACCGCGATGAGGATCGCCAGCGCCAGCAGGATCTGCACCATCAGGAGGATGCTGTCGACACTGCTGGTCTGCTGTGCGATGAACTCGCTGCGGTCCGCGACGCTGACCTCCGGGCTGTCGGCCAGCAGCGCGGCCACCTGGTCCCGCACGCCCGCGACGTCCGCGCCGTCGGCCACGTCGATGAGCGCCAGCATCGGCTGCGAGATGGTGAGGTCCCGGCCGTCGGCGGTGGAGATCAGCCATCCGTTCACCAGTTCGTGCTCGGCGTAGACGCCGGTGACGGTGAGCGTGCGCGGCTCGCCGCGGGCGAACTGCACGGTGACCACGTCGCCGGCGGTCACTCCCGCCTCGGCGGCGGTCTTGGCGTCCACGACCGCCTGCCCGGCAGCGAGCCCGTCCAGGGAGCCGGCGGTGGGCCGCAGCGAGACGATCTGCCGCAGGGCCGGCAGGTCGCTGGTGGCCGACACGCCCGTCCGGGCGCCGTTGACGAGGGCCACGTCGAACGACTGGCCCGCCACCGCGCGCACGCCCGGCAGCGCGGCGGCCCGGTCGAGCACCGCCGGGTCGAACGTCGGCGGGTGGGGTCCGGTCTGCTCACCCGAGATGATCAGGTCTGCGTACACCTTCTCGGTGAGGATCCCCTCGAGGCTCTTCGTCGCCGAGACCAGCACCGTGGACACCCCGGTGATCAGTGCGATGCCGACCATCAGGGCCGCCGCGGTGATCGCGGTACGGCGCGGGTTGCGGCCGGAGTTGAGCCGGCCCAGCCTGCCGGGCACCGACCAGGAGAACAGCCGCCCGATGGCGCCGACCACCGGCCGGGCGATCGCGGGCGTGAGCAGCGCGACGCCGGTGAACGTGACCAGCACCCCCGCCAACACCATCCACAGTGTGGCATCGCCAGCGCCCCGCAGGCCGACGGCGAGCAGCGCGACGCCCGCCGTGAAGACGACGCCGCCGGTCACGGTCAGCCGGGTCAGCGGCCGGTCCGGGGTCGCGGCCTCCTGCAGCGCGGCCACCGGCGGGATGCGTGCGGCGCGCAGCGCGGGTAGCAGGGCGGCGAGCAGCGTCACGGGGACCCCGACGGCGAACGCGCCGATCACCGCGGCGGCCGGCACGCCCAGACCGGCCAGGTCGAGACCGCCGCCGAACGCCGCGACGACCCGCGCGAGCAGCGCGCCCACGCCGATGCCCGCGCCCAGACCCACCGTCGAGGCGACCAGGCCGATCAGCAGCGCCTCGAGCAGCACCGAGCCGATCACCTGGCGCCGGCCCGCCCCGATCGCCCGCAGCAGCGCCAGCTCCCGCGTGCGCTGCGCGACGATGATCGAGAACGTGTTGACGATCAGGAACACGCCGACGAACAGCGCCACGCCCGCGAAGCCGAGCAGGATCTTGTTGAAGAAGCCAAGGAACTCCCGGAAGCCGCTGGCCTGCGCCGCGGCGGCCTCTTCGCCGGTGCGCACCCGGTACCCGTCGCCGAGCTCGGCCCGGATCCGGTCGCGCAGCTCCTCCCGCGACACGCCGTCGGCCGCGCGGACGGCGATGCTGCTGTAGACGTCCGGCTCACCGAGCATCAGACGCTGCGCCACGGGCTCGGTGAACGCGACCATCTGGCTGCCGCCGAGGGAGTCCTTGCCACCCTGGTAGCCGAAGACCCCGACCAACTCGAAGGTCTGCTTCTGCCCGAAGGGGGTCAGGATCGCCACCCGGTCGCCGACGGTCAGTTTCCCGGCCTTCGCCAGCGCGGCGTTGACCGCCACCTGGTCGTCGGCCCGCGGCACGTCGCCCTGCCGCATCTCCAGCAGGGGATCGTCGATCCAGTTGATGCCGAGCTGCGGTGGGCCGCCCGAGGGCACCACCTTGCCGTCCGCGCCGATGACCCGCGCGCCGTCCGCCGTCACCTGCCCGTACGCCACGGCGACCCCCGGTACCTGCCGGACGACGCCGACCAGGCTGGCCGGCAGGTTAGCCGGCACCTGTTCGCCCTCGATCTCCGACACGGTGATCTTCGGCTCGCCGGTCACCTCCACGTCGGTGTTGGCGTACACGCCGGCGAACAGGTTGTCGAAGGTACGCCCGAGGGTGTCGGTCAGCACGAACGCGCCCGAGACGAACATGACACCGAGCACGACCGCCAGACCGGACAGGACGAGGCGCAGCTTGCGCGAGAGCAGGCTGCGCAGCGTCGCCTTCAGCATCAGGCCACCGCCTCCGCGACCGTGATCGGGTCCAGCCGTTTCATCGTGTCCAGCACCGTCTCGGGGGTCGGGTCGGCCAGCTCGGTGACGATCCGCCCATCGGCGAGGAACACGACCCGGTCGGCGTACGAGGCGGCGGTCGGGTCGTGGGTGACCATGACGATCGTCTGGCCGAAGTCCCGCACGGACCGGCGCAGGAACCCGAGGACGTCCGCGCCGGAGCGGGAGTCGAGGTTGCCGGTCGGCTCGTCGGCGAAGATCACCTCGGGCCGGCCGACCAGGGCCCGGGCGCAGGCGACCCGTTGCTGCTGGCCGCCGGAGAGTTGGCTGGGCCGGTGGTCGAGGCGATCGGCCAGGCCCACCGTCTCGATGACCGTGGCGAGCCAGTCGCGATCCGGCTTGCGCCCGGCGATCGCCAGCGGCAGCAGGATGTTCTCCCGCGCGGTCAGCGTGGGCAGCAGGTTGAACTGCTGGAAGATGAAGCCGACCTTCTCCCGGCGCATCCGGGTGAGTTTGGCGTCGCGCAGCCCGGCCAGCGGCGTGTCGCCGATGTAGACCTCACCGCGGGTCACCGAGTCCAGGCCGGCCAGGCAGTGCATGAGAGTGGACTTGCCGGATCCCGACGGGCCCATGATCGCGGTGAACTGGCCGCGGTACAGGTCGACATCGACGTCCCGCAGCGCGGTCACCCGGGCCTCGCCCTGCCCGTATACCTTCCATACGCCCTTCGCGCGGGCGGCAACCGTCGTCAACGTAGGACCTCCAGAGATTCGCGTTGACCGGTCGGCGTGGCTCGTCGACCGGATCACCGTCCCCATGGTCGTGCCCGACGACGCCGGCGACATCCGTCCGCGGGCGTATCCGACCTCCGCATTTGCGCTGGGTGGTGCCCCCTACCCGGGGGTCGGGGTTGACCCTGACCGTCCTCCCGACGTACGACCGCCGCGTCCGTCAGGCGCCCGGTTTGACCAGCCCGGTCTCGTACGCCAGGACGACCGCCTGCACCCGGTCGCGCAGCCCCAGTTTGGTGAGCACGTGCCCGACGTGGGTCTTGATGGTGGTTTCGCTGACCGACAGCACTGCGGCGATCTCCGCGTTGGACAGTCCCTTGGCCACCTGCACCAGCACCTCGCGTTCCCGGTCGGTCAGCACGTCCAGGGAGCGGGGCGGAGCCGCGTTCGGGTCGGGCAGCGCGGAGGCGAACCGGTCGAGCAGGCGCCGCAGGATGCGCGGCGCGACCACCGCCTCGCCGCGGGCGACCGTGCGGATCGCGGTGACGAGGTCCTCGGCGGGCACGTCCTTGGCGAGAAAGCCGCTCGCCCCGGCCCGCAGCCCACCCACGATGTACTCGTCGAGTTCGAAGGTGGTGAGGATGAGCACCCGCACCGGCAGCCGGGCGTCCACGATCGCCTTCGTCGCGGCCACGCCGTCCATCCGGGGCATCCGGATGTCCATGAGCACCACGTCGGGCAGCAGCCGCCGGGCCAGCTCGACCGCCTCGAACCCGTCGCCGGCCTCGCCGACGATGTCCAGGTCGTCCTCGGCGCCGAGCACCATCCGGAACCCGGTACGCAGCAGCGGCTGATCGTCGGCGAGCAGTACCCGGATCGGCTGCGCCGTCACGTGTCGGCCCCCTTACCGTCGAACTGTTCCAGTGGAATCCTCGCCGACACCCGGAACCCGCCGCCCGGCCGGGGTCCGGTACGCAGCGTGCCGCCGTAAAGGGCGACCCGTTCCCGCATGCCGAGCAGGCCGTGCCCGATCCGTCCTCCGTCCGGCCGGGGTCCGCGCCCGGTGTCGGAGACTTCCAGCTGCACGCACGAGCGGTCGAGGTCGAGCCGGACCAGCGCGGTCGCCTGGCCGGCGTGCTTGAGGGTGTTCGTCAGCGCCTCCTGCACGATGCGGTAGACGGTCAGCGCCACCCCCGGGTCGAGCGGCGTCTCGGCGCCGTTGATCCGCAGCGTGACCGGCAGCCCAGCCTCGCGGATCTGCTCGACCAGCGCCTCGATACCGCCGAGCCCGGGCTGCGGCGCCAGTTCGGCGGCCGGCTCGGCCTCGGTACGCAGCACCGTCAGCAGCCGGCGCATCTCGCGCAACGCGGTGCGGCCGGTCTCCTCGATCGTGGTCAGCGCCTCGTCGGCCGCGGCCGGGTCGCGGGTCAGCACCCGGCGCGCGCCGGTGGCGAGCACGCCCATCACGCTGACGTGGTGGGCGACCACGTCGTGCAGCTCCCGGGCGATGCGTCGCCGCTCGTCGGCGACCGCCTGTTCGGCGAGGGCCCGCTGGTTGGCCTCGGCCGCCCGGGCCCGCTCCTCCAGCGCCGCGGTGTAGGCGCGCCGGTTGTGCACGGTGCGCCCGACGAAGAAGACCACCAGGGCGGTCATGAGGTTGAGCGCCAGGAAGTACCAGACCGGCACCACGGGAAAGCCGGACGGCCAGATCGAGCCGGCGAGCAGCACCGGCGCCCACAGCGCCACGGTCGCCACCAGGGCGCGCCGCAGCGGCAGGTACGCCCCGAGTGTGTAACCCACCACGATGAGGGCCACCCCGCCGGACTGCACCGCCGGGGCGAGGAAGACGGTGCCCAGCGCCGACAACGAGGCGATGGCCACGGCCACCAGCGGCCACCTGCGGCGCAGCACCACCGCCAGCATCTCGCCGACCGCCCAGCCGGT
>VSCG01000142.1:0-6601 GCA_047459115.1 Micromonosporaceae bacterium
GCGTCCCGGCACCGAGCGGGCCAGCAGCACCGCGTCGAAGGCGGCGTCGTCGGCGGCGTTGTGCCCGTAGCAGCCCGCGCTCTCCAGGTGCCGCACGGTTATCCGGGCCTCGGCCAGGTCCAGCGCCTTCGCGATCGCCCGGCGCAGCGGGTAGATGCCCTGGCTGTGGCTCCACACGCGCAGGGTGTCGCCGTCCCACCAGGCGACGCCGCAGCTCGGGGCGATCGAGGCGTGGGCGAGGTAGGGCCGGCTGTAGCTGGCGCGCAACCGGCGGACGACGTCACCGGCGGTGCCGACGTCGGCCACCACGGTCGAGTCGACCGGCCCGGCGCGCAGGAATCCAGGCAGGTCGTCCTCGTCGGGCAGGGTCGGTTCCCCGCGCCAGCGGGCGGCGGCGCGGAGCGCGTCGGCGGCGCGTTCGGCCGCGTCCTCGTCCTCGGCGATGACCCCGAGGAATCGGCCGTCCCGCACGACCGACACCACGCCGGGCAGGGCCCGCACCGCGGCGGTGTCCACATCGATCAGGGTCGCGGCGGGCGACGGCGGTCGCACCACCCGGCCGTACAACTGTCCGGGCAGCGTGAGGTCCTGGATGAACCGCGGCTTACCGGCGATCTTGTCGGGCAGGTCGAGGCGGGGCACGCTCGTCCCGGTCAGACGCAACTCGTCCGCGCTCTTGGGTCGGGCCGACCCGTCCGCATCCCGGTCCAGGTCGACGTGGGCCGCGAGCTGCCCGTAGGTGACCGTGCGCGTGCCCGTCGCGTCGCCGATCACGCCGTCGTGGACCGTGACGGTGTCCGGGTCCAGACCGAGCTTGACCGCCGCTTCCGCTACGAACAGGGCCCGGACCTCCGCGCACACCTGCCGCAGCGCGGCCCCCGAGTCGGCGACCGACATGCTGCCCGAGGTGAGACCCTCGTCCGGCCCTTCGCCGGTGGTCGGTGGCGCCATGCGTACCTGGCCCAGGTCCACGTCCAGTTCGTCGGCGGCGATCTGCGCGAGGGCGGTGGTGATCCCCTGGCCGAGCTCCACCTTGCCCACGCGCACCGTGACCGTGCCGTCCGGGGAGATGGTGATCCAGCGGGACAGCCGGGGGTTGGCGGCGAGCCCTTTCGGCAGGGAGCTCACGTCACACCCCGCCTTCCGCGGCGCGCAGCACCGCCCGGATGATCCGGCCCTGGGAGCCGCAGCGGCACAGGTTGCGGTCGAGGGCGGCGGCCACGTCCCGCTCGTCGGGGTGCGGGTTCTCGGCGAGCAGCGCGGCGGCGCTGACCAGGATCCCCGAGATGCAGTAGCCGCACTGCGCCGCCTGCTCGGCCAGGAACGCCTCCTGGAGCGGGTGCAGCTTGTCGCCGTCGGCGAGCCCTTCGACGGTGGTGACCTCCTTGCCCGCGGCGGACCACATCGGTATGTCGCAGGACGGCGCGGGCCGCCCGTCGAGCAGCACGAAACAGGCCCCGCACAGCCCCATGCCGCAGCCGAACCGGGTGCCCTTGAGGCCCAGGTCGTTGCGCAGCACGTGCAGCAGGGTGGTGTCCGGCTCCGTGCTCAGTTGTCGCCGCTGGCCGTTGACCGTCAGGTCGAATGTCCGCTTCATCCGTCGCTTCCCGGGCCGCGTCGTACCGATGGCAAACGATTGTCCCTGAGCTTCCTACCCCCCGGCAGCGACGTCACCCCCCCGCCGTGGCCGGTTGCCCCGGGCCCGCGGCTCGAGACGGCGGTGGCTTCCTGCGATACTGGCGGGACCATCCGTCAAGATCACTGCTGGTCGTCTTGGCCGGTGGCGCGGCGTGTGCCTGTGGAAGGGAGCTCGTGTGTTCACCACCCGGCCGGAACTCACCGGTGATGTCGGCATGGTCGCCAGTACCCACTGGTTGGCGTCGGCGGCTGGCATGAGCGTGCTGGAGCGTGGCGGGAATGCGTTCGACGCCGCCGCGGCCGCCGGTTTCGTGCTGCAGGTGGTCGAGCCGCACCTCAACGGCCCGGGCGGGGAGGTGCCGATTCTGTTGTGGAGTGAGGCTGACCGGGCGGTGCATGTGGTGTGTGGCCAGGGGGTGGCGCCGGCGGCGGCCACGATCGACCGGTTCACCGACCTTGGGCTGGACATGGTGCCGGGCACCGGTCTGCTTGCGGCCACGGTGCCTGGGGCGTTCGGTGGCTGGTTGGAGATGCTGGAGCGCTGGGGTACCTGGCGGCTGCGGGACGTGCTCGAGTACGCGATCGGCTATGCGGCGCGCGGGTTTGTGCCGGTGCCGGGGATCGTGGACACCATCGCGACGGTCGCCGAGATGTTCCAGCGGGATTGGCCTACGTCGGCGGCGACGTGGTTGCCTGGCGGGCGGGTGCCGCGGCTGGGTGCGAAGTTGGCGAATCCGGTGCTGGCCGGTACGTACCAGCGGGTGATCGCCGAGGCGGAGGCGCGGGCGTCGAGCCGTGAGGGGCAGTTGGCCGCTGCCCGGGATGTCTGGTACCGGGGTTTTGTGGCGGAGGCGATTGAGGCGTTCTGCTCTGGTACGCCCTGGTTGGACACCTCTGGTGAGGCGCATCGGGGGTTGCTGACCGGTGATGACCTGGCGCGGTGGTCGGCGACGGTTGAGCAGCCGGTGACG
Source organism: Micromonosporaceae bacterium (assembly GCA_047459115.1). Lineage (GTDB taxonomy): Bacteria > Actinomycetota > Actinomycetes > Mycobacteriales > Micromonosporaceae > VSCG01. The sequence goes on from VSCG01000142.1 coordinate 2,610, forward strand.
TACGACTACCACGGGTACACGGTGTGTAAGACCGGCGCGTGGGGGCAGGGGCCGGTGTTCTTGCAGCAGTTGGCGCTGCTGTCCGGGTTCGACCTGGCGGGTATGGGGCATCTGTCGGCGGACTGGGTGCACACCGTGATCGAGTGCGCCAAGCTGGCTTTCGCCGATCGGGAGGCGTGGTACGGCGACGGTGAGGTTCCGCTGTCGGCCCTGCTGGCCAAGGACTACAACGATGCGCGTCGCGCGCTGGTCGGCGGTCAGGCGAGCCGGGAGCTGCGGCCGGGTAGCCCGCAGGGGCGCACGCCGAGGTTGCCAAGCGTGGCCGCGGCCGGCGGTGCGGCGGATGGTGTGGTCGGTGGCGTGGGGGAGCCGACGGTACGGGTGGACGGGCGCACCCTCGGCGACACCTGCCACGTGGATGTGGTGGACCGCTGGGGCAACATGGTGTCGGCCACGCCCAGCGGTGGCTGGTTGCAGAGCTCGCCGACCATCCCGCAGCTCGGCTTTTGTCTGGGCACCCGGGCGCAGATGTTCTGGCTTGAGCCGGGCCTGCCGAACTCGCTGCGCCCGGGGGCTCGGCCGCGGACCACGCTGTCGCCGTCGCTGGCGCTGCGTGACGGTGAGCCGTGGCTGGCGTTCGGCACGCCCGGTGGTGACCAGCAGGACCAGTGGACCCTGAACTTCTTCCTGTCGGTCGTCCACGGTGGGCTGAATCTGCAGGCCGCCATCGACGCGCCAGCTTTCCACTCGGCGCACTTCCCGAGCTCGTTCTACCCACGCGAGCGCCGGCCGGGCGCGATGGCCGCCGAGGAGCGGATTGGCGGCGAGGTCATCGCCGAGCTGCGTCGCCGCGGGCACGAGGTGGACGTGCAGGGGCCCTGGACGCTGGGGCGGATCAGCGCGGTGGCCCGCGAGGGGCACCCCGCGCGCGGTGGGGTGCTGAAGGCTGCGGCCAACCCGCGTGGCGCGCAGGGCTACGCGGTGGGCCGCTGACCGCACCGCGCCGGCACGGTCACACGGCCGGGATCAGGAGGTAACCGGTGGATCTGGCGCAGTTCGGTCTGCTCGCGGGCGCCGGGCTGCTGGCCGGCGGGATCAACTCGGTGGCCGGGGGCGGTTCGCTGGTGTCGTTCCCGGCGCTGCTGGCCGCCGGATACCCCGGTGTGGCCGCCAACGTCACGAACACGGTCGCCCTGTGGCCCGGCTACCTCGGCAGCGTCGTCGGGTTCCGCCCCGAACTGGTCGGGCAGGGCCGCCGGTCCATCGTCTTCTCGGTGACCAGCGTCGTCGGTGCCGTGGTGGGCTGCGTGTTGCTGCTGGCCACCCCCGGAAAGGTGTTCGACGCGCTGGTCCCCGGGCTGGTGCTGGCGGCCTGCGCGCTGCTGGCCGCCCAGCCCTGGGCGGCCCGCCTGGTCGCCCGGCACTCCGCTGCGGGCGCCAGCGGGTGGCACGGGCTATGGCTGCACTCCGGGCTGTTCGTCGGCGGCGTGTACGGCGCCTACTTCGGTGCCGGGCTCGGCGTCATGCTGCTTGGCATCCTCGGCGTCTTCGTTCCCGAGCGACTCACCAAGGTCAACGCGGTACGCGCAGTCCTGTCACTGGTCATCAACACCGTTGCCCTGCTCGTATTCGCGCTGTTCGGGCCTGTGCGCTGGGACGCGGTAGCGGTGATGGCCACCGCCAGCCTGCTCGGCGGCTACCTCGGCGCGCGCGTAGCCCGCCGACTCTCCCCAACGGTGCTACGCATCGTGGTAGTCACCTTCGGAGTCGCCGTCGCCGCAGTGCTCGCTCTCCGCTAGTCGTACCGCTGGCAGTGCCGCTGCCAGTGCCGCTGGTCACCCCTCTCTCGGACCGCCCGCCCCTCCCCGCGTTGATCATGGAGTCTGCAGCGCGTCACCCGGTGTGTCGTGCTGCCAACACCATGATCAACATGCAGAGGCAGGGGGGCCTACGCTGGTGGGCTGCCGCAGACGAAGCGCGGCTCGGGCTGGTACGTCCAGGTGAACTTCTCCCGCTTGATCTCCTTGCCACCTTTACGGAACACGCGCCAGGCGTCCTGCGTGAAGCCGTTGATGCCCGAGGTGGCGATACAGGAGGGACCGGGCTCGAGATAGACGGTCTTCGGCGCGGTGATGTTCCGCTTCTCGCCCCAGACGGTGGTGACGCTGTCGTAGACCTTCGTGCTCCAGATGGACACTGTGATCGAGCTGGAGGTCCACGAGGTGTCGATGAGGATGCCGTACGGGGTGTTGTTGCGGAACTTCAGGTCCAGGGTCGGGTAGAAGATCGTCGCCTCGATCACCGACGGGTACCGGCTGTACCAGTAGGAGTGCGGCTTGTGCTCGACGTCCTCCAGGCCGGCGTAGTACGCCGCGTTGAACAGCGTCGTGGTGAACTGCGAGGCGCCACCGCCGACACCGGGCACCAGCTTGCCGTTCATGATGACCGGGGCGTCCTTGTACCCCTCGGCGTAGCCGCGCGGGCCGGTGTGCCCGTTGAGCGAGAACACCTCGCCCGGCTTGACGATCGCTCCGTCCACTTCCTTGGCGATCTGGATGATGTTGTGCGTGCGCGGCGAGGCGTACCCGCCGCTGAAGGTCGTGGTGAACGTGGAGACCTGCTCCTTGATCCCCAGTTTGGCGACCTCCTCGGTGGTCGTCTTCGGCCGGACCGCCGCGAGCGCCGCCGATATCTCGCGCGGGCCGGGCTTGGGCAGCGCTGCGAGCAGGTCCTGGCTGAGCGCCGCGAGGTCCACCTGCTGCCCGTCGGAGCTGGCTATCACGCGCGGTTTCCCGTTGGCGAGGGTGACCGTGGCGTCCTTGGGCTTGACCTCGACCTTGGCGAGCTGGCCGGCCAGCGCCTCGCGCAACGCCTTTTCGTCCACCCGTGGCTCGATCTTGCCGACCTCGTCTGCGGCGAGCACGAGGCTCTTGGCGATCGCGGCGACCGGGATGACGAAGTTGCCGCGTTCGGTGGTGACGGTGACCGGGGCGGCGACCGCTGGCTTGGCCAGCTCCTCGATCAGCCGGTCGACCTCCTCGGCGGTGGTCACCGGGTGCACGTCAACCAGTGGCACGGTCACCGGTCCGCCGGCGAGCCAACCCTCGGTGACCACCTGCGCCGAGGTCTCGGCGTCCAGCCCTTTGCCGGGCTTCGGGTAGGTGGGCTTAGGCGTGGTGCCCTCAAACGTGACGGCCGGCATGACCATGTCCTCGCCGACCTTGCCCGCGGTCTCCCGCAGCTTGGCGAGGAGCTGCTCGGCGTCGACCGTGACGACCGGGTCGACCGCCCGGGATCCGAACAGGCGGTCGAACACGCTCGGCTTCGCGGCGACGGCCGCGGCCACGGTCGCCTCCACGTCCACGGCGAGGCCGACGTCGGCAGGGTTGATCTCCAGGCTCTGCTCGCCGACCTGGACCGGAACCGGAGCGTTGAGCGTGTCGGCCCGGCGGTCCAGCTCGGCGCGCAGCGCGCCGGCTGCCTCCGCCCGGCTCATGCCGCCGATGTCGACGCCGAGGACCGTGGTGCCCAACGGCACGTCGCCGCGGTATGCGAAGACCGCGACGGCGCCGCCGGCGGCGAGCACGGCGATGGCGAGTCCTGCCGCGAGCACCATCCAGCGCCGGCTGCGCGAACCGGACCGCACTGGGGAAATGTCGGGTGGCGTGCCGGGTGCGGGCGGACCCTGGTGCGGCGGTCCGGTGGGCGGACCCTGGTAGGGCGGTCCGGCGGGCGGCCGGACGACGCCGAACTCGACCGTCGGCGCTTGGTCGGCGGGCGGCCTTGGATTGCCGTAGACGCTCACGGGGACCTCGCTCGCGAGAGGAGCCATCGGTGGCGATCCGAGCGTGCGCTCGGCGCCTCGGCCGCCTACGGTAGCCGTGCCCGGCCAGCGCGCGCCACGCGCTGTACGGTCGATAACGCTTGGTGAAGCAGTAGTAACTAGCTTGGTGAAGCAGTAGTAACTATTGGTCAAGGTTGGTTAGGCGTGT
>VSCG01000143.1:0-6589 GCA_047459115.1 Micromonosporaceae bacterium
CGTGACCCCCCCGCCGCTCCGGAATCGCCAGGCTGATCGCCCAGCTCACGACCCCGACGACGATCGCGCCCCAGAACGCGGCCCAGAACCCGTCGACGACGAACGGCAGGTCCAGTTGCCGCGCGAGCCAGCCGGTGAGCATGAACAGCAGCGCGTTCACCACCAGTGCGATGAGCCCGAGCGTGAGGATGTAGAACACGCAGCCGACCACCTTGATGATCGGCTTCAGCACAGCGTTGACGATGCCGAAGATGAGCGCGACGGCCAGCAGGGTCACGACGTTCTCGGTCGTGTCGGCGCCGGTCACGTCGAGCCCGCCGACCAGCAGCGTGGCGATCCATAGCGCGACCGCGGTGACCAGGACCCGGACGACGAACCCCATGCCCGTCACCCTACGCCGGACGTGCCACCCGGCGGGTCAGCGCATCGGGCGACCGTCGATGATGCTGACCTCGCTGGGCCGGTGGGTGAGCACCTCGGTGCGCAGCCGGTCGGCGAGTTCGGGCGGCGCGTGCAGGTCGTAGCGGCCGGCGATGACGAGTCGGTCGGAGGTGAAGCCACGGTTGCGGCCGATCGTGATGAACGCGAGCATGCCGAGCCCGGTGCCGAAGACCGCGCCGAGGATGATGCCCCACAGCAGCAGCGCCAGGAACGCACCGAACGAGCCGGCGAAGATGCCCACCAGCGCGGACACCAGCGCCCCGAACCACGCGCCGCTGACTGCCCCGAGCGCGGCGGCCCGGGGCAGCGTCATCCGTCCGGTGATCTCCTCGACGAGGCGCAGGTCGCAGCCGACGATCGTGATCTGGTCGATCGGGAAGCCGGTGCCACCGAGTCGGGCGATCGCGTCGGAGGCCCCTTGGTAGGTGGGGAACGAGGCCACACCCACGGTCTGCGCCAGCTCCGCCTCCCGCTCGAGGACGCTGGGGCCCGCTGCCGATCCGAGCCGCAACCAGCCGTTGCGCATCCCGTCGCTGCGCGCTCGCCCATCCGGCTCGGCATCCCGTCCTCGGCCGCGTGGTTCGGCCTCGCCGCGTGGTGACTCGGCACGCTGCTCGGTCTCGGGCGGTGGGGGCACGACGGGCTCGATCGCCGCGGTGCTTTCTGGGTCGGTCTCGTCCGGCGCCTGCACGGCCGATCGCCTCGGCGTGCCGTTGCTCATTCCTGCCTCCTCCTCCGGCCTTCCCGCCTCGTCCGGATTTCCCTTCCCCGCTTACCCGACCCCGCCCCGGCTACACCGGCTGCGCGCGAAGGTCCCTCGTCGGCCGTACCCGCGCCCGCCGGCGTTGTCCGCCGGTGTTGTCCGGGGTTGTGGTCCGGCTCGCTTGGCCGTCGCTCAGTCGCAGCACAACGGCCCGCCAGCCGGATCCGGTCACGGCGCCGGCGGGCTTACGCGGCGCCTTTAGGATGGCGCGACCAGCTACACAGGCCTCGGGGCGGCGCCGGCCTCCACGACGAGAAGCGCCGATTTCAGCGCCGGGCGTGGCGGGTCGAGCAGGCGCCGCAGCAGGGCCTGGGTGGTGGCGAAGGGGATGTTGGCCACCACGTGGAAATCGCGGCGCGGCAGCGCCACGGTGCGCAGATCGGCCGCGACGACCGTGACGTTTGGAGCGCCCCGAAGCGGTGGCGCAGCCGCCGCGCGTACCTCGATTTGGTGGCACACTGATCGCCGGTTGCCTGAGGGAGGAGACGACCATGCAGAACGTGATCGCCGGTGCGATGGCGGTGCTCGGCACGCTGCTCGTGCTCAGCGGGGGCGCGGTGATCGTGGCACGGGCGATGCGCGAGCCGTCCGCCGCGGACGCGCCAACGGTCGAGACCGCGCCGGCCAGCGCCACCAAGAAGGTCGTGAACGCCATGCGCAACATGCCCGCGGCCGACCGGCTGATCGGCTGGGGGATCGTGCTGCTGGTGCTGGCCGCGGTGGCCGCCGGCGCGATCTCCTTCAGCCTGGGCGCGAACGCCGGCACCCGGTAGCGGGAGCCCGCGCCGCGGCCAGTACCGCTGCGCCAGCGGTCACCGCCGGGCGGCGGCCACCCTGGTGTCCGAGACGATGCGGCCGTCGGCGAGGGTGACCACCCGGTCGGCGGCGGAGATCACCGCCTCGTCGTGGCTGGAGATGAGCACGGCGGCGCCGGTGTAGGCGTGCCGGCGTAGCACGTCGAGCACCAGGTCCACCCGGCCCCGGTCCTGGTGGCCGGTCGGTTCGTCGCCGAGCAGCAGCGGCGGGCGTAGCCGCAGCGCGCGGGCCAGTGCCACCCGCTGCTGCTCACCGCCGGAGGTGAGCGACGGGTAGCGGCCGGCCAGGTGGGTGATCTCGAGGCGTTCGAGGATCTCCTCGACGTCGGGCACCTTCGACCCGGCAGCCGGGACGAGAATCGCGGGCAGGTCGACGTTCTCCCGCACGGTCAGTTCGTCGAGCAGGCTCGGTGCCTGTGGCAGGAAGGCCAGGTGGCGCCAGCCGAGCGCGGATGTGGGCACGTTGACCGGCAGCGGCGGGCGCGTGGTGACCGTGCCGGCGTCCGGGGCGTCCAGGCCTGCGATGATCGACAGCAGGGTGGTCTTGCCCGAGCCGGACGGCCCGGCCGCCACGGTCAACTCGCCGCCGTACAGCTCCAGGTGCACGTTGTCGAGGGCGAGCACGCTCTCGGCACCGCGCCGGAAACGTCGGGTGACCCCGGAGACCGTCACGATCGCGTCGCCGTTCACGCTGCCTCCACCTGTCCGTCGCGCATCTGGATCACGCGGTCGGCCCGGCGGGCCACCGCAAGGTCATGGGTCGCGGCCACGATCGCCACCCCCATCTCGGCGAGCACCGCGAACGCGTCGAGCACCGAGTCCACGGTGGCGTGATCGAGCTGCCCGGTCGGTTCGTCGGCGACGAGCAGGGCAGGCGGGCCCAGCGCGGCGAACGCGATCGCCACCCGTTGCTGCTGGCCACCGGACAGCTGGTGGGGGCGGTGCCCCGCTCGGTCGGCGAGGCCCAGCCGGTCCAGCAGGTCGTCGATCTGCGGATCCTTCGCCGACATGCCGCGCAGCTGCGCGCCGAGTTCCAGGTGCTCGCGCACGGTCAGATAGCCGAGCAGGTTGTCGGCCGGGTTCTGGAACATGAAGCCGAGCCGGCGCCGACGCAGCCGCGCCCGGCCGGACCGGGGCAGCTCGGCGACCTCCGTACCGTCGATGCGGATGCTGCCCTTGTCCGGCCGGTCCAGGCAGGCGAGCAGTCGCAGCAAGGTGGACTTGCCCGAGCCGGAGGGCCCGACGAGTGCGGTGACCGTGCCCGGCGCGAGGTCCAGCGTGACCCCGCGCAGCGCGACCACACTGCTGCCGTCGATGCGGTAGGCCCGCACCACGTCCCGGCAGGACGCGGCGGGGGTGTCATGGAGTGTCACGAAGCACCTCCGCGGGGTTGGCTCGGGCGATCCGGCTGTGGGCGAACGTGGCGGCGCCGACGGCGATCACGAGGGCGATCACCGACACCACCGCGATCATCAGGTACGGGGTGGCGAGGATCGCGCCGGGCGGCTGGTTGCGGTCCAGGTCGAAGGCGTCGCTCAGCGCGTTCGCGAGGCCGTGGGCGAGCGCGAGGCCGCCGGCGAGTCCGGCGAGTACGGGCAGGGCCAGTTCGGCCAGCAGTGCCCAGCGGTGGCCTGCGGGGCGCAGGCCGAGCCGGCGCAGCAGCACGTATGCCCGGCGGTGCGCGACCGTGCGCGACTCGAGGTAGAGCAGCAGGCCGACCACCGCGATCAGTCCGGTGAAGATGGACAGGGCCACCAGGTACTGGAAGGTGAAGGTGACCGGCTCGTGCAGCGCGCCGGCTCGTAGGTCGTCGATGGTGTCTATCCGGGTCAGCGGCAGGCCGGCGGTGCGCAGGTCGTCGCGCAACTCGGCGGGGTCGCCCTTGATCCACAGTTGGTGGACGGCGAAGATGTGGTCGGTGGTGATGGCGTCGGTGTGCACCAGCACCACCGGGTAGCCGCCCCGCATGCCGGGCAGCGGCCGCACGTCGACGACCTCCACGGGCAGGTCCTCGAACACCCCGCGCAGCGTGGCGGGCCCGAGCGGCACGTGGCCCCAGGCCACCACCCGGGCGACCGGGCCGGCGGTGAGCTGGTCGACTGCGTCGGTGAGAGTGGGCCCGTTGATGCGGTCGTCCCAGAACACCCCGTCGCGCACCGTGCGCGGGTCCACCGCGAGCACGTCCACGGTCAGGTTGTCCAGCGACTGGTGGTTGATCCGGCGCAGCGCGGTGGCGCGCCCGTCGAGGCTGGAGGGCACCTGCGGGGGCGGCGAGCCAGGCTCCAGGCTGGCGACGACGTCGCTGCCGATTACCATGCGCAGCTCGGCGTCGGCGGTGGTCCGGATCGAGTCGGTCACCGACGCGCCGTAGGTGGCCATGGCGATCGGCACGGCGGTGGCCCCGGCGAGTATGGCGGTGGTGGCGGCGTCGCGGACGATGCGCCGCCAGGCCAGCAGCGCGGCGGGGCGCGCCGGGGTGCGGCGCAGCCCGCGCACCCGCAGCCGCCAGGCGAGCAGCCGCCCGGCGAGCACGGCGCCGCCGGCGATCACCAGGATCGGCACCACCAGCAGCCGGGCCGGTACGTGGGCGACCTCACCGGCGCCGCCGGCCGGGGCGGCGGTCACGTCATCGGATAGGCCCAGCCAGGCCACCGGGGCGGCCGCGAGCAGCGCGAGTTCCCACGGCAGCCGCCGCCACCACCGGGGGCGGTGCACCACCGGCGCCTGGTCGGTCAGCCGGCGGGCGTGTGCCGCCGCCACGGCGCCGACCAGCCCGAGCGCGACCACCGCCGCGCCGCCGGCGGCCACGGTGGCCAGCGGCAGGGCCTCGGGGGACAGCACCGGGCCGGGCCCGGTGTAGCGCACCAGCGCCAACGCGCCCGCCCAGCCGGCGGCGGTACCGAGGAGGATCGCCGGCAGCGCCTCGGTCACCGCCTTGACCCCCAGGCCCCCGGCGTTGACGCCGTGCACCGCGAGCACCGTCAGCTCCTGGCGGCGTCGCTGCACCCAGAAGACGGCCGCGGCAGCGACGACCGCGAGCCCGACGACCACGCCTGCCGCGGTGATCGGCAGCACCGGCGGCAGCATCCCGTCACGGACCAACCGGGCGCGCTCCACCTGGTGCCCCAGCATGGACGTGATGCTGCCGTGGGTGATGTAGTGCCGGACGAAACTAGAGTCCGTTTCGGGATCCCCGATCCCCGCCCTCATCTGGCTGAGGTCACCCGCGACCCGCGCCGCCTCGGTGGCGTGCATGGTGGGGTCGGCGACCGCGTATTCGATCATGTACTTGGCGATGATCAGGCTGTCGGTCCCCATGGCGAGAAAATCGCCGGTGTCCAGCACCGCGGTCGGGACGATCGGATCGTTGGTGAACTCCTGCCCGGGGTAGCCCCGGTAGACCTCCCGCACGCTGCACCAGTACGGATCGTCCGGCAGCGACCGCAGGTCGCGGAAGATCGCCGCCACCTGCGTCTCGTACGGCTGCGGCTGTGGCTCCAGCCAGAAGTGATGCATGTCGCCTGTGGTGGGGCCGTGGATGTGGATCCGGTCGCCGACCTTGAGGTTGTTGTTGTGGGCGAAGGTGTCCGGCACCCACAGCCCGGGGCCGACCGGCCCGTCGAGGACCTCCACATGATCGCGGAAGCTGTCCACGTCCTTCCCGATCAGGTTGACCACGTTGAGGTCTTCGGAGCCGGGGTGGTCGAGCGGGACGACCTTGCTCTTCATCGTCACGAGCGTGGTGGACTGCGGGCCCAGGCCGGGTGCGGCGACCTCGGCCACTGCCTTCCGTTGCTGTTCGAAGGCCGCGGCGCCCACCGCCGCCTTGACCAGGTCCGAGTCCGGCCCGAGCGGTAGGTTGCGGGTGACTTGCATGCCCACCAGCCACTGGCAGGTCTGGTCGATCTGCCGGTGCAGGGTGGCGTTCTGCGCGGAGGACAGGAACAGCGGAGCCGCTGCGGCCGGCAGCGCCGCCACGAACGCCGCCGCCGCCAGGGCGAGGGCCACACCCGGACGGCGCAGCAGGAGCAGTGGCCCCCGCCGCCAGGGGGTCAGACGCAGAAGCATGTGCTAGAAGACCTTCTGAGCGGGCCGGAAGGTTGCGGCGTTGATCGAACTGATACCTTCCGCCCGAGTATCTCCCGCTGCAGCGGAACGCCGGGCGGGCAGTCTAAGCGTGACGGCCGGGGCGTGCGGCCACCCCCGACACAGTTCCTTCCTGCGGGGGACTATTCTGCGTGCGAGATACGCCCAGATCAGCGACACATCCGGAGGCTGTCGTGAGCAGCATGGCACCCAAGCCCATCGTGACGCGGCCGTGGCCGGTTCGGCAGCCGATCAAGGGCTCGGCGCTGGCCCGGCTGTTCCGGACGACGGACGCCAAGCAGATCGGCATCATGTACGGGATCACGGCGTTCGTGTTCTTCGCGATCGGCGGGGTCATGGCGCTGCTAATGCGGGCGGAGCTGGCGCAGCCGGGTGGGCAGTTCCTGTCCCCGGAGCAGTACAACCAGCTGTTCACCATGCACGGCACGATCATGCTGCTGATGTTCGCGACGCCGATCGTGTT
>VSCG01000144.1:0-6406 GCA_047459115.1 Micromonosporaceae bacterium
CGCCTAACCTGACGCCGTGGGGAGGGCGACTGGTGAGAGCCCATCCGACGGTCGAGGAGGAGTTCCGCGAGTTCGTCGTGGCCCGCTCGGCCGCGCTGCTGCGCACGGCGTACCTTCTCGTCGGGGACTGGGCGAGCGCCGAGGACATGCTGCAGACGGCGCTGACCAAGACCTATCTGGCCTGGAAGCGGCTGGGTGAGATCGGAGCGGTCGAAGCGTACACCCGTCGGGTGCTGGTCAACACGGTGACGAGTTGCTGGCGGCGGCGCTGGCATGGTGAGCGCCCGACCGAGGTGCTGCCCGAGCAGACGGTGCCGGACGACCTCGACGCGCGGCTGGAGCGCGACGTGCTCTGGCGGCATGTCCGTACGCTGCCCGTCCGGCAACGCGCCGTGCTGGTGCTGCGGTACTACGAGGACCTGTCCGAGGCGCAGACCGCGGTGCTGCTGGGGATCTCCGTCGGCACCGTCAAGAGCCAGTGCGCCCGGGCGCTCGCCACGCTGCGCCGACGACTGGAGGCGGCGGGCGACCGGCTGGCCCCCGCGCCGGGCGGTCAGCTCGCCACCGGGTCGGCAGACGGCGCGGCGCGGGCGCCGGCCGCGGCGCGGACGGCGAGGACCCCGGCCGTGCCCGCCCCGCGCGAGGCGCCACCCGCCCCACCGGCGGCCGAGTCGCCGTCGCCCGATGCCCCCGCGCGACCCACCCACCGCGCCGGTCCGGTCGTCGCGGCCGGCCGGTCCGGTCCGCTGTGACCCTCCTCGGGCCCGGCGGGCGTCCCCTTGACAACTTCCAGCCGGTCCACCCGCGTCCATTGGACGTGGAATCGCTCGAAGAGAGGCTGCGGCGAAGCTTCGCGGACACCGCCGCGAAGGTCACGCCCCGGTCGGAGTTCGCCGAGCGCGCGATCCGCAGGGGTCGCCGTATCCGCCGGGGGCGGACGACCGCCGGTCTCCTCGCCGTCATCGCCGCCACGGCGCTCGCCGGCGCAGGCGCCACGATCATGCGCGGGCAGCCGGGCGGGACCCCGTTGGTGCTCGACACGAGCGTCCCCGAACTGCCCGCGCCCGACCCGACGCCGTCGGTGAGCCCGAGCGCCGTCAGCCCCAGCCTGGCCCCGTCCTCGGTACCTGTCGACCTCGTCCTGGCTAACACGCTCCTGCAGGCAAGCGGCGGCCGCATCGACCTGACCGGCATCGGTCGGATCACCGAGGGCTACGCCACGGAGGACGGCTGGCTGCTCCGCGCCAGCAGCCCAGACTCCACCGCCACCGAGTCGCTGTGGTACGCGAGCCCCGTGAACGGCGTGCCCAAGCGCCTGCTCGACGCTGACGCCGGGGCCGTCGCCGTCGCGCCGGACGGCACCCGGGTCGCCTGGCGCGACGCGGCCGGCCTGTTCGTGGCCGACCTGGACGAGGGCGAACTGGTCCAGCCAGCGCACGTCGCCCCGTGGACCGACGCCGTACCGGTCGGGTTCACCGGCGACGCCGTACGTCTGCGGTCCGCCGGGACCGAGGAGCTGTGGTCCCCCGAGCCGGACGCGGCGGGCAGCCGGCGGCCTACCGAGGCGAGCCAGGTCTACGGTGCGCTGCCCAACGGTAGCTCCGTCGGGCTGACGGTCCGCGCGACCGACGGAGGCGAGGAGTACTGCCTGGCCATGCTCGACGCCGACTTGCGCGCCGACCGTACAGTGTGCGGGCTCGACCTCATCCCCGGCGGCACCGGCTGGGTCTCGCCGGGCGGACGGTGGCTGGTCGCCGAGGTGTCCAGCGCCAGCGGCACGCGGCGGGGAGCCTTGATCGACCTGACCGGGATCTTCACCGAGCGGCAGCCGCGTACCGTCCCCATCGAGGGCGCCCCGTCCGGCGGAGCGGCCTGGGAGGACGAGGACACGGTGGTGCGGGCCCTGCGCGGCAGCCTGGAGCGGCTGCACCTCGACCGGCTGTGGGCTGGCCAGCCGGGCGCGATCCAGGTGCTTTCGCTCGGCGGATCGCAGGGCCACGACCTGATCGTGGTGACGCGCTGGGCGCGGTAGGGTCGGGCGCGATGCGCATCGACCTGCACACCCACTCCACCGCGAGCGACGGGACCTTGACCCCGGCCGAGCTGGTCACCGCCGCGGCCGCCGCCGGGCTCGACGTGGTCGCGCTGACCGACCACGACACCACGGCCGGCTGGGAGGCCGCGCTGTCCGCTGCGCCGCCCGGCCTGTCGGTCGTGCTCGGCGCCGAGCTGTCCTGCCGCTGGTCCGGGGTGGAGCCGGCGATCTCGCTGCACCTGTTGGCGTACCAGTTCGATCCGCATTCGGCGCCGCTCGCCACGGAGTTGGCCCGGGTCCGCTCCGCCCGCCTGCGCCGGGCGGAGCGGATCGTCGAGCGGCTGCGGGCCGACGGGATCGACGTGACCTGGTCGGAGGTGCTCGGCTACGCGGGCGGCGGCACGGTCGGGCGGCCGCACCTGGCGCAGGCGCTCATCCGGCGGGGCCTCGTGGCCGACACGACCGAGGCGTTCCGACCGGAGTGGCTCGGCGAGCGGTACCGCCTGCCCAAGGAGGACATCGACGTCTTCGAGGCGCTGCGGCTGGTCCGCGCGGCGGGCGGCGTCGCGGTGTTCGCCCACCCCCGGGCGACCCGCCGCGGGCGCATCGTCCCCGACGAGCTGATCGCCGCTCTGGCTGCCGAAGGCCTGTTCGGCCTAGAGGCCGACCACCCCGATCACTCTCCGGCCGAACGGGCGCACGTGCGCGGACTCGCCGCCGACCTCGGCCTGGCGGTCACCGGCTCCTCCGACTTCCACGGCACGCACAAGACGACGCGGCTGGGGGAGAACACCACCGACCCCGAGGTGTACGAACGCCTGCTGGCCGCCGTCGCGCCCGCCTGACGGGGCGCCGCCGCGTTCCGCGGACGGGCGCGCCGACCGCCTCAGGCGGTGTGGTGGACAGGCTCAGCCGATGTGGGCCCGACCTGGCGGCGCGCACGGCAGGGTAGGAGTTGTGAACCTCAAGCTGTTCGGCGAGGTCTTCGTGACCCTGTTCGTCATCTTCGACCCGCCGGGCATGGTACCGATCTTCCTCGCGCTCACCGCAACGCTGCCGAACGAGGCGCGCAACCGCGCGGCGGCCCAGGCGGTGGGTCTCGCCGCCGCGGTGATCGTGCTGTTCGCCGTCGCCGGACAGAAGCTGCTGGAGTACCTGCACGTCGAGCTGCCGGCCCTGCAGGGCGCGGGCGGGCTGCTGCTCATCCTCGTCGCGCTCGAGCTGCTGACCGGCAAGTCGGGGGATCCGGACGCCGCGAACACGCACAACGTCGCGCTCGTGCCGTTGGGCGTCCCGCTGCTGGCCGGGCCGGGCGCGATCGTCGCGACCATGCTCTTCGTGCGGCGGGCAGCCGCCCCCCCGGACTACGTCGCGATCACGGTCGCCACGGCGGCGATGCTGGTGGTCGTGTGGGCCACGCTGCGCTTCTCCGGCCTGGTCGTGCGGATCCTGCGCGCGAGCGGGATCGAGGTGCTGACCCGCATCGCCGGGCTGCTGCTCGCCGCGATCGCTGTGCAGTTGATCGCCGACTCGGTCAGCGCCTTCGTACGCGCTCAGCGGTCGGGCTGATAGCGGCGCTGGCGCGGGTCTGCCTCGGCTGCGTCGGCCTCGGCTGGGATTGTCTCGGCGGGGTCGGCCCCGGCCGGGTCGGCCTCGGTCGCGACGGGCCCCGTCGACGTACGGATGATCGCGATCCCGCGGTCGAGGTCGATCCCGGTGCCGTTGCCCAGGTCGACGCGGCGCCGCTTGGTCTCCTCGATGTGCTCGGTCTGCTTGTGCTTCGACGGTCGGAACAGCGCGTCGATCTCGGCCATCCCAGCGGAGAGCATCGCGGAGGTGGTGTCGTTGCTGCCCCGTAGCCACTGCATGAATCCCACCGGTACCTCCGCATCTCGCCGCGGCGCGTGGCCGCAGGGCCAGTGTCGCACCCGGATGGCAGGATCGGCCACGTGCGACGAGCCCTCAGGCCGCCGGTCCCGGAACAACCGGAGTCTCGACAACCCGAGCTTCCCGGCATGCCCCAGCGACTGTTCGCGTGCACGCCGAGCAAGCTGAGCGCGTACGAGGACTGCCCGCGCCGCTACCGCTATGCGTACGTCGATCGTCCGGCCCCGCCCAAGGGCCCGCCCTGGGCGCACAATTCGCTCGGCGCCAGCGTGCACACCGCGCTGAAGAACTGGTACGCCCTGCCACCCGCGCAGCGCACCGCGGACCGGTTGCCCGTGCTGCTCAAGGCGGCCTGGGTGGCCGAGGGCTACCGGGACGATGCCCAGCAGCGCGCGACGTTCAGCCGGGCGCTCGGCTGGCTGGAGACGTACGTGCAGACCCTGGACCCGGCTGACGAGCCGTTGGGTGTGGAGCGGGTGATCGCTGCGCGTACCGCCGTGCTCGCCCTGTCCGGGCGGGTGGACCGCATCGACGCCCGGGACGGGCAGGTCGTGATCGTCGACTACAAGACCGGCCGGGCCGGCCTCGACGCCGACGACGCGCGCGGGTCGCGGGCGCTGGCCCTCTACGCGTACGCGGCCGAGCGGACCTTCCGCCGGCCCGCTCGCCGGGTGGAACTGCACCACCTGCCGACCGGCACGGTCGCCGCGCACGACCACACGGAGGAGTCGATCGCGCGCCATGTCCGGCGCGCCGAGGAGACCGCGCGGGACATCATCGCCGCCGAGCGGGCGACGGCGGACGGCGCCGACCCGGACGTCGCCTTCCCGACGACCCCCGGCCCGCGTTGCTCCTGGTGCGATTTCCGGCAGGTGTGCCCGGCGGGCCGGGCGGTGCCGGTCCGCGAGCCGTGGGCGGCCATCGACAGCGACCGGGTCGCGGACGGATCGAGCGGCTACCCGGCCTCGACCGGGGTGTAGCCGGCCCGCGCGGCGCGCCGCATGGCGTCGCGGTACAGCGGCCCCTGCAACAGCCGGGCGGGCAGCGCGTTCAGCGCCAGCCGCAGCGTGCGCGCGGTGAGCGTGGCGGCCACGTCGGTGGTGGGCAGGCCCGGTAGGCCGTACAGGCGGCGGGCCCACGGCGGCAGCAGCGCCACCGCCGTGGCGGCCAGGCCGGCCAGCGCCGGCCGCGCCGGGGTCAGGCCCAGACCCCAGGGCAGCGGTGGCGCGGCGAGGAACAGCGCCACCTGCGCCGCCTCCTTCGTCATCGCGAGCTGCGGCCGAACCTGGCGGTAGTACTCCTCGACCTCGGCGACCGACCCGGGCACAGACCCCGGGTCGAGCCCCACCAGCGCCGCTGCGCGGCGCTGCTCGGCGTAGTACTGGTCGGCCTCGGCGGGGCGCAGCCGCAGCCCGGCGCGCACGGCGGTGGACAAGAACGACTCCACCTCGGTGACGTGCACCCAGCGCAGCAGTTCCGGTGCGTCGATGCGGAAGCGCTCACCGGTGCGGGGATCGGTCGCGGTGAGCCGCGCGTGGATCGCCCGGACCCGCCGCCCGGCCCGTTGCGCTTGCGCGGTGGTGCCGAAGATCACCGTCCCGACGTACCGGCTGGTGCGGGCGAGCCGGCCCCACGGGTCGGAGCGGTAGGTGGAGTTCTGTGTCACCCCGGCGATCGCGCGGGGGTGCAGGGCCTGCAGGTAGAGCGAGCGCAGTCCGGCGAGCCACAGGATGGGCTCCTGGTGGACCCGCCACGTCACCGATCCCGGGCCGAACAGCCCGACGTCGTCCGTACTCACCGTGGTTGCGTCGCACCCCATGGCGACCATTGTTGCTCGGCGTACACCCGGGCCGCCGGTTGCCGAAACCGCGCGAGACCCCGCCAGTAATCTTCCCCACCGGACCGGTGCGGGAACGGCGCTGAACCTTGTCGACTCGTCGCGGCGTGTTCTCTCATGCACGCCGCCCGCAACCAAGCCGTACCCTGCCCGTACCCCGTCCGTTCCTGACTCCCCGAGGAGGCGCTGGTGTTCGAGGAGCTGATGGGTCTGCCGGCCCACCCTCTGCTGGTCCACGCGGCCGTGGTCTTCGTTCCGCTGCAGAGCCTCGCCGCGCTGGCCTACGCGCTGGTGCCACCGATCCGGCGGCAGATCGAGTGGGCCGTCGTCGGGCTGGCCGTCGTGGCCCCGGCCGCAGCGTGGTTCGCCACCCTGTCCGGCAACGCGCTGCGGGATCGGCTGGCCAGCCAGGGTATGGGTGCCGAGGTGCTCGCCAGAATCGACCAGCACCGGGACTTCGGCGAGCAGACGCTGCGCTCCTCGCTCGGGCTGGCCGTCCTGACGGTGCTGCTCGTCGTCCTCGTCGTCGCCCGCAAGCGGCGGCCGGTGAGCAGAGCGGGCAAGTGGTCTTTCGCGCTCACGGTCGTCGTGACGCTCGGAGTGCTGGTCCTCGCGGCCGCCAGCGCCTACTACGTCTTCAAGACCGG
>VSCG01000145.1:0-6314 GCA_047459115.1 Micromonosporaceae bacterium
AGCTACAACCTGTACGACGAGGAGCGGCTCGCCCACCAACTGGCCCGCCTGGGTGTGAGTGCCTGAGTCGCCTACCAGCGGGCACGTTCGGAGGCCCATCGCAGGTCACTGGGTCTGAGCTCGACCGAGTTCACCGAGGTGCACCGAGCGTCCGACGATCCGCGCCGCAGCCGGTACGAGGAGGAGTTGCGCGCGCTCGAGGCCGAAGGCAGGTCGGCGAAGGGCGCGCTGCGCATCCGGACCTGAGGCATGGCGCACTGGGACGTCGAGATCGAGGCCGGCACGCTCCGGCGGTTCCGCGAGGACGAGTTTCGAAGCGAGATCCACTCTGCGGTCGCGTCCCTGCTTGAGCGCTGGGAGATGGAGACCATCGCGCTGAAGTCGGCGTACTTCGACCTCGGCCTGCCCAGCAGGTGGCGGCACCTGTTGACGGAGATACGGGAAGCCAACCGGACGTGACGCGGCCCGGTGCCGCGGCACTGGATCTAGACGACTTGAGGCTGCCATAGCAGCCCCAACTCTTCTCGATCGCGACCCGTGCCAGCCAGCGTTGACGGAGAAAGCCCGGTATTGCCGCGAATGGGTAGCTAGGGTCGGACTGGAGAACGGGGGGACAACATGCTCGAAGGCAAGGTTGCGCTGGTCACCGGCGGCGGGACCGGCATCGGGCGCGCGATCGCGCACTCGTACGCCAAGGCCGGGGCCCGCGTCATGGTCACCGACATCGACACCGAGAGCGCGGCGGCGGTCGCCAGCGAGATCACGGAATCCGGTGGCACAGCGGTCAGCGCCCACCTCGACACGGCCGAGCCGGACCGGCACTTCGAGGTGATCAGGGAGATCGAGGAGCAGTTCGGGAAACTGGACGTCGCGGCCAACAACGCCGGCGTCACCATCCCCGTGACCCCCACCGCCGACCTGACCCTCGAGCAGTGGGAGAAGGTCCGCAGCGTCGACCTCGACGGTGTCTTCTACGGCGTACGCGCCCAGATCCCGGCGATGCTGCGCGCCGGTGGCGGCGTCATCGTGGTGATCTCCAGCATCGCGGGCGAGCGGGGCCTGTTCGGCATGTCCCCGTACGCGGCCGCCAAGCACGGCGTGATCGGCCTCATGCAGACCGTCGCCTGGGAGTACGGCCAGCAGGGCATCCGGGCGCTCTCCGTCGGGCCCGCGTACATCAAGACCGGTCTGGAGAACAACATCCCCGAGGACATCCGCAAGACCCTGCCCGGCATGCACGCCCTCGGGCGGATGGGCGAACCCCGCGAGGTCGGCGATACCGTGGCCTGGCTGTGCAGCGACCAGGCCAGCTTCCTCACCGGCTCCTACATTCCGGTCGACGGTGGCTACCTGGCCCGATGATCCGGGCTGGGGTGACGGACGGGCCGAGGGCGCTACCGGCCACCGCACCGGCCGCCGGTAGCATCGAGCCGCGGGACAGCGCGGTCCCACCGACGTTCCTTCCGTCCGGATGCGAGGAGGACGCGTGAGCGACCGCCCGGCACCCCTCGACCAGCGCGACCAAAAGGCCCCCGACGCGGCGCTCCGGGCCGACATCCGCCGACTAGGCACCCTGCTCGGTCAGACCCTGGCCCGCCAGGAAGGGCGGGACCTGCTCGACCTCGTCGAAGAGGTGCGCGCGCTGGTGCGCTCCGACGCCGATGCCGCGGCCGCGCGACTGGCGAGCCTGGACGTGACCACCGGGACGAAGCTCGCGCGGGCCTTCTCCACCTACTTCCACCTGGCCAACGTCACCGAGCAGGTGCACCGGGCCCGGGACCTGCGCCGGAGGCGGGCGGCACACGGCGGCTGGCTGGACGAGGCGGCGCGGCTGATCGCCAAGCGGGGCGTGGCGGCGGAGGAGATCGCGGCAGCGGGGCGGCGGCTGGCGGTCCGGCCGGTGTTCACCGCCCACCCGACCGAGGCGGCGCGACGGTCGATCCTGTCGCGGCTGCGCGCCATCGCCGACGAGCTGGACCGGGAGGCGGCGTCGGCCGCGCTCTACGGCGCGGCCGACGCCGCCGCCACCGACCGCCGCCTCGCCGAACTGATCGACGTGCTGTGGCAGACCGACGAGCTGCGCCTGGAACGCCCGGACCCGACCGACGAGGCACGCAACGCCGTCTACTACCTGCGTGACCTGTACGCCGACGCCGCCCCGCAGGTGCTCGACGACCTCGCCGAGACGCTGGGCCGACTGGGTGTGCGGACCGAGCCGGCGGCGACCCGGCCGCTCACGTTCGGCACGTGGATCGGCGGGGACCGCGACGGCAACCCGTACGTGACGCCATCGGTGACCCGCGACGTGCTGTTGATCCAGCACGAGCACGGCATCCAGGCCGCCGAAGCCGCGCTCGACGAGCTCATCGCCGAACTGCCGGTGTCGCGTCGGCTCCGGAAGGTGTCCCAGGACCTGTCCGCCAGCCTGGCCAGGGACCTCGAGGCGCTGCCGGAACTGCCGGAGCGGTACCGGCGGGTCAACGCCGAGGAGCCGTACCGGCTCAAGGCGCGCTGCATCAAGATGAAACTGGCCAACACCCGGGCGCGGCTGGCGCACGGCACCCCGCACGTGCCCGGCCGCGACTACCTGGGTAGCGCGGAACTGGTCGCCGACCTGGAACTCATGCGCGACTCGCTGGCCCGCAACGCGGGGCAGCTGGCGGCCAGCGGGCGGCTCGCCACCGCCATCCGGGTGGTCTCCGCGTTCGGGCTGCGACTGGCCGCGATGGACGTGCGCGAACAGGCGGACGCCCACCACGCGGTGCTGGCCGAGCTGTACGCCGGGGTCGGCGAAGTCGAGGACTACCACGCGCTGTCGCGCCCGCGGCGCACCGCGCTGCTCGTCGGTGAACTGGCTGGACGCCGACCGCTGTCCGGAGTGGACACGACATTGTCCGAGCGGGCCCGGCGGACGTTCGAGGTGTTCACCACGATCCGCGAGGCGCAGGACCGGTTCGGGCCGGAGGTCATCGAGTCGTACATCATCTCGATGACCCGTGGCGTGGACGACGTCCTGGCCGCGGTCGTGCTCGCCCGCGAAGCCGGACTGCTCGACGTCCACAGCGGACGGTCGCGCATCGGTTTCGTCCCACTGCTCGAGTCCGTGGCGGAGCTCGACGCCGGCGGTGAACTGCTCGATGAACTGCTGTCGCTGCCGGCGTACCGGGCGGTTGTCGCCGCCCGCGGCGATGTGCAGGAGGTGATGCTCGGCTACTCGGACTCCAACAAGGAGGCCGGCATCACCACCTCGCAGTGGTCGATCCACCGGGCGCAGCGCGCGCTGCGCGACGTCGCCGCCAAGCACGGCGTACGGCTGCGGCTCTTCCACGGCCGGGGGGGCACGGTCGGCCGGGGCGGCGGGCCCACGCACGAGGCGATCCTGGCGCAGCCGTACGGCACGCTCGACGGTGCGATCAAGCTGACCGAGCAGGGTGAGGTGATCTCGGACAAGTACCTGCTGCCCGCGCTGGCCCGGGAGAACCTCGAACTCACCGTCGCCGCTGTGCTGCAGGCGACGCTGCTGCACAGCAGCCCGCGCCAGCCGGCGCAGGCGTTGGCGCGATGGGACTCGACGATGTCGCTCGTCTCCGACGCCGCATACGCCGGCTACCGGTCGCTGGTCGAGGATCCGGACCTGCCGGCGTACTTCTGGGCCGCCACACCGACCGAGCTGCTCAGTGCGCTGAACATCGGCTCGCGCCCCGCCCGCCGGCCGGATTCCGGCGCCGGGCTGGAGGGGCTGCGGGCCATCCCGTGGGTGTTCGGCTGGACCCAGTCACGGCAGATCGTGCCGGGTTGGTACGGCGTCGGCACGGGGCTGGCCGCGGCCCGGGCGGCGGGGCTCGGCGACGTGCTGGCCGAGATGCACGCCGGGTGGCACTTCTTCCGCACCTTCCTATCCAATGTGGAGATGATGCTCGCCAAGACGGATCTCGCCATCGCGCGGCGGTACGTGGACACGCTCGTGCCGGCGCCGCTGCACCCGATCTTCGAGCGGATCCGGGACGAGTACGACCGCACGGTGCGGGAAGTGCTCGCGGTCACCGGCGAGTCCGAGTTGCTGGACGCGCAGCCGGTGCTGCGGCGCACCCTCGCCGTGCGCGACACGTACCTGGAGCCCCTGCATCACCTGCAGGTCGCGTTGCTGCGCCAGTTCCGGGAAGCGGCACGGCCGGCCTATGCCCGTGGGGGCGGCGATCCGAGCGTGCAGCGCGCCCTGCTCACCACGGTGAACGGCATCGCCGCCGGCATGCGCAACACCGGCTGACCGGCGAGTGGCCGGGCGGGCGCGACGAGCCGCCGCGCCCGCCCGGCCTCAGCTCGTCTCGCCGGCGACGCTGAACGAGCGCAGCCGGTCGATCGCGAGCACCGTCCCGCCCACCGTGAACAGCGCGGCCATCACCAGCGCCACCGGGACGGACAGGTACCCCTCCAGCAGATCCGTGGCCGCCAGCCGGTCGGCGACCGCGAGCACGTAGTGCTGCACCGAGAGCACCCGGGCGCCGGTGAGCAGGTTGACGAGGATGCCCTCCCAGATCAGCACGTAGACCAGGCCGACCAGGACCGGGCGGCGGGTCAGCAGGCTGAGCGCCAGGAACAGCGCGCAGTAGGCGAGGGCGCCGAGCGCGCTGCCCGCGGCCAGGGCGAGCCCGAACCGGACCGAACCGGCGACCAGGCCGGTGGCGAACATCGGCACCCCGACGGTGACCGCGGTGACCGCCACGGCCACGACCAGCTTGGCGAAGATGATCTCCCGGCGGGGCAGCGGCTTGGCCAGCACGTGCACGAGCGTCCCGTCGTCGATCTCGGAGCCGAGCACTGAGGCGCCGGTGATCAGGGCCATGACCGGGAGCACGACCATCACACCCAGCCCGAGGACGACGGACTCCACCCACTCGGTCGGGTCGGCGCCGAGCACGTCGGCGAGCACCGCGAGCCCCACCAGCAGCAGGGGCAGCGGCAGTAGAAGCAGGAACCGCCGCCGGCCGAACAGGCCGCGCGCGGTGATCCGCATGATGGTGAGATTCACAGGTCCCCCAGGCTCATGACGCGACAAGGTAGGAGAAGACGCTCTCCAGGGACTCGTCGGCGGGCACCAGCCGCCGCAGGCGGATCCGCTCGCCGAGCGCGATCCTCGGCAGGCGGCGGGTGAAGGTGCCGTAGTCGCGGGCTCGTACCGTCAGCCCGCCGGACCCCAGCTCGACCCCGGTCACCGACTCCTCGCCGATCAGCGCCACCGCGAGCCGCCGGTCGTCGCTGGACTCGATGGTGAAGACATGCGGCCGGTTGGTCATCAGCCGCCGGATGGTCCGGTAGTCGCCGGACGCGGCGAGCCGGCCGGCCACCATCACCTGCACGGTGCCGGAGACCTGCTCGACCTCCTCGAGGATGTGCGAGCTGAACAGCACGGTCCGCCCGGCCGTGCCCAGCCGATGCAGCAGGTCCAGCATGTGCAGCCGCTGCCGGGGATCGAGGCCGTTGAACGGCTCGTCGAGCACCAGCACCTGCGGGTCGTGCACCAGCGCCGCGGCCACCCGCGCCCGTTGGCGCATGCCCTTCGAGTACGTCTGCAGCCGCCGGTCCTGCGCGCCGGCCAGGTCGACGAGGTCGATCGCCCGGCGGGCGGCGGCCTGCGGGTCGGGCAGCCGGTGCAGACGGGCGCTGGCGAGCACGAACTCC
Organism: Micromonosporaceae bacterium; assembly: GCA_047459115.1. Classification (GTDB taxonomy): domain Bacteria; phylum Actinomycetota; class Actinomycetes; order Mycobacteriales; family Micromonosporaceae; genus VSCG01. Next base: position 5,680 of record VSCG01000145.1, read on the forward strand.
CATCCGGTGAGGAAACCGTGCACGGCCTCACGCTCGCTGACCAGACCGATCCGCCGGTAGACGCCCGGGTTGCGCCAGGCGGGCTCGCCGTACACGAGGACCTCGCCCCGCGACGGCGCCAGGAGCCCCGCCATCATGTGCAGCAGCGTGGTCTTGCCGGCGCCGTTGGGCCCGAGCAGGCCGGTCACGCCCGGACCGAGCGACATGGTCACGTCGTTGACCGCCACCACGTTCCCGTACCAGCGGGACACGCCGCGCAGTTCGACACTCATCGGGCCACCCTCCGGTACCGAGCCAGCAGCAGTGCGACGCACGCGATCACCAGGGCGACGGTGGCGGCCCCGTACAGCGGGCCGAAATCGCCGACCAGGTCGGCGCCGGGCCGGAACAGCCAGGCGCCGACACCCGCCACCATGGTCATCGGGCTGGCGAGCGAGGCGAGCTGCCGCCCGGTCTCACCACCCAGGGCGAACAGCACGCCCACCACCGGGGTGGTCACCAGGAACACCGCCACGACCATGGCGGCGGCGATGGCCCGCCGGCTGGCCAACGAGGCGACCAGGATCGCGAGAGCGGAGAAGACCACGGCGTGCAGGCCCGAGTGGACGAAGCCGGACAGGAAGTCGGTGAACTCC
>VSCG01000146.1:0-6143 GCA_047459115.1 Micromonosporaceae bacterium
GGAAGACCGTGAGCGCGTCGGCGACCCACGCCGAGCCGATCTGCGCGTAGCGCAGCGACCGCCCGCCCCACTCGGTGAGGGCCGGCGCCAGTCGTTGGTGTCCAGATCGGCGAGGACCGCGACGTGCCCGGTCCGCGCGACCTCCCGCATCGCCACGTAGTCCTCGGCGGTCACTCCGCTCGACACGGAGGAGTACGGCGGCCGGAACAGGGTGACCTGCCGGCCGGTCGCACCGGCGATGGCGTTGCGGGTCAGGGTCATCTCGAGATCTCGCCGCCAGTCGGGCGCGCTGGTCAGATCGGCGTGGGTGAAGGTGTGCGAACCCACCTCGTGACCCTCGGCGAGCATCCGGCGGACGAGTTCGGGGTGCTTGTTGACCTCGGCGCCGACGACGAAGAAGGTGGCCTGCGCCCCGTGCTGACGCAGCAGGTCGAGCACCCGCGGGGTCCAGACCGGGTCGGGGCCGTCGTCGAAGGTGAGCGCGATCGTGCGTGCGGGCATCCGCCGCGTCTGGGGCACCTCACCGTCGAGGCGCACCACCGGTCCTCCCTCGGTCACCTCCGTGGGCACGTCCGAGGGTGCGCGGCCACCGGAGGCCACGGCGCCGGCACGGCCCGAACCGCCGACGATGCCCTCGACGAACCCGTTGAGGCAGAGCGCGACGAACAACGCGATGACGAAGAACATGCCGAGCAGGAGCAGCAGCCAGTGCGCGCGAGGTTCGCGACGCTTGACCCGTCGGGACATCAGCTACGAGCCCGGCTTGCCGGGTGGCTTGGTCGGCTGGGGCGTACGCCGGTGCTCATCCCCCCGGCCGGGCACCTCGGTCGGGGCCCGCGGCCCGGACGTGGGTGCGACGGTCGACGCGGATACGCCTGTGGGTGTAGGTGTGGGTGCGGCCGGAGGTGGAGTGGTACGGCTAGTCCGCCGGCTGGCCGGTGTGGTGGTGGCGGTGCTCGGTGCCGGCGTGTTGCTCGCCGGCCGGTCCTGGCCCGCCTGCACGCCGGGGTCCGGCCAGCCCGGTAGGCTCACCGGCCCGCTACCTACCAGCCCGGCGGCGAAGAGGCCCAGCCCGGCCACGAGCACGACCCCTACGGCGGCGCCGACGAGGGTGAGCAGGCGGCGACGACGCCCCGACCTGTCCACGAAGACCGCCTCGGCGTGGCGGCGACGCCCGCGTACCACGAAATGCACCCTACCGACGTTGGCAAGACCGACCGTGGCCACACCGAGGCGACCGGCTAGCGGGGCACCGAGGCGACCGGCTAGCGGGGCCTGGTACGCCACACCCGGTGCGGCCAATTCGCCCCATGACGCCCGTTGCGGGTGGTATCCAAGACGTGTGCGCGCGTTGACGGTGAAGCCCGGCGAGTCGGGATCGGTAACGGTAAGCGACGTCGGGGAGCCGCCGTCCGACGAGGGCGAGGTCCTGGTCGACGCACTCGCGGTGGGCATCTGCGGGACCGACTTCGAGATCGTCAGCGGCGAGTACGGCCAAGCCCCGCCGGACTCCGAGCGCCTGATCCTCGGGCACGAGAGCCTGGGCCGGGTCGTCGAGGCGCCGCCGGACAGCACCATCTCCCCCGGTGACCTGGTCGTCGGCATGGTGCGCGCGCCGGACCCGGTGCCCTGCCCGGCCTGCGCGGTGGGCGAGGTGGACATGTGCCGCAACGGCCGGTACACCGAGCACGGGATCGACGGCCGGCAGGGCTTCGCGCGTGAGCGGTGGCGGGCGCAGCCCGACCAGCTGATCCGGCTCGATCCTGGGCTCGGCGACCTGGGCGTGCTGCTTGAACCGGCGTCGGTGCTGGCGAAGGCCTGGGAGCAGGTCGAGCGGATCGGCACCCGGTCGTCCTGGACGCCGGCCGTGGTCGCGGTGACCGGAGCCGGTCCGATCGGCCTGCTCGCCGCGCTCATGGGCGTCCAGCGCGGCCTCGACGTCCACATCTTCGATCGCAACACCAGCGGCCCCAAGCCCGAACTGGCCCGCTCTCTCGGTGCTACGTACCACACCGACCGGCTGCCCGACAGCGGCCTGAACCCCGACGTGGTCATGGAGTGCACAGGTGCGGTACCGGTGATCGTCGACGCGCTCAGGCATGCGGCCAACAACGCCATCACGTGCCTGACCGGCATCTCGTCAACGGGTAAGGAGACCTCGCTGGACGTGGGCGAGGTCAACCGGGACATCGTGCTGCGCAACCGGGTCGTGTTCGGCACCGTCAGCGCCAACCGGCGGCACTACGAGGATGCGGTCACCGCGCTGGCCGCCGCCGACCCCGACTGGCTCGGCCGGCTCATCACCCGGCGGGTACCGCTGGAACGTTTCCAGGAGGCGTTCACCAAGCAGCCGGGCGACATCAAAGTCGTGATCGAGATCTGAGTTGGGCGTAGATCTGAGCTGGGCGTGAGCGGACCGGCCGCTAGCCAGCGGCCTGGTCCTCCACCATGTCGGCCACCACAACGGTGATGTTGTCCCGGCCGCCGGCGTCCAGCGCGAGTTGGACGAGCTGGCGGCCGCACTCGCGCGGATCCGCGTACTCCCGCAGCGCCCGGCCGATCGCATCGTCATCGACCATGTCCGACAGTCCGTCGCTGCACAGCAGCAGCCGGTCTCCGGCGCACGGCTCCAGCAGGACGCCGGACGGAATCAGCTGCTCGCCCTGCACCGCCTGGGTGATCAGTGACCGCTGGGGATGGTTCCGCGCCTCCTCCGCCGAGATGGCACCGCGGTCGACCAGCGCCTGGACATACGTGTCGTCCCTGGTCAACTGGGTGAGCTCGCCGTCGCGCAGCAGGTAGGCGCGGGAATCACCGACGTGCGCGAGCGCCATGCGCTGGCCGTCGAACAGGATCGCGGTCAGGGTGGTGGCCATGCCCTGCAGGTCCGGGCTGGCGTCGATCACGTCGCGGATCCGGTCGTTGGCCATCTCGATCTTGGCCTCGAGCGCGTCCAACGGCGATCGCGTCCCCTCGGTCCTGTGCTCGAGGTCGGCCAGCACCTCGATCGCTATCTCGCTGGCCAGCTCGCCACCGGGCATCCCGCCGACGCCGTCGGCGACGGCGATCAACCGCGCCCCGGCGTACCCGGCGTCCTCGTTGTTCTCCCGGGCGTGACCGCGGTCGGTGACCATCACCGCGCGCATGATCAGGCTCATGGTGTGCAAGCGTGCCAATTTCCGGCCCGATCGTCACTACCCGTTCCGAACTTTCCGGGCCCCGACCCGCGCCGCCGACGCATTCTGATCAGATCAGCGCGCCAGAGCCGTGGGACGCGGGGGTGGGAACTACCGCCCGGTCCCACGGATCTCGTACGTCAGGCCGCCGGTGTGTCGGGTAGCCTCGAACACCGCGGGCCGCTAGCTCAATGGCAGAGCTGTGGACTTTTAATCCATAGGTTCGGGGTTCGAGTCCCCGGCGGCCCACCCAACGCACGGGCGAACCCTCCACCCACTACGCGGAGGCCGCTGGGTTGTCGACGAGCCTGAGCAGGATGACTCCGCCGATGATCAACGCGAGGGCGAGCGCTCGCCCAGGGTTGATCGGTTCGTCGAGCCAGACGATTCCGACTGCTGTCGCTCCGACCGCGCCTATCCCGACGAAGACGGCGTAGGCGGTTCCAACCGGTAGGTGCTGCATGGCGATGTTGAGCACGTAGATCACCGCGGCGGTGAGGCCGACGCAGACGGCGCTCGGCACCAGCCTGGTGAATCCCTCGGTGAGACGGATGCTGTGCGCCCAGGCGACTTCCAGGAGCCCGGCGATGAGCACGGCGGTCCATCCGATCGTCATGACCACTCCAGCCCGTCCAGCCGCTGGCGGATCTCGCCGCTCAACTCGAGTTCTCGTGCGGCCAGGAGTTCGGCGAGGTGTGCCGGTGACGATGTGCCGGGGATGACGGCCACCCCCGGACTCTGGGCGAGGATCCACGCCAGCGCCAGCGTGGCCGCCGGGATCGATGTCTGTGCCGACACGGAGACCATCGGTGAGGAGGGTCGCAGCAGCACTCCGTTAGCGAGGGGACGGAAGGCGAGGTAGGGGATGCCGGCCGATGTCGCGGCCTGGAGCACGTCGTGCCCGCTCGTCAGACCGAGGTGGTACTCGTTCTCCACGGACGCGATCGGCGCGACCGACCGGGCGAGGTCGAGCTGACCGGTGGTGACGTTCGACACGCCGATGTGCGCCACGAGACCTTCAATGCGCAGCTCGTCAAGCGCGCCGATGGTCTCCTCGAACGGCACCGTCGTGTCCGGCATGTACCTGGCGTGCACCAGTGGCAGCACATCGAGCCGCAGCTGGCGCAGGTTGTCGTGGACTGCGGCTCGGATCGCCTGCGGGGTGGCGTCGGCAGTGAACCCACCGTCATGGGTGCGACGTGCGCCGACCTTGGTCGCGATCAACAGGTCAGACGGGTAGGGGTACAGCGCCTCGGCGAGCAGGCGGTTGGCGACCTCGGGGCCGTAGTAGCCCGAGGTGTCGATGAGGCGCGTCCCGGCGTCGACGGCCTGGCGCAGCACGGCCCGCGCGGTAGCCGGATCGGCCGGTTCTCCCATGCCCTTGGGGCCGGTGAGCTGCATGGTTCCGAGGCCCACTCGGCTGACCTCGTAGCCGGCGATGCTGATCGTTGGTGTTCCCATACGAAGCTCCATCCCTAAACGGACACGTTGTCCACTTACGCTAGCAGAAGTGGACACCATGTCCAGATAGAATTGGACAGTGCCTGGACGGAACCTCCTCGGCCCCGAGCCCTCCGAGCGCGCCGACGCCGCGGCCAACCGCCGTCGCATCCTCGCCGCCGCGGAGCGCTTGTTCGCCGAGCAGGGGCCCGACATCACCATGACGGACCTCGCCCGCGCCGCCGGGGTCGGCCGCGGCACCTTGTACCGGCGCTACCCGGACGTGACCGCGGTCGCGGTCGCGCTGCTCGACAGCCATGAACGGGACCTGCAGGAAGCGATCCTGACCGGCCCACCACCGCTCGGGCCCGGGGCGTCGCCACGTCGACGACTGCGCGCGTTCTACGCGGCGATGGTCGATCTGCTCGAACGGCACCTGCCACTCGCGCTCGGCGCCGAGCAAGGCGCGGCACGGTTCCGTGTCGGCGCGTACGGGTTCTGGCGAGGTTTCGTGGCGTCGCTGCTGCGCGAAGCGGGGCTCGACAACGACGCACTGGCCGACGCCTTGCTGGCGCCGCTCGCGCCCGAGGTCTACCGCCATCAGCGGCACGAACGAGGCCGGCCGGTCCGCGAGATCAAGGACGCCCTCGGCCACCTCGCCGACGTACTGCCCGATCGGCCGCCGTCCGGGCACTGATGTAGCCGATGGCTGACAGCCTCTACGGGTCTCGTCGAGCAGCTCGCGGCTACGGAACGAGTTGGCGTGCGAGCACGGCGCGCGCCGCCTGCCGGTCGCCCTCCCAGCTGATCGCGTCGTGTTCGCGCGGAAGCCGGCCCCAGAGCATCAGGAGCAGGTCGGCCGCCGTGCCGCTGACCTCGCCGACCGGATCGCCGGGACCGAGCACCCAGGACATCCCGGTGTCGGTCGCGGCGAGCCGTACCGCCTGCTCGGGAGCGACAAGCCGGCCCCGCCGCACCTGGCGGGGCACCATCGTGTCGATGACCTCGGCGACTCCGTCGCTGGCCAGGACCGGGTCGAGGTCGTGGTCGATCCCGAGCGCGTGTTCGAGGTCCCAACGGTGCACGAGCGTCTCCAGGCACCGCCGCCGCCGCCAGAAGCCGACCGTGTGCGGCGGGAAGAACGTCCACGCCGGGGTGGCCGGATCGGTCTCCAGCGCGGCGAGCAGGGTCGCCGCCGTACCACGGAACCACGTCGTCAGTTCAACCGGATCCCGCGGCGCGGCAGGCGGCTTGTAGTCACCGCGCTTCTCGGTGACGGCGACCGCGGCCCACAGGTTGCCCCCGCCGAGGTGGTCGGCGAGGTCGTACAGCGTCCAGTCGCCGCAGTGCTCGATCGGTGACGACAGGTCGGCGTCGAGGTACTGCTCGACGGCCGTCAACTCGCGCCGCAGGTGGCCCAGATAGTCCAGGGATGCCATCGCCACGTCCAGGCTCCTCACAACGGTCACAGGGGCCGCTACAGCCTGACACGCCGGGGACCACCGCGCCATAGGTGCACTCGGCCGC
>VSCG01000147.1:0-6092 GCA_047459115.1 Micromonosporaceae bacterium
ACGGGGACGGGGGTGCGTCACGCCTGCTCGCGAAGGGCACGCTCATGATCGTACCGATCGCCTATCCAGGACACCCGTGAGGTCAACGGCGCGTGCTGGGTCGGCGGTCGTCACCCGCGTCGGGTGCGTTCGGCCGCGACGGTCTGCCGCACCGCGGGCGCGACCTCCTGTCCGAAGCGCTCGATCGTCGTCGGGTCGTCGGCCATCAGGATGAAGCCGGACACGCCGTACTCAAGGGTGAGCCCGGCGAGTTGCTCCACCCACTGGCCGGGTGGTCCGACCAGGAAATCGGAGCCGGCGTCGGTGAACTGGCCGGTGATGTTGAGCAGCCGGCGCACGGCGCGGGGATCGCGTCCCGCCTCGGTGGCGGCCCGGTCGATGTGCGCGTTCATGCCGGCAAGGTCCGCCGGCCCGCCGGGCAGGTACGGAAGGCTGGGCAGCCAGCCGTCCGCGGCGCTGCCGACCAATCGCAGCATTCGTGGCTTGTAGGCGCCCACCCAGATGCCGATGTCGTGCGCGGGAGCCGGTCCCCGCTTCGCGCCGAGCACCCGGTAGTAGGCGCCGTCCACGCGTACCCCGCCGGGACGGTCCGCGGCCCACACCTCGCGAATGATCCGGATGGCCTCGGCGAGGGCGTCGACCGCCTGACCCGGCCTCAGGCGCCGCCCACCGTTCGCCTCGATGCCCTCCCAGAACGAGCCCGCGCCGATGCCGAGCTCGACCCGACCGCCGGTGAGCAGGTCCAGGCTGGCGGCGCTGCGGGCCAGGACGACCGGTTGCCGCAGCGGCAGGTTGAGCACGTTGGTGGTCAGCCGGATCCTGGTGGTCACCGCCGCCAGGTAGGACAGCAACGTCCAGGTGTCGAGAAAGCGCGGCAGGTACGGGTGGTCCTGGAAGGTGGCGAGGTCCAGGCCCGCCCGTTCGGACACCTGCGCGAGGGCCACCACCTGCTCGGGTCGCTCCGCGTTCGGTGTTATGAAGCTGCCGAAGAGCAGGTCATGCCCGTAGTCGGTCATCCCTCACCTCTGTTCGGTCGTGTCTGCGCTTGTTCGGTGGTTTCTGCGCTGCGCAGGTGGCCGGGCATCGCGTGGCCCGGCGGCCGGGCACGTGCCGTCGTCGTCGACGCGGCGCAGGATGCGGTCGCCGATGGCGCACAGGTGGCGTACCTGGGCGGCGGTGAGCGGGTCGATGACCAGCCGGCGCACGGTCTCGACGTGCCCCGGCGCGGCGGCCACCACCGTTTCCCAGCCGGCGTCGGTGAGCGTGACATTGGTGTACCGGCCGTCCTCGGGGCACGGGGAGCGGCGGACCCAGCCACGCCTTTCCAGGCGGGTGACCACGTGCGACAGCCGCGACAGCGAGCCGTTGGTGCACGCCGCGAGGTCGCTGATCCGCAGCGTGCGGCCGGGGGCCTCGGACAGCCCGCTGAGCACCAGGTACTCGAAGGTGCTGATGCCGGCGTCGCGTTGCAGTTGCGCGTCGAGCGCCGCGGGGAGCTTGATCAGTAATCCGGCGAGGGACATCCAGGCCTCGCGCTCGTCGGTGGTCAGCCAGCGTGGCTCGCGCCCGGTGTCCGCCGGCACGGGTCGGGCCGCCTCGCTCATGCCTCCAGGCTAGCCGAGTCACGTGAAGCTTCACGTGATCCGGCCGACAGGGTACTTGACGCTTCAAGCACCGCCGATAGGGTCGAGACTTGAACCTTCAACTGACGTGAACGCTGAGGTGCTCGTGAACATCGCTCTGTGGGCCGTCACCGGCGTGCTCGCGGCCGCGTTTCTCTTCGCCGGTGGGACCAAGCTGCTGCAGCCCAAGGACAAGTTCGTCGCCTCGGGCATGGCCTGGGCCGAGCCGTTCCCGGCCGGCCTGATCAAGACGATCGGCGCGCTGGAGGTGCTGGCCGCGGTGGGGCTGATCCTGCCGGGCCTGCTCGGCATCGCCCCCGTGCTCGTGCCGCTGGCCGCGCTCGGCCTGGCCCTGATCATGATTGGTGCCGCGGTCGTGCACGGGCGGCGGCGCGAGTTCCAGTCCGTCGTGATGAACGTGGTCCTGCTCGTCCTCGCCGCCGTCGTGGCGTGGGCCCGCTTCGGTCCGTACTCCTTCACCTCCTGACGCCTTGGATGTCAACGCCGTGACCACACCCATACCCGTCCACGTCTGGTCCGACATCGCCTGCCCCTGGTGCTTCATCGGCAAGCGCCGGCTGGAGAAGGCCGTACGGGAATTCGGGAAAGACGTGTACGTCGAGTACCACTCCTTCGAGCTCGCGCCCGACACTCCGGTGGACTTCGAGGGCAGTGAGGTCGACTTCCTGTCCCGGCACAAGGGGATGCCCCGGGCGCAGGTCGAGCGGATGCTCGAGCAGATCACGGCGCTGGCGGCCACCGAAGGGCTGCGCTACGACTTCACCGCGCTGCGCCACACCAAGACGTTGCTGGCCCACCAGGCGATCCACCACGCCAAGGCCCGCGGGGCGCAGGACGCGCTCGTCGAACGGCTCTTCCAGGCGTACTTCGAACAGGGTCGCCACGTCGGGCGCGTGGACGAGCTGGTCGACCTGGCAACCGACGTCGGACTGGACGGGGCCGAGATGCGGCAGGTGCTGACGGACGGCACCTACGCCCGGGCGGTCGCCGAGGACATCGAGGCCGCCCGACAGATCGGGATCCGCGGCGTCCCGTTCCACGTCATCGACAACCGGTACGCGGTCTCCGGCGCCCAGGACAGCGCGGTGTTCGTCGAGGCCCTGCGCCGGGCCGCGAAGGATCGGGCCGAGGAGGATCAGACCGAAGAGGATCGGACCGAGGAGGGCCGATGACCGACACGAACTCGCCGGCCGGGCAGGTTGCTGGGGACGCCAGTCCGCCGCAGCCGTCGACGGGTACCCCTCCGCAGGCGCTCGAGCTGGTCGGGCTCGAGCCGCTCGGCGAGATGGCCGGCGCCGCCGGTTACTGCACCGACGGCATGTGTTTCCACGAACTCCCGTCCGAGGGCCAGGACGGCGCTCGGGGCTGACCCCTCGTCGTCCGTGACGCCGGCTGTATATCAAATCTGGCCGAACTTGATATCATCGAGCCTTGGTGTGACCAGCGTGAGGAGGTGTCGAATGTCCCGGACCATCCTCGACATCGACGACGAACTGCTGGCCGCAGCGGCGAAGATCTTCGGCACCACCACGAAGAAGGCCACGGTCAACGCGGCCCTGCGGGCCGCGGTCGATCGGGAGAAGCGCCGGGAGTTCGCCGACTGGCTCAAGAGCGGCGGCCTGCCCGATCTGACCCGTGGGACGGGCGGTGCCGAGTCGGACGCGGCGTGAGGCGTGAGCGCTATCTGATCGACAAGTCGGCGCTCGCACGTTGGCCGAAGCCGACCGTCGCGCCGGTACTCGACGAACTGTCCGACCGCGGCCTGCTGGCCGTGTGCGGTGCGGTCGAGATCGAGGTGATCCATAGCGCCCGGACCGCCCAGGACGCCCAGCGGATTCGTTGGCTGCTACGCGGCTTCGATTGGTTGCCCATGCCCGACGACATCTGGGACCGGGCGATCGAGGTGCAGATCCGAGCGCTGCGCAACGGCAATCACCGGGCGCTGTCCATGGCGGCCCTGCTGATCGCCGCGACCGCCGAGCGTCACGGCGCGATCGTGCTGCACTACGACCGCGACTACGACCTGATCGCCGCGATCACCGGGCAGCCCACGAGGTGGGTGGCGCCGGCCGGCACCGCCGACTGACACCACCGATCGCCCCGACGTCGCGGTCGTCGACGTACGGCTGCCGCCGACGTTCACCGACGAAGGGCTGCAGGCCGCGATCGAGGCCCGCCGGCAGCTTCCCGGCCTGCCGATCCTGGTGCTCTCCCAGCACGTCGAGCAGCTGTACGCCCGCGAACTGCTCTCCGACCGCGCCGGGGCCGTCGGGTATCTGCTCAAGGACCGGGTGTCCAACGTGGCCCAGTTCGTCGACGCGGTGCGCCGGGTCGCGGCCGGCGGCACGGTGATGGACCCCGAAGTCGTCGCCCAGCTGCTGGCCCGCAACGCCGGCGTCCAGCCGCTGGCCACGCTCACCGCGCGGGAGCACGAGGTGCTCGCCCTGATGGCCGAGGGGCGGTCCAACGCGGCGATCGCTGGCCGGCTGTTCGTCACCGAGAAGGCGGTCAGCAAGCACATCAACAGCATCTTCAGCAAGCTGGGCCTGCCGCCATCCGACGACGACAACCGGCGCGTGCTCGCCGTGCTGGCGTACCTGAATGGCAGGATGGCGGACGCACCGCCGGCTGCCCGACGGATCGACGGCCTATCGTGAGGGCATGGCCCGGTCGACGACCCTGGAGATCGCCGGCCGTCAGGTGACCGTGACCAACCCGGACCGGGTCGTGTTCCCCGCCGCTGGGTACACCAAGCTGGATCTGGTCCGCTACTACCTGGCGGTCGCCGACGGCGCGCTGCGCGGAGTGGCCGGCCGTCCCATGATCCTCAAGCGGTTCGTGAAGGGCATCGAAGAGGAGGCCTTCTTCCAGAAGCGCGCGCCGGCCAAGCGCCCGGGCTGGATCGAGGTGGCGGAGTTGCGTTACGCCTCGGGCACGTCGGCCGAGGAGGTCGTGGTGCGCGACGCCGCCGGGTTGGCGTGGGTGGTGAACCTGGGCTGCGTGGACCTGAACCCGCACCCGGTGCGCGCCGAGGACCTGGACCACCCGGACGAGCTGCGCATCGACCTGGACCCGGTGCCGGGTGTCGAATGGCGGCAGATCGTGGACGTGGCGCAGGTCGCCAAAGAGGTGCTCGAGGAGCACGGCCTCGTCGCCTGGCCGAAGACCTCCGGCTCGCGCGGCTTCCACATCTACAGCCGCATCCACCGACAGTGGACGTTCGCCGAGGTACGGCTGGCGGCCGAGGCGATCGCCCGCGAGGTGGCCAGCCGCGCGCCAGGCCTGGCCACCAGCAGGTGGTGGAAGGAGGAGCGGCAGGGCGTCTTCGTCGACTTCAACCAGAACGCCAAGGACCGTACGGTCGCCTCGGCGTACTCGGTGCGCCCGACCCCCGACGCCCGGGTGTCCACTCCGCTGACCTGGGACGAGGTGCCGGGGTGCCGTCCGGAACAGTTCACTGTGCCCGCGGTCCTCGACCGGTACGCGCAGCTCGGCGACCCATGGCGGGGCATCGACGACAGCGCGGGCTCCCTGGCCGCGGTGCTCGACCTCGCCGAGCGGCTCGGACCGGCCGAGAAGCCGCCAAAGGGCACCGGCCGACGCCAACCGACCATGCCGCTCATCGAGATCGCCCGGGCGCGGACGAAGGAAGAGGCGCTCGCCGGCCTGGAGCGGTGGAAGGCCCGGCATCGGTCGGTTGTGGCTCACCTGCAGCCCGCCGACATCCTGGTGGACGGGATGCGCGGGCGCAGTTCGGTGTGGTACCGGATCCGGGTGAACCTGCGGCACGTGCCGCAGGGGCAGCGACCGCCGCAGGAGCCGCTCGAGGTCAACTACGATCCGTGGGCCGGCGCCGCCGGTGTTCGGGACGGGGAGCCGTGACGCGAGCCGAACCGCCGGATCCGGCACGCGCGCCAGCGGGCTGCGGGACCACGGACCCAGGCAGTCAGGGTCGGTCGCCTCGTTACCGGTACGAGCGGTGAGGCGGTACGGGCGGAGGTGTCAGTGGGGCCGCAGCTCGCGATCATCCAGGCACCCTCCGCGCTCGGACTGCGGCCCAGTGGCGTCCAGGACCTGCCGCGCGCGCTGCTCGGTGCGGGCCTGCGGGAGCGGTTGGACGCGGCGGACGGCGGCCGGGTCGACGCGGGCCCGTACGACCCGAGGCGGGATCCGGAGACCGGCGTCCTCAACCCGTACGGCATCGCACAGTACTCGATGAGGCTGGCGGACGCGGTCGGCGGCGTGCTCGACCGGAGCGGCTTTCCGGTCGTCCTCGGCGGCGACTGCAGCATTCTGCTCGGCAATCTGCTCGCCCTGCGGCGACGTGGTCGGTTCGGGTTGTACTTCGTGGACGGCCACACGGACTTCTATCAGCCGTCGGCCGAACCGAACGGCGCACGTGGCGCTGACCGATGAGCAGCGTGACAACGCCAAGAAGATCATCGAGGC
>VSCG01000148.1:0-6072 GCA_047459115.1 Micromonosporaceae bacterium
CGGCTGCCGACGAGCCCGGGTGCCGTACCCGCCGTCGTCGGCGCTCGGTCCCCGCCATCGTCCGACCCCCTGCCCGCCTGCCGTTCCGGCGCCGGCCGCCTGGCGGCGGCCGGCGCCTCGACGGTAACCGGTCGCCTCAGAAGACCTCTACCGCCGACGGTGCACGGTGCCAGCCGAACGCGACGCTCGCCGCGGCCAGCGCGCCGGGCCGCCGCTCCACGACCCGACCGGCCGCGCCGAGCGCGCCGAGCGACGCCCCGCCGAGGTACGCCGCGCCGAGCGCGGCGATGTCGCAGGCGAGGTCGGCCGGCGCCTCGGTGCGGGTGCACCGGGCCACGCCCGACGCGTCGGCGGCGAGTCGCCAGCGCCCGGCGTTGCCGGGCAGCAGGTCGTCGGTGACCTCGAGCACCACGTCGACGGGGGCGGCGTACCGGCGGGCGGACAGCGCGGCGGGCACGTCGACGACGCGGACCCACAGCGCGTCGGCGAGCCGGGCGCCGAGCCGGCGGGGCTCGTTGGCGAGGTAGAGCAGCGGCTCGTCCACCGCGCCGAACGAGTAGACCGCCGTGCGGGTGAGATCGACCGAGAGCAGAAACCGCCAGAGATCCAGGTACGCGCTCCGGTCGGCCGCGACCACCTCCCGCACGCGCACCTCGCCGTTCGGCCCACCGTGGTCCCACGAGCCCTTCACCCGCCACAGGGCGTAGCCGTCCACGCCGGATGGCCCTTCGTGCAGCACCGCGCGCAGTTCGGTCGCACCGTGGCGGCGCGACGGAACGTCCGCCAGCACGTACCTCCACCAGCGGTCGTCGCGGCTGATCCAGCCCGGGCGCTCGCCGCGCGACCGGTCATAGAGCCTCGCCAGTTCCGTCTGCACCGCAGCCGGGTCCGCGGCCCGCAGCCGGCCGGACATGTACCCCTCCGGCTCGGCCAGCCGCACCTCCGTGGTGTCGATCTCCAGGGAGAGCTTGGTCGTCGCGAGCCCGTACCCGAAGCGCTGATAGATCCGACCCTCGCTGGCCCACAGCACCGCGAACGGCTCGCGCCGGGCCTCGTACACCTCGCGCAGTTGACGGTGCATCAGGCGGCGCAGCAGGCCGCGGCGCCGATGAGTCGGGGCCACGCCGACCATGGTCACGTGCGCGGCCGGGACCACCGCGCCGGGCACGGTCATGTCGCGGGTGAACGCCCCGGCGACGCCCACGAGCGCAGCGCCGTCGGTGACGACGAGCGTGCGTTCGGGCTCGTAGACGGCGCGCTCGGCGCGGGCGAGGTCCGGGTCGAGGTCCTCGTTGAAGGCGGTGGCGACCAGGCCGGCGATGGCGTCCCAGTCGTCCGGGGTGGCTACCCGCAGCGGGAGGTCGGCATCGTTCACCCCGTCTGTCTAGCCGACGCCGGCGACGTTCGGCGAGCGTTTTACCCCCGGCGCTACTCTCGGAGCTTGGCTGGTCGAGGAGAGGGAGATGCCGGGCAGCAAGCCATCCGACGAGTCGACCGTGGCGGCGCGGACCGTGCCGCTCGATCCGCCGACCGCACGGCTTGAGCCGCCGACCGCGCCGCCGACCGCGCGGCTTGAGCCGCCCACGGCTCCGATGACGGCGTACCGCCGCGGTGTCGCCCCGGTCCAGCCACGCGCGGCGGCCGCACCCCCTGTCGAGCCGACCCCGGTCAGCGCACCCTGGCCCGGCGCCGTACACGCGCCCCGGCCGCCGCTGCGCTACCAGGTCCGCGAACTCGCCAATGGCTGGGAGTGGTCCGGCCTCGGCGGCCTGTTCGCGTTCGTCTGCTGGGGTGTCTGGGCGATCTCCGAGCGCGGCGAGGGGTTCGCCGTCCCGGTGCTCACCTTCGCCCTCGTGCTGCTCGTCGCCGCCGGCGTGTTCGCCCTGGCACGCCTGCTCGGGCGGATGCTGCTGGAGCGTTGGCTCGGCCGCCCCCGCCGCAGCGCTTGGCCGTCGCACCTGGCCACCGGGGTGTTCCTCGCCGCCGCCGGGGTGGAGTACCTGCGCCGCACCCAGTGGATCGTCGACGCGTTCACGTGGCTGCGGGGCCTCGCCTGAGCGCCGCGCCGAGCGGTGCGCTGACGTCCGCTACCGGGCGGGAGCGTAGGAGTCGGGGCCGATCATCGGGCCCAGTCATCATCGCCGTCCGGCCCAGACCCCCGGCGGCACGAAGTCCAACGGGACGTCGATGTTGATCAGCTCGGCGTCGGTGGTGGCGGCCACGGCGAGCTCGTGCGGCCCGTACACCTTGGCCGCGTCCCCCTCGCCGATCTGCTCCCCGCCGTCCAGGCTGGCCGAACCACCGAGCACGTACAGGTAGCCGCCCCGGCCCTCGCCGAACGAGTGGGTGAGCGTGTTGCCGGCGGTCATCCGCGACACCCGTACCCGGGCGTCCTGGCGCAGGTCCAGGCCCTCCTCACCGGGCGGGCCCATGATCTGCAGCCAGCGGTCGGTGCGGTCGTGCACCGTGTACTGCCGCTGGTGCACCGTCGACTCGGCCCTGCCGCTGCTCGGCAGGATCCAGAACTGGATGAACCGCATCGGCTCGGTCGATGAGGCGTTGCGCTCCGAGTGCATCGCGCCCCGGTGGCTGAACGACATGACCTGCGCGCCGCCCGGTTCCAGGCGCCCGTTGTTGCCGAGCGAGTCGGCGTGCTCGAAATGCCCGGCCACGACGTACGTGAGCGACTCGATGTCGCGGTGCGGGTGCATGGGCCACGCCGCGCCCGGGACGATGCGGTCGTCGTTGAACACCCGCAGCGCGCCCACGCCCATCTGCTCGGGATCGTGGTAGCGGTCGAACGAGAAGTGCCAGCGGGCCTGGAACCATCCGCCGTCCTCCGCGAAGATCTCCGCAGCGCGTCGCAGAGTCAACATGGCTGTCTCCTACCCGCTGGGCAACCTCGCGTACGGCTGTTGGATCGGCCCCGGTCAGCGACCGTGGTCGCCCTGTCGGGCCTCGTGCGCCTGCATCCGCGCATCGTGGGCTGCCGAGCGGCCTTCCCGGAGCACCTCCGCCGCGCCGTGGCTGGCGGATTTCGCCGCCTCCATCGCCGCATGCCGCACCGAGCTCGCCACGTCCTGGCCGACATGCTGGGCGGCCCCCATGGCCTGCTGCCGGAAGCTGCCGGCGCGTTCGTACGCCTCGTCGAGCATCCGGCCGGCCACGCGCTGCTCGCGGGGCGTGGTCGGGAACATGGAGGAGATCAGCGCACCCAGGCCGAAGGCGACGAGCCCGGCGGCCAGGGGACTGCCCTGTAGCTGCTGGCGCGGCATCTGGCCGGCCGACTTCGCGACATCGCCGATCGTGGCGGCCGTGTCGCCGATCCGGTGCGTCACCGCAGAGGCGGTGTCGCCGACGCGGTGCGCCGCGGAGGACGCGGCGTGGCCAATCCCTGCGGTGGTCTCGCCCACCTGCTCCCCCGCCGCGGAGGTCATCGCCTTGCCGGTGTGTCCGATGTCAGATGCTGTGCCCATGACCTTGCCCTTGACCGTGCGCCATGCGCCGCGCACCCGGTCCACCCGTTCGCCGATGATCCGCTGCGGGCTGACCTTGTTGGTCAACGCCGCCACGTCGTAGCTCAGATCGCGGCGCGTCTTCTCGATGTCTTGTCGGAGTTGATCGGTACTGCTGGTCATCGCCTTATCCCTCCCGTGCTGGGGTTCCTCCCGGTTCGGGCTGCTCGGCCGTGGCCTCGCCCGACCGGCGGCTCGCGTTGTCAGTGGCCGTGGAATCCGGCGGGCACTTCCCGCGCGCTCTGCGCCGTCCGCGGCAGGCCGCGTATCTGTTTGACCCGGTTGCGCGCGGTGCCGAACAGGACCGCCCCGATCACGGCCCAGATCGCGGCGACGATGAGTGCTGCCCAGCCCTGGTCCATGACGTTGGCGAGGCCCCACCAGAGGGCGTGCGACAGGAACAGGACGACCATGGTCGCGGCGATCGCCGCCGCTGCAAAGACGCCCGCGGCCTTGGCGGCCTTGGTCCCTTCCTCCCGGATCTCGGTCTTGGCCACCTGGCCGACCCGGGTCGCCTCCTGGCGGAGTTCGGCCTTGGCCAGCTCGACTTCCTGGCGGACCAGCAGCGACATGTCTCGGGTGATCTCGCCGAGCAGGTCGCCGACGGACGTCTGCGACACGTCGAGCGTCTTGGTGGCGCTCGAGGGTTGCGTATTCACGTTCTCACCTCACCTCACGTCGCCTCGCGGTAGCCTGGCGCGCTCAGCCGGGCGCGTGGACGGACTGGCCACCGGTCATCGGTGACGGTTGCGCGGGCTCGATCTGTGTGGGTGGTGGCGTGGTGCCGGCGGCCGGCGGTGGTTGGGCCGGCTGCTGGGTGGCCTGGCCATCGTGGCGAGCCATGCCGTCTGTGGGAGCGAGGTTCTTGGTCAGCCGCCCGGCGAGCATGCCGGCGATCGCCGCCCCGGCCAGGAACATCCCCGGATGGCGGCGGGCGTAGTCGCGTACCTCGTGCATCACCATGCCGGGCTCGCGCTGCCCGAGCCAGTCGGCCACCTGGTGGAGTGTGCCCGAGGCCTGGTGGACCAGGCCGGTGGCCATGTCCTGGTGCCCGGCGCAGTTGGACATCTCCTGCAGTTCGTTGCCCAGCGTGTGCAGCCGCTCGGCGATGCGCTTCTGCTGCGCGCCGGCTTCGGCCCGGATCCGCGAGAACGCCTCGTCGAGCACGGTCCGGGCCTGGTGGCCGGTCCGCGACGCGACCTCCTTGCCCTCGTCGACCGCCGCGTGCGCCACTCGGCCGCCGGCCTGCATCAGGCCGTGGCCGATGTCCGAGGTCTGCTCCCGTACGTTCTGCATCATGGACTCCTGGCCGCCGGAAGGCGAGCCGGAACTCTTCCTCTGCGTCATCTGAGTCCTTCCTTCACATGCGCCGTTTCACCTCGACCGGCGACCCGACTCCCTACGGCTACCCACCCAGCCCGAGGGCACGCATGCGTGAAGGAAATTCACGCAACGGCCAAGCCGGTCTGACTGCGCAGGTGGCCTTCGCATCGGCACGCGAGACAGGAACACGCGGGAAACACACCGAGTTCGGGGGCTGCGGGGTGAAGTCCTCGATCGCCCGGGCGGCGGTGCGGCCGAGCGCGTAGGTGAAGACCAGATCGAAGAAGAGTTCCAGGACGGGTCGCGCGCCTCGTCGCTCGGGTGGAAGGCATCAGCCGCCGTGCGTCCCCGGTGGCCATGCCTCACCGGCTCCCATCCTGGCTGGTGCCCATCAGGGAGTCGTAGCACCGGCGGGCGCCCGGGCCGGCCGTTATCGGAGAATCGGCCGTTTCTCGGGAATCCGGCGCTATCGGGGAATCCGGCGTTATCGGGGAATCCGGCGTTATCGGGGAATCCGGCACCCGGGCCGGACGGAGCAGAGACGAATACGGCCCAAGTCGGCTATCAGGCCTGACCTGGGCCGTTACGCCGAGCGGCCGACGGGAATCGAACCCGCACCGTCAGTTTGGAAGACTGAAGCTCTGCCATTGAGCTACGGCCGCGTTGCCCGGGGTGTAGCCCGGGCGCGGCCACTAGCGTACCGAGCCGGGCCGGCGATCGCATACCTGAGGTGACGGCCGCCCCAGCCTGCACCTGAGGTGACGGCCCGCCCCAGCACACCCATAAAATGTCCGATACTTCGCTATTCACCATCAATGCCGCAGAAAGGCTCGCCCGCCATGCCTTCGATATGCTCGATGGCGGCATTCGGATCCCGGTCGGCGGGACCCGAAGCGCCACAACCGGACGTACGCCGCTTAGACTTCACTGTCGCTACGGGGTGTGGCGCAGCTTGGTAGCGCACTCGCTTTGGGAGCGAGGGGCCGTGGGTTCAAATCCCGCCACCCCGACTGGGCAGTGGGCGGGCCCGGCCTAGACTCGATCGGGCCCGCCACGCAGCGTGATCAATTCCGTCGTGACAATTTGGCAAGGAGTACGCCTGTGAAGAGCACCGTCGAGACCCTGAGCCCGACCCGGGTGCGGCTCGCCATCGAGGTGCCGTTCGAGGAGCTCGAGCCGAGCCTCAGGAAGGCGTACCGGGAGATCGCCCAGCAGGTGAACATCCCCGGCTTCC
>VSCG01000149.1:0-6044 GCA_047459115.1 Micromonosporaceae bacterium
GGCCTGCACCCTCACCTCGACCCCGTCCACGGCCGGGATCAGCAGGCTGCCGAGATCCAGCCGCGGAACGTCCGGCACAGCCTCATCGGCGTCGTACGGCCCCGGACCCTGCGCCACTGGCTGGTCGCCGTCGTCGTACCCGTCGTCCTCGCCGAACGCCGTGGCGTCGGCCAAGGCGTCCGGCTCCTCCCGCCCCCGACGGCCCACCGCGTGCCGGGGCCCGCCACGGCGCCGCTCGGCCGCCGTGTGCTTCCCGGCGTTGCCGCGACGTCGGGAGAAGATCACTGGATCACCTTCCGTTCCAAGGATCCGCGACCGTCCTCCGGTCGGTCCGCGGCCAGCGCCGCGTGGCCGCCGGTGGAACCGTGCCCGCCCGTCCCGCGCACGGAGTCGGGCAGCTGCTCGACGACGTGGAAGTGTGCCCGCTCCACCCGTTGCACCACAAGCTGAGCGATCCGGTCCCCCCGGGAGATCTTCGCCGTTGCCACCCGGTCATGGTTGACCAGATTGACCAGGATCTCCCCACGGTAGCCGGCGTCGACGGTGCCGGGCGCGTTGAGCACGGTGACCCCGAGCCGGGCGGCGAGCCCGGACCGGGGGTGCACCAGACCCACGTACCCGGGCGGCAGCGCGATGGCGACCCCGGTGCGCACCAGGGCCCGTCCGCCCGGTGGAATCTCGACGTCCTGCGCCGCGACGAGGTCGGCGCCGGCGTCCTCCGGATGGGCGTACTCGGGCGGCGGCAGGTCAGGGTCGATCAGACGCACCTGCACGGGCACTGCGGCGGTCACGCCCACCATCTTGCCGTACCCTCACTGTGTGACCCGGGAACCCAGCAGGTACGCCGAACGGCTCGCGCTGCCGTGGTGGCTCGCCCTGCTCACGCTCGCCGGGGCCGCCGTGCTGGCGGCCGAGATCCACATGGGCGCGCCCGGAGTCCGTTCCTGGCTGCCGTACGCGGTGGTGCTTCCGCTCGCGGCGGTCGGGGTGTGGTGGCTGGGCCGGATCCGGATCGCGGTCGAGCCCGGCCCGGACGGGCCGGAGCTGCGCGTGGACGATGCCCGCCTGCCCGTGCGCTTCATCGCCGACGTGGTGCCGCTCGACGCGTCCGGCAAGCGGGAGCTGCTCGGTCCGTTGGCACATCCGCTGGCGTTCGTCGTCCAGCGGCCCTGGGTCGGCGGCGTGGTCCAGGTCGTGCTGGACGATCCGGCCGATCCGACGCCGTACTGGGTGGTGAGCACCCGCTTCCCGGAGCGCCTCGCGGCGGCGCTGCTGGCCGCCCGGGGCGTGGCCGCACCGCCCGCGGCCGGCACCACCGGCGCGTCGGCCACTGCCGCAGCCTCGGCGGCGGAATTGAGGCCGCCCCGTCACGGCTCGACCCGCGGCAGCGGGTACGGCACGTAGCCGCGGGCCAGGTCCGTGCGCATCTGCTCGCCGAGGGCCCGGGTGGCCCGGTGGTTGAGGTAGCCGGCGACCGCCGCGCCGGTCAGCACCGGTCCGAGCGTGGTCAGGTTGCGGCCGAACCGGCGCATCGGGCGGTCCCGTAGCTCCTTGCGGGCGGCGGTGGACAGCACCGTGGCGATCCCGGCCCCGGGGGCGGTGGGGCTGAGGCCCCGCCGCCCGGCCCAGGACTGCAGCAGCGTGACGGCCCGCTCGGCGCCGGTGACGGGCAACGGCTGACCGTACACCTCGTACAACTCGCCGATCAGCTTGACCTCGATGGCCACGATGGCGAGGGTCTCGGCGGCGAGCAGGGCGGGCGTGGAGAGCAGGGCGGGCGGCGCCACCCAGTTGACCGCCGCGACGCCGCCGCCTGCGGCGCCGACGGCGGCGGTGGCCCGGGCGGCGTTGCGGATCAGCCGTTCGGCGAGGGCGTCGCCGGCCAGCGCATCGTGGTGTCGCCGGAGCGTGTCCAGATCGCGGATGGGGATGTGTGGCGCGATGTCGACCAGGGCGTCGGCGACCCAGCGCACGGCCGTCCAGGGGCGGGGCAGTCGACCGAGGTCGCGCACGCGGGTCTGGCCGGCGAGCCGCCGCAGAAGCCGTCGGCGCTGCGCCGCCCGCAGCTGCGGCGCGGCCAGCGCGGCGGCCGTCTCCGGCAGGCGGCTGTCGGGCCCGGTGGCGCCGCTGTCCGGATCGGCACCGCTGGCGCCCCGCCCGGTGGTGCCGGTCCCGTCGACGTCGTCGGGCGGCGCTGCGCTGTCCTGGGGCGCCATCAGCCCTCCCTCGCAGTTACCTCCTGGTTCGGGCCGCTTGACCGTGGGCTTCGCTCCCGCGATGCCCACCGACGGCCCGCGTCATCGGCCCGCCCCTCTGCGGGCCGACCCGACCGGGTCAGCGCTCACGCGCACTCGCGGCAGATCAGCTCGTCGCCACGCTGGCGCGCGAGCTGGCTGCGGTGGTGCACCAGGAAGCACCGCGAGCAGCGGAACTCGTCCGCCTGCATGGGCACGACCTTGACCGTCAGTTCCTCGTCGGCGAGATCCGCGCCGGGCAGCTCGAAGGTCTCGGCTACCTCGGCCTCGTCAACATCCACGGCGCCCGACTGGGCGTCGACCCGGCGGGCCTTGAGCTCCTCCAGGCTGTCCTCGCCGAGATCCACCTCGTCGCGCCGTGGAGCGTCGTAGTCGGTGGCCATCCCTCGTCTCACACTCCCCTGTATCCGTATCACGCCCGGCTTCCCCACCGGGCGACGCGTCTCCGGTACCCGCTCGCAGGCATCCGTCCCCCCCGGCGGGTAACTCCCCAGTCGAGCGGGGAAGGTTACCTCGCCCGCGTGTTGGATGTACGCCTGCGTTCGCGGAGATGTTCCCACTGTGACCCACCCGACACGCAGGCGACACAAAGGTAGAGGCAGGCCGGTTCCCGACACACCCGGCACGCCGCGCCACCGCGCGGATTCCAGCGGGCGGGTGCCCTGGGACGATAGCCTCAGCGCATACTTCCACCAGCCGGCGGTCTGCGCGGATCGACAGTACGGGGGGCTACGGGATGAGCTTCGCCAGATTGCGTGCGCTGACGGTCGTCGGCGTCATGGTGGTGTGCGCCCTGATCCTCGTCGGCACGGTCCTGATCAAGGACACCCAGTCGAAAGCGGGCGCCACCGGCGAATGCCCACCGGGACACGTGCCGGTCGACCTCCGGCTGCCCGACGAGAAGGACATAAAGATCAACGTCTACAACGCGACCGATCGACGCGGGCTGGCCGAGTCGATCGCGGCAGAGTTCGCCAACCGCGACTTCACGGTCGCCAACCAGGACAAGATCAGACAGGCCAACGACCCGCTGAAGAAGCGGGTCGAGGGCGTGGCGGAGCTGCGCTACGGACCCAAGGCCCACGGTGCGGCGTGGGTGGTCAGCGCCTACTTCCTCGCCGAAGCCGACCTGCAGATCGATCTGGAGCGCTCCGACGACGTCGTCGACGTGGTGCTCGGCGACAAGTTCCGCCAACTCGCCACGGTCACCGAGGTCAAGCAGTCACTCGCCGGGCTCGGCCTTCCGAAGCCGCCCGCCGGCACCTGCCCGATGGCCGGTTGACCGCGCCGGTCACGGGCCGCCCGCCGCGTCCAACGCGACGAGGCGGTCGTGCAGCACGTCGCGGATGCCCGGGGGCGCGGCGAGCACGAACTCGCTGCCGGCGGGGGCGCCGGCCAGCCCGGTGACGAGCAGCCCCGCCTCCTGCGCGATCAACGCGCCGGCCGCATAGTCCCAGTGGTTGAGGCCCTTCTCGAAGTACGCGTCGACCCGCCCCTCGGCGGCCAGGCACAGGTCCACCGCGGCGGCGCCCAGCCGACGGATGTCGCGGACCTCGGGCAGCAGTCCGGCCAGCACGCGCGCCTGGTGCGCCCGACGTGCCGCGTCGTAGGCGAATCCCGTCGCGATCAGCGCCTGACCGAGGTCGGTGACCGCCGATCCGGTCAGCCGCCGCCCGTCGCGGAACGCTCCGCCCCCGCGCACAGCTGTCCACTCCTCGCCGGTGGTCGCGTCCCGCACCACCCCGCACACGGTCCGCCCGTCGATCTCGGCTGCGAGCGAGACCGCGTAGGGGCCGACTCCGTACAGGTAGTTGACGGTGCCGTCGATCGGGTCGAGCACCCAGCGCACCGCGCCCTCGGCGGCGGCCCCGTCAGCGGTGGCGCCGAACTCCTCGCCGAGCACGGTGTCGCCTGGCCGCGCCTGATGCAGGTGGGCCACGACCATGCGCTCCACCGCCCGGTCCGCGGCCGTGACCACATCCGTACGGGTGGTCTTGGTGGCGGGGTCACGGATGGCCTCGGCCCGCATCGCCTGTGCCGTCTCGGCGGCCAACCGCACCACGTCAACGGCGATCCGCAGTAGCTCGGCGACATCGGGACGGCATGCGGCGGTCTCGATCGACGTCATGCCCCAATCCTGTCAAGTCACCGGTCACCCGCCGGATCGGGCACGCGTCCGGGGTCGATTTCACTTTGCGGCGCTACAATTCACGCCTGCCCGCGCATAGTGGATGAGACCACGAAGCGGGGGCTTCCAAAATTAACCACCGGCCCGACGCCGCGGCGGCGATCCGCCGTGCGGTGACACGGGCAGGCCGCACGCCATCGCCATGGGAAGGTCGTTCGTGACTGAACTCCGCCACAACGGCGCCGATGTACGTAGGGTCACCGAGACACTCCTCTCCCAGGCCGCTGCTGCGGGCGGTCTGCTCACGTCCGCTCAAGTGGCACAGGCGGTGGAGGCAGCCCACGTACCGGCGAACCAGGCCAAGCGGATCCTGCGGGCGCTCGCCGAGGCGGGGGTGACGGTGATGGTGGACGGGTCGGCGCCGATGCGCCGGCGGGTGGCGGCGGCGCGGTCGAGGACGGCCGCCTCGAAGGCGACGAGTGCGAAGGCGGCTACGGTGGCGAAGAAGACGGGCGGCAGGACAACCCCGCAGAGTGGAGCTGCGATCGTCACGAAGCCCGCGACGAAGAGCAGGCGAGCGGGCGCGACGACGTCCACCGATGCGGTGCGGGCGGCCGAGCACAAGGTGCCCGCGCAGGCGCAGGAGACCACCGCGTCCGAGCCCACCACGCACGTGAACACGGTCTCCGTGCCGACCGCCGACGCCGGGGACAGCGCGGTGGCGCAGGTCACCGCCCAAGCGGACGCCTCCGGCACCCACGTGTCCGCTGATGTCGGCGTCGGCCAGGCACCCGAGGCGGCGCAGGCCGCCGCCACCGTGAAGCCCGCCTCCGCTGCGGCGGCGAGCGAGGAAACCACGGTCAAGCCGGCGGACGGCAAGGGCACCGTCGGCAAGGACACCACCGGCAAGGGAGCGGCGGCGAAGAGCGGCAAGGGCACGGCGCGGGCGGCGAAGGCCGCGAAGAAGGTGGCCACTGCGGCCGCCGGGACCGACGAGGCCGCGGAGGCGCCGGCCCAGGGTGGCCGCAAGGCCAAGGCGACGGGCGCCACCGCGACCGCCAAGAAGGCGGCCAAGACCGCCAAGGCCTCGACGGCCGGCAAGGCGAAGGGCGCCGGCAAACCGGCGGCGAAGGGGCAGGCCGCCGATGACGAGCCGAACCCGGTCGAACTCGACGCCGAGGCGCTGGCCGAGGACCTGGAGGACATCGTCGTCGAGGAGTCTCCGGAGCTTGCCGAGGCCGCGCAGGCCGACGCTGAGGCGGACGACGACTTCGACTGGGACGACGAGGAGTCCGAGGCGCTCAAGCAGGCCCGGCGGGACGCCGAGCTCACCGCCTCGGCCGACTCGGTGCGCGCCTACCTGAAGCAGATCGGCAAGGTGCCGCTGCTCAACGCCGAGCAGGAGGTCGAACTCGCCAAGCGCATCGAGGCGGGCCTGTACGCCACGGAGCGGCTGCGGGCCGCCGAGGAGAAGGGTGAGGAACTCCCGCCGGACCTGAGGCGTGACCTGGCGTGGATCGCCCGCGACGGCGAGCGGGCCAAGAACCATCTTCTGGAAGCCAACCTGCGCCTCGTGGTCTCGCTGGCGAAGCGGTACACCGGGCGGGGCATGGCGTTCCTGGACCTCATCCAGGAGGGCAACCTCGGCCTGATCCGCGCGG
>VSCG01000150.1:0-5981 GCA_047459115.1 Micromonosporaceae bacterium
GGCTCGTCGTACAACCGCCGCAGGAAGCCAAGCTCCACGAGGTGTCAGCCCCGCATCTGCCCCAGGCTACCGGCGGTGGCGAGCGGCCGCAGGTCCGGCGGAAGCGACTCCCGCACGTGCTGCATGATCTTGCCGCTGGTCGCCTCGTCGACGACCTCGAATACGGTGCGGATGAAGAAGACCGTCTGCGGCGGCTCGGTCCCGGCACGTTCGCTGACCCGGTCGATGAATTCATCACGGTCGAACCGCTCGCCGGTCCCGGCGCCGCCGAGGACCTCGGTGCGGCGCAGGTGCTCGCCGATCTCCACGGGCAGCTGCGCGGCGAGGTTGTCGGCGAGGCCCTCGGTCAGCCGCTCGCCCAGCGTCTCCAGCGTGGCCCGGGTGATGCGCTCCGCCTCCCCGCGGCTGGCGAGCCGGGCACGGTGCTGGATCTGCCCGATCATTTCGTCGTGCTGCATCAGGGTCGCCCCCCTCTGTGTGGTCCCTCGCGGTCGTACTGCCCCGCACCTGAGCGGGCAAACCTGCCCGGCGGCTCAGTGCGGCAGCTGCAGGTGCTCGGCGAACCAGGCGGCGGCCTCATCGGCGACCTCCTCCAACGTGCCCGGTTCGGGGAACAGGTGGGTCGCGCCGGGCACGACGTGCAGCTGGACGGGCGCGGTGAACGCGTCCAGGACCTGCTCGTTGATCTGCAGGACGGGGGTGTCGCGGCCGCCGACGATGAGCAGGGTCGGCGCGCGGACCTCGTGCAGGTCGTCGCCGGCGAGGTCCGGGCGGCCGCCGCGGGACACGACCGCCTGGATCTGCTGAGGGGCCCGGGCCGCGGCGACGAGCGCCCCGGCCGCCCCGGTGCTCGCCCCGAACAGCCCGATCGGCAGCCGGTAGGTGTCCGGCTGCTCGGAGAGCCAGCCGATGATCCCGACCAGCCGGTCGGCCAGCAGCCCGATGTCGAAGCGCAGGCGGGCGGTCACCTCGTCCTCACGCTCCTCCGGCTCGGTCAGCAGATCCGCGAGCACCGTCCCGAAACGCTCGCGGCGCAGCCGCTCGGCGACCGCCTGATTGCGTGGGCTGTGCCGGGAGCTCCCGCTGCCATGGGCGAAGAGGACCACCCCGCGAGCCTGGTCCGGCAGCCGTACGTCGGCCGGCAGGACCGTCCCGTCCACCGAGATGCGCTGCTCCTGTTCCAGGTGGGGCATCGTGGCCTCCTTCGCGTGTGGGTTCGGTAGCGGCATCGGTGCGAGGCGGCGTCCGTGCAGGCGGCGTCGGTGCGAAGCGGCGTTCCGGTTGCGGCGCGACGCTCACACCCCGGTCGGGAACGTCTCCGGCTCCTGGGTCGCGGGCGTGACCGGCAGCGGGTGCAGCGCGGTGGTGTCCTCGAACCAGCAGAACGCGTCGTAGCGCTGGCCCGCCCGGGTTGGCACGTAATTCAGGGACGGATCGCGCTCCGGGTGGTACACCACCCCGATCGCCCGGTGGCCGATCAGGTCGGTCAGCCAGTCCGGCTGCCGCTCGGTCGGGAAGACGAACAGCGAGCGGTCCACCCCGGCCTCGTGCAGCAGGTCCTCCAGCGACCCGGGCACGGCCGGTGGCACGCGCATGGTCTCCATCGGCGCGCCCCAGTGCGCCCCGGCGATCACCGTACCCCGGTACCCGCCGAACCCGACGAGCACCACGTCTTCGGCGTGGTGGCGTTCGCGGGCCAACTGGCCGATGTTGACCATGCCGGCGGCCGCCATGTCGGTGGCGCGCGCGTCGCCCACGTGCGTGTTGTGCGCCCACACGATCCCCTTTGCGGTCGGGCCGTAGTGGCGCAGCAGCCGGTCGAGCGTGTCGGTCATGTGGATGTCGCGCACGTTCCAGGAGTCGCCGCCGCCGCGCATCATCGCCCGGTAGTACCGTTCGGCGCCCGCCACCACCTCGGCGTTCTGCCAGGCCGAGAAGGCCTCGTCGCCTTCGAAGACCGCCTGGCGGCGCATCTGCACGAGCAGGTTGAGCACCTCCTGCTCGCAGCCCTCGGGCACGAACCGGGTGGCGAGCGCGTAGGCCTGGGGGTCTTCGGCGTACGGCTCGAAGCAGCGGTAGGCGGCGAGCGCGTCGGCGACCAGGTCCGGGTCGTGCTCGCGCAGGTGCAGCATGACCGCGCGCAGGGACTCCCACAGGCTGTAGACGTCCAGGCCGTGGAAGCCGACCCGGTCTTCGGGCCGCCGGCCGGCGTTGTGCTCGCGCAGCCAGCGGGTGAAGTCGCAGACCTCCTCGTTGGCCCACATCCACGTCGGCCACCGGTGGAACTGCTCGAGCGCCGCGCGCGGGTCCTCCGGCGCGTCCGGCGCCAGGCGCACGCTGCGGTCGATGCGCTCGCAGTCCGGCCAGTCGCCCTCCACGGCCACGAACGAGAAGCCGCGCTCGGCGATCAGCCGCCTGCTCAGCTCGGCCCGCCACCGGTAGTACTCGTGCGTGCCGTGGCTGGCCTCGCCGAGCAGCACCAGCTTGGCATCCGCGATCCGGTCCAGCAGCGGGGCCCACGTCTCGGGTCCGGACAGCGGATGCGCGAGTTGGCGCGCCTCATCGGGGTCGTACACCTCGTCCCTCCTTACGCGCCTCAGGTCAGGTGGGTCGGGTAGCGGCGCATCTCGACCGCGGCGCACCGATCCGCGCGAAACACCACGGTGATCACGGTGTGTGGTCTCTCCAGGCCCACGCGTACCCGGGGGGTACCGGGTCAAACTCAGGTCGGGGGCGTGGCTGTGCGTCCGGTCAGGCGTTCCTTCCGGCGTCGAGGCGGTTCAGGTCGAGCCCGTTCATGTCGAGCCCGTTCATGTCGCGCCCTGTTCATGTCGCGCCCGGGTTCATCGTGCCTCCACCAGGGCGGGGCGGCGCGGGTCGTCGAGGCGTACCACGACGTCGGCGACGCTCTCCGGGGCCACCTCGTCCCGGTAGCGGGCGAACGCCGGCAGGGTCCACCGCGCATCGGGCGGGGTGCGCCGGGCCAGCGCCGCCTCGGACAGCGCCAGGTGCACGGTGTACTCGAACGGCAGCCCGCCGCCGAGCAGCAACGGGCCGCTGACGAGGGTGATCGTGCCGGGCGGCACGGTCACGTACGCCGCCCGGGTGGCGCGGTCGGTCGCGGTGTCCCACAGGCTCGGCAGGACCCGTCCGGTGCCGCCGGGCCCGAGCCGGTCGAGCACCTCCCGGCGCAGCCCGGATTCGTCCAGCCAGCCCTCGTAGTACGCATCCGGGTTGGTCCGGCCGAACTCGTAGCGCAGCGAGGCCGGCCGGAGAAAGTCCGCAGTGGAGATCCGCAGCACCGGACGGCCGCGTACCCGCAGCGGGTCCACGAGCGCGTCGGCGACGCCGTCGGGGTCGGCGGCGGGCGGTCCGTCGATCGCGACGCGCGGCCATGCGGCACGATCGAGGGTCGCCAGACGGTCGGCGAGGTCGGCGACCAGCGCGTCCGGAGACAGTGGACGGACCTTCATCGGCTAGCCGCGGTCCTCGATCTCCCACGCGTGGTCGAGGACGTGCCAGGCGATGCGCCGCGCGGCGTAGCGCGGCGGCCAGCCCTTGGCCACCACGGGCTCGCCTGCTGTGGCGGTGCGCAGCACGGCGCCGGTCGCCTCGCGCAGACCGGCCACGGCCGCGGTGTCCGCCGGGTCCGGCGCGCGGTGCCGTATCCCGAGCTTGCGGGCGTACGCCGCCTCGGCCGCGAGGACGTGCCGGACGATCTCGTCGCGGTCCCGCCCGCCGCCGCGCGGGCCCTTGCGCAGCTGTGCCGGCGCGGCCGAGGCGACCCGGTCGAAGACTGCCCACGCGGCCCCCACCAGGGCGGCGTCGCGGGCCGCCCGCCGCGGGGTCAACGGGCGGGCGTCGCACGCCGGTACCCTGCCCGGGGCGCCGAAGTCGGTGGTGCCGTCGCCGGGCACCCGCTCCACCACGTCGAACGCGTCGCCGGCCCGCGCCGGGAACGCCACCTCGGCCTGCTCGGCCACGACCCGGTAGCGCGGGGCGTACGCGGCGAGCGCTTCCAGGGCCGCCTCCACGTTCTTGCCCGACCGGCACCAGCCCGGCCAGTCGACCGAGCAGGCGAACACGCGCTTCTTCCCGATCTCCACGTAAACCGGCACGGGAGCCATGGCCTGATCGTACGGTCCGAGCCCAGACTGACGGATCAGCGGCACTGACGCTAGAATGCAGGCATGGCCGTGGCGATCACGATCCGTAATGTGCCGCACGAGGTCCGCGACGAACTCGCCGCCCGCGCCGCCCGCTCCGGACGCTCGCTGCAGGAGTACCTGCTGCGGCAGCTCACCGACCTCGCGTCCCGGCCTGCCGTCGACGACGTCGTCGCCCGGGCCCGTGCCCGGGTGGGCGCGACCGGGACCCGACTGGAGCCCGAGCAGATCCTCGCCGCGCGCGACGCCGACCGCCGATGACCGCGCCCGCGCCCCCGCGCTTCGTGGTGGACGCGTCGGCTGTCGTGGCGCTGCTCGCCGATGCGGGGCCCGCGGGGACCTGGGTGGCCGACACCATCCGGGGCGGCAGCCTGTTCGCGCCGGAGCTGATGCCGTTCGAGGTCGCCAACATCCTGCGCCGGCACGCCTTGGCCGGAATCCTGGACGCCAGCGCCGCGACACTCGCGCACGCGGACCTGGTCTCGCTCGCTGTGCAGCTGTACCCGTACGCCGCGCTGGCCGACCGGGTGTGGGCGCTGCGGCACACCCTCACCGCGTACGACGCGGCGTACGTGGCCCTCGCCGAACTACTCGCGGCCCCCGTGGTGACCCTCGACACGCGACTCGGCCGCGCCGCGGGTTCGTCAGTGCTGACCTACTCCGCCGGCGCCTGACCGCGATACTCGGGCACCGCGGTACTGGGGGCGCTGCGGAGCACGGCCGGGGTCGCGGCGCGGTCGCCGGCACGCGGGAATCCGGCTACTGGCCGACCTCGTTGCCGCCGCTGGTCGCGGCCAGGATGATGACGATGAACGCCACCACGGCCGCCACCGCGATCCAGATCGCGGTCTTGTTGTCGCCGTTCGGCTTCTCCTTGCTGCCCTCTGCCACGTACACCACCCCCGCGGGCCCGGGTCGTCGGCCCGGCGCACTCGCACCTTTTCCCACTGATTGTTCCTTGATCGGTATCATAAGAGCGGACCGCCAGGAAAAGAGCTTGATATCCCAGATACACCTGATCGTCGGATGCGATCCGCTGCCGCGCGGCACCCGACCGGTGGCCGCAGGCGATAACCCCAGCCGGAGCGGGCCGGTCGCGGAAGGATGGCCGCATGGAGGCGCAGACGATCGCCCGGCCGCTGTCCGAGCGCGAGGAGCGGCTGCTCGACGCGTACTGGCGGGCGGCGAACTACCTGACCGTCGGGCAGATCTACCTGCTGGACAACCCGCTGCTGCGTGGGCCGCTCGCCGCCGAGCACGTCAAGGAGCGGCTGCTCGGGCACTGGGGCACCGATCCGGGTCTGAGCCTGATCTACGCGCACGTCAACCGGCTCATCATCGCCCGCGACCTGAACGCCATCTTCATCACCGGGCCCGGGCACGGCGCGCCGGCGATCGTGGCGAACACCTGGCTGGAGGGGACCTACAGCGAGCTGTACCCGTCGGTCAGCCGCGACGAGCCCGGCATGGCCCGGCTGTTCCGCCAGTTCTCCTTCCCCGGCGGGATCCCCAGCCATGTCGCGGCCGAGGTGCCCGGCTCCATCCACGAGGGCGGCGAGCTCGGCTACTCGCTGGTGCACGCGTTCGGCGCGGCGTTCGACAACCCCGACCTGTTCGTCGTCTGCGTGATCGGGGACGGCGAGGCGGAGACCGGGCCACTGGCCACGAGCTGGCTGTCCACCGCCTTCCTCAACCCGGCCCGGGACGGGGCGGTGCTGCCGATCCTGCACCTCAACGGCTACAAGATCGCGAGCCCGACGGTGCTGTCGCGGATCCCGCTCGACGACCTGCTCGACCAGATGCGCGGCTACGGCT
>VSCG01000151.1:0-5969 GCA_047459115.1 Micromonosporaceae bacterium
CACCCGCTTGCCGGTGACCGGGCCGGCGGACACAATTCGGCCACCTTTCGGCGTTGGGAGGCGTCGGTGGATCGCTGGTGGGAATGTCTGCCAACTGGCCGGGTCGCCTACCTCGACGGCGCGAGTCCGCAGGCGCTGCTGCTCGCGATGGAGCCGCTGCCCGACGGCGCGCCCGCCGTCGCCGTCTACGACGATCCGACGCCGCGGGCGTCACCGGCACAGATCGTCGCCGCCATTTTGGACCAGCTCGAGGAGGTCGCGCTCGATCGGTTTCCGGCCTGGCTGCCCGAGGCCGAGGGCATGACGGCTGCAGGCGGGGCCGGCCTGCCCGCGGTCCGGGCGCTGGCACGGCGGCTCGCCTCGACCGGCCCGCACTTCGGGCCCTTCCTCGCCGACCTCGCGCAGCGCGCGCTGGCGCGCGACCGTACCCGGTCGGCGAGGTTCGCCGCCGAGGTGCGCGCCGAGGGCCTGGCCCGGGTGCTCGCCGCCAGCTACCGGCGCACGGACGCCGCCCTGGTGGTACGGATGCCCGACAGCCCGTCGCCCGAGGCGCAGCAGGCGCTGGTCGCGGCGGGAGAGTGGCTCGCCCACCGCGCGGGCCTGGCCGTCTGGCTGACCGGGCCTCCCCCCGTCGCCGCGGACTGGGTCGCGACCGTGCCGGTGCGCCTGCCCGACGGTGTGGCGGGCCTCGTCAGCGTGCCGCCGAAGTCGGCCGATCGGTCGGCGCAGCCGACGATCCACTATCCGCCGATCGTCGGCCGGCCCCGGATGGACAGCCAGGCGGAGCTGGCGCTCGAGGCCGCGCTCGCGCCGCATCCGTGGGCGGCGGGGCGGGAGTGGAATCAGGTCTACCAAGAGCACCCGCTGGCCAATAGGATCTGTCCCGACCTGCTGTGGCGGGAGGCGCGACTCGTGGTCGAGATCGACGGCCCGGAGCACTTCACCGAGCTGACATACGCCGCAGACCGTCGTCGAGACGACCGGCTCCAGGCGGCCGGTTTCACCGTGCTGCGCTTCACCAACGCCCAGGTCCTGAACGACACGCAGACAGTGGTTTCGCAGATAGCCCGGATCCTCGAACAACGCCGTCGCGGCGATTGAGAGGCGCGGCACAGAAAGAGGTCACCCCCATGTCGAGACTGTCCCTGAAAGAGACCGCGATCCTCCTGCTGCTGATGGCCGAGGCGAGGGAGATCTCCAACCCCGAGCTCAAAAAGCGCTACGGGCTGACGCTCGACGGCAAGGAGCGCAACCACCTCAACGACCTCAAGCTGGTCGAGAGCTGGAAGACCGGCCGGTCCTTCACGCACGTGCTCACCGACCAGGGGTGGGCACGGTGCGTCGAGGAACTCGCCACCGACGCTCCGTGGCCCAAGAGCGGTTCCGTCGGGGCCGCACTGCACGGGGTGCTCGCCGGGCTGCGCCGCTACCTCGCGTACTCCAAGCTCTCGCTCGCCGACGTGTTCGCCCGCCGCGACGAGGCCGCCACCGAGGACATCACCGCGGTGACGCCCGCTGCGCAGGCCGCCGGCGACCTGGAGGAGCGCATCCGGACGGCGTACGCGCGGCTGGCGAAGGAGCCGGCGGCGTGGGTGAGTCTGGCCCGGCTGCGGCCCCTGCTCGGTGACGTGCCCAGGGCGGAGGTGGACAGCGTGCTGACCCGGATGTACCGGATGCCCGGGGTCAACCTCGTGCCCGAGTCCAACCAGAAGGTGCTCACCCGCGAGGATCGCCAGGCTGCGGTGCGCATCGGTGACCAGGACAAGCATCTGCTGTCGATCAGGTAGGGGCGGCCGTGGACGAGATCGCCGCCCTCGCTGAACTGAAGCTCAAGTGGACACCGGTCGCCGACGACGTGTGGCGACCATCGGACGTGCACGTCGAAGGGCTACACCGCGAGGCGGCGCAGACGATCCTCGACGGGCTGGCCGAGGCGAGCGACAGCGAGTCCAGCCCGGTCGGCGTGGTGATCCAGGGGCAGCGCGGCGCGGGCAAGACCCACCTGCTCGGCTGGGTACGGGAGAAGGTCTGCGCCGACGGCGGCTACTTCGTGCTGGTGAGTCTGCTCGACGGCAAAGGGTTTTGGCAGAGCGTTGTCGTGTCCATGTTGGACAGCCTGTCCCGTGAGGTGAACGGCCGGGAGACTCAGCTTCAGCACGCGCTGCGCAGCCTGGCGTCGCTGGTCGGCGTGCCGCGCAACGTGCGCCGTGCTGTGGCGGGCGAGACCACGCTCACGCGCGAGGCCCTGGACACGTTCGTCGACGCGCTGCGCCGCTACGACCGGCGGGTGGGCGCGGACTGCCACGACACCGCCCGGGCGCTGGCGCTGTGCGCCGGTGACGACTTCGCGGCGCAGGACATCGGCCGGAGCTTCCTGCTGTCCCACGAGGAGGACGAGCCGGGCGAGCGGTCGGCGTGGGGGATCCGGCGCACGCCGCCGGCCGCCCAGGAGGTCGTGCGGGACGTCTCGCGCCTGCTGGCCCTCACCGGCCCGTGTGTCATCGGCGTCGACCAGATCGACATCCTCATCGCCCAGTCCGCCTTGGCGACCAGCGGGGACAGCGCCGCGGACTGGCCGCAGGCCCTGCTGATCGAGCAGGTCGCCGGCGGCCTGGTCGCGCTGCGCGAGGTGACCCGCCGCACGCTGACCGTGGTCGCCTGCATCCCGGCCACCTGGGCGCTGATCAGGGACACCGCCACCGACACCTTCCAGGACCGGTTCCGCGACGCCGTCCAGCTCGGTGGGATCCCGTCCGCCGAGATCGGTCAGGCGCTGGTGGAGAAGCGGTTCACCGCCCGCTTCACCGAGATCGGCTTCGAGCCGCCGTACCCGACCTGGCCGGTGCGGCCCGAGGCATTCGCGGACGCGCCCAACTACACGCCCCGGCAGCTGCTGCGGACCATCGACGCGCACATCCGCGCGTGCGTCCGGCGCGGCGAGGTCCGGGAGTTGGAGCGGCTCGGCGCCGCGGCCGGGGCCGCCGGCCACGCCGAGCCTATGGCCGGGGTCGACGGCACCGGGCGAACGACCGGGCCTGAGGCCGCCACCGGGGAAGTGCTCGACGCTCTCGACGCGCGCTTCGCGCAGCTGCGCGAAGCTGCCGACGTGAGCGCGGCCCTCGACCGGGAGACCGAGGACCAGGCGATGCCGCCGCTGCTCACCGCCGGGCTGTGGGCCTGGATCGCCGAGCAGGGCGAAGCCGGACAGGCCTATGCGATCGACGCGCCCCCGAGCGCCAAGCCACCCCTGCACGCCCGGCTGCGCCGTACCCTCGACGAGGCCACCGAGGACGAGGCGCACTGGTGTTTCCGGGCGATCGCGGCCAGCAACGCGGTCGCGGCGCAACACCGCATCCGCGCCGCGGCGAGCGCGGCCGGGCTGACCGAGGGCATCACCAAGCGGCGGCTGTTCCTCCTGCGCAACGGCCCCTGGCCGAGCGGACCGCGCACCCGCGAACTGGTGGAGGCGTTCACCCAGGCCGGAGGCGTCACCCTCCCGGTGTCCGTGGACGACCTCAAGACGCTCGCGGCGCTGCGGGATCTGCTCGCGGAGAACCCGCCCGGCCTGCCGGCCTGGCTCGCGGCGCGCCGCCCGGCCGCCCAGATCGACCTGTTGCGCGCCGCCCTTCGTGACGCGGCGGCCGATCCGGCAGCGAGCGCCGGGAAGCCGGCGGAGGCCCCGCCGCCTGGGGCCGAGCCGCCGCATGAGACCGGGCCGCCGCACGATACGGAGTCGCCGCACGGGGCGGCGACGGCGCGGGCCGCCGCGCCGGATGCCGCCAGCGGTACCCGAGCGCCGGGCATCACCATCGGCGTGACGATCGACACGCAGGAACCGGTGCGGGTGGAGCTCGAGGCCTTCCGCAAGCATGTGGCGATCTTCGCCGGATCGGGCTCCGGCAAGACCGTGCTGATCCGCCGCATCGTCGAGGAGTGCGCGCTGCACGGCGTGTCGGCGATCGTGCTCGACCCGAACAACGACCTGGCCCGCCTCGGGGACCCCTGGCCGCAGCCGCCGGAGCGGTGGGGTGCGGGCGACCCGGAGAAGGCGGCGCGCTACCTGGCCGACACCGACGTGGTCGTGTGGACCCCGCTGCGCGAGGCCGGCCGCCCCCTGCACTTCCCGTCGCTGCCCGACTTCCGGCAGGTCGTCGGCGACGCTGACGAGTTCAACGCCGCGGTGAACGCCGCGGTCGCCTCGCTCGCCCCCCGCGCCAAGGTCGACGGCGCCACGGCAAAGGCGCACCTGGGGCGGGCCGTGCTCACCGAGGCGCTGCGGCACTTCGCCCGGCGTGGTGGCGGCGACCTGCGCGACTTCATCGGCATGCTGTCGCAGCTGCCGGACGGCGTGAGCGAACTCGCCAGGGCCAGCCGCATCGCGGCCGACATGGCGGAGCACCTGACCGCGTCGATGGTCAACGACCCGCTGTTCGCCGGAGCCGGCGAGCCGGTCGACCCCGGCACGCTGCTGACCCCACCGCCCGGCAAGAGGGCCCGGGTCTCGGTGATCAGCCTCATCGGCCTCGCCGCCGACGAGCAGCGGCAGAGCTTCGTCAACCAGCTGCAGATGGCCCTGTTCGCCTGGATCAAGCGGCACCCGGCGGGGGACCGGCCGCTGGGCGGTCTGTTCGTGATGGACGAGGCGCAGACGTTCGCCCCGTCCGGCGCGATGACCGCCTGCACGCACAGCACGCTCGCGCTCGCCTCCCAGGCCCGCAAGTACGGCCTGGGCCTGGTCTTCGCGACCCAGGCGCCAAAGGGCCTGCACAACCACATCCCCGGCAACGCCGCCACCCAGTTCTTCGGCCTGCTCAACAGCCCGATCCAGATCGAGGCGGCCCGGCAGGTGGCCCGGGCGAAAGGCGGCGACGTGCCGGACGTCTCGCGCCTGTCGGCGGGGCAGTTCTACACGGCGCTCGAGGGGTCGCCGTTCGTGAAGGTCCGCACCCCGCTGTGCCTGACGTACCACCCCCGCAGTCCGCTCAGTCCAGAGGAGGTCGTCGAGCGCGCGCGACGCCGGTAGATCGAGAAATTTCCGCGACACGATACGGTTTCTCACTCGACCCGTGCATATGGGGCGCATCGATGTCCTAGCCTGACGCGGTGGCCCGGCATCTGCGTCGCCCGTCCGTGCGCCGGCGCCGCGCCGTGCTCGCGCTCGCCGTCGCGCTCGGCGCCACCGCCGTTTCGTCTCCAGCCGCAGCCATGCGAACGGTCCGACTCTCGGGGATCTCGCTGGCGAGTCCATTCTGGACGGCACCGGGTACTGGGCGACACGGTTCCGCACCGCGCGGCGGATCTGACCCGGCTACCGGCCGAGCGCCTGACCGATCGCCGCGGCGAGGAGCTCCCGGCGGGCCGGGTCGCGCCGCAGCGACCAGTTCAGCTCCACGTGGATGAACGGCGCGTCCAGGTCGTGTGCGGCACGACCCTGTTCGTTGGTCCTGCCCTCCAACTGGCCGCAGGGCCTGGTCCACGCCCGGCAGGTCACCAGGCCGGCGCGGCGCAGCGCGGAGGCGACGTCCCGGGCCGCCCCGCTGGTCGGCGCCGCCCCGGTCGACACGATCACCTCCGCCTCCGGGAAGGTCTCGTCGGCGA
Organism: Micromonosporaceae bacterium; assembly: GCA_047459115.1. Taxonomy (GTDB): domain Bacteria; phylum Actinomycetota; class Actinomycetes; order Mycobacteriales; family Micromonosporaceae; genus VSCG01. The sequence goes on from VSCG01000151.1 coordinate 5,599, forward strand.
AGCCGTGCACCTGCACCTGCGGCAGCTTCCGCCGCGCGAACTCGGTGGCGAGGACGTGGAACACCGAACGGGCGTTGTGCGCCACGTCGGCCCGGCCGCCGGCCGCGTCGCGGTGCGCGCCGGCCACGAGCAGCACGCTGCCCGGCACCTGCCGGTGTATCGCGATGCCCAGCTTCTCGGTGTGGATGTCGAAGACGGGGTGCGGGACACCCACCACCAGCCGTGGCCGGGTGGAGCGGTCGACGAGGACGGCCCCCCAGCCGCGTTCATCGCGATCGGGTGTCACGTACAGGCTGAAGGGGCGCCCGGTCACCGGATCGGTGCCGTGGTGGGCTGCGAAGCCGAGCGCGTCGAACGCCGAGTCCGGGGCG
>VSCG01000152.1:0-5906 GCA_047459115.1 Micromonosporaceae bacterium
CTGGCCCGGCCGACCCCACCGAATCCACAACAGACCCCAACGAGCCCGTAACGGAACCCACCGAACCGCAAGGGAGCAGCCATGAGCACGAAGAAGTACCCGACTCCGCTGTACGCGGTCGCCGGTGCCGGTGACTACGCCTACGAGCAGCTGCGCAAGCTGCCCGCCAAGCTGACCGAGCTGCGCGGCCGGATCGCCGCCAGCGACCTGGACGTGCGCGGCGACCTCGGGCGCCTGCGTGGCGACTTCGAGCGCCTGGGCGAGCTCGCGCGGCGCAACGCGCGGGCCGTGCTCGACGAGGCCCGCACCGTCTACACCACCCTCGTGCAGCGCGGCGCCCAGGTCGTCGACCGGCCCGCCGACGAGCTGGCCGAGATCCCGGCGGCGGACGTGGTGCAGGCGGCCGAGGCGGTGGCGGCTGACGCGGCGGGCGCCGAGGCGGTCAGCGACGCCGAGGCCACGGCCGACGGCGAGGCGCAGGCCAAGCCCGCCAAGCGCACCCGCCGCAAGGCGGACAGCTGACGCGTTGCGCGTCCGCCCCGCCGGATCCGCTCCGGTGGGGCGGACGGGCCGCGACCAACCGGCCGCGAGCCCTCGGTGCCGCCGGACAGGCACCGAGGGCTCGCGTATCCGTGGCCAGGGACCCGTCCGGGCGCGTCCCGGAACGAGGTAGTGGATGAGTCGATCATGGACGGTCCCTGGCCGCGCCTGGCACCCCTACCGCGCCGTGGCCGCCCCCACGGCGCGCCGCCGTGCCGCGCCACCGCTCCCGACGCGTCTCGGCTTTCCCGCCGCTAAGCTCAGTGCCATGGCTACCGCAGCGCCGTGGGTCTTCGTCGTGATCTCGTTCATCAACGGGGCCCTGCTGCTGCTCACCCTGGGGATCGGGCTCACCGCGTTCGTCCACTGCCTGCTGCAGCGCGCCGACGCCTTTCCCGCGATCGGGACCCTGTCCAAGCCGATCTGGCTGGCGCTGATCGGTGTGACGTTCCTGTTGTCGTGGCTGCTGGCCGCCGGCGGTGTCAGCCTGTTCAGCCTCATCGCCGCCGGCGTGTCACTGGTCTACCTGCTCGACGTACGGCCGGCGTTGCGTGATGTCACCGACGGGCGCGGGCCCTGGTGACCGGAGGCCCCTGGTGAACTGGCGCTGGCCACCGCCTCCCGGTGGTGGTCCGGTCCCGTACGGGCCGGGCAACACCGGACCGCGTACCGGCCGCCCGACGCTGCCCGAACCGCCGACCGAACTGGTGCCGACGCCGCACGAGGTCGCGCTGGAGTGCCTCTCGGCCGGGCGAGGCGAGCCGGTGACCGTGTTCGCCCACGGTCTCGGCGGAGGCATCGCCGACACCCGGCCGCTCGGCAGCGCCGTCGAGGGCCGCAAGGTCTTCTTCCACTTCCGTGGGCACGGCCGCTCGGATTCCCCGGCCGGCACCTGGACCTACGTCGACCTGGCGCGCGACCTGCGCGCGGTCGCGGACCTGTCCGGCGCGACCCGGGCCCTCGGCGTGAGCCTGGGCGCCGGGGCGTTGTGCCGCCTGCTCGCGGACCACCCCACCCGGTTCGACCGCGTGGTGTTCTACCTGCCGGCGGTGCTCGACACGCCGCGTCCGGAGGCGGCGCGCCGACGGCTCGCCGCGCTGCTCGAGGCCGTGGAGTCCGGCGACGCGGCGGCGGCTGCCGAGGTGATCGCCCGCGAGGCGCCGCCGTCCGTGCGCGACACCCCGGCCATGTGGTCGTACCTGCGCGGGCGGCTCGACCAGCTCATGCGCGACGGGCTCGCCCCGGCGCTGGCCAGCCTGCCCGACCAGGTGGCCGTGCCGGACCGGTCCGCCCTGGGCGCGGTCACCGCCAAGGCGCTGGTCATCGCGAACCGGGGTGACGATCTGCACCCGGTGCGTGTCGCGGAGGAGTTGGCCGCCGCGCTCCCCGAGGCCGACCTGCACGTGTACGACGAGCCGGGCGCACTGTGGACGCAGCGGGCCGACCTCCGCGCGCGGATCGCGGGCTTCCTCAACGGTTAGGTGTTTGAAAACGTTAGGCGTTTGCACAGTCAGGCGTTTGGCTCAGGCACAAGGGACGGGTGCACGAGATGGGTGTGACGCATCACGGCCGGACCTACCGGCTCGACCTGGCGGACCCGACGCTGCGGGAGTGGGAGTGCACGGTGCTCTTCTCCGATCCGGAGCAGGGGATCGTGCTCGACCGGTCCGCCTTCTACCCGGGCGGCGGCGGGCAGCCGCCGGACCACGGTGTGCTGTTGTGGCAGGGGGTGCAGACCCGCATCGTCGGCACCCGCAAGGGTGAGGATCTGTACCTGATCCCCGCCGAGGGCGATCCGATCCCGCCGGTCGGCGCCACGGTCACCGGGGCGGTCGAGGACGCGCGGCGCACGATGCTCATGCGTACCCACTCCGGCCTGCACATCCTGTGCGGCGTGGTGTTCCGCGACTTCGGGGCGCTGGTGACCGGCGGCAACATGGAGCCCGGCGAGGCGCGGATGGACTTCAACCTCCCGCAGGTGCCGGCGGACTTCAAGGCCAGGCTGGAGGACCTGGTCAACGCCGAGGTCGCCGCGAACCGCCGCATCGACGTGCGGGTGCTGCCGCGCGCCGAGGCGCTGGCGATCCCGGACATCATCCGTACCCAGACCAACCTGATCCCGCCCGACGAGCAGGAGGTGCGCATCGTCGACATCGTCGGGCTCGACGTGCAGGCCGACGGCGGCACGCATGTAGCCGCCACCGGCCAGGTGGGCAAGGTTCAGGTGGTCAAGGTGGAGAGCAAGGGCAGAGCCAACCGGCGGGTACGTATCCGCGTGCTCGACTAGCCACCGGCGGCGGGCTGCCTGCGGCGGGGCAGCGTGGCGAGCGCGCCGACGCCCGCGACCAGGTAGAGCAGGGCCAGCAGCAGGGTGCGCGGGTGGTTGCCGCCCTCGGTGGCGAAGACCGGGACGGTGTTGAACGCCAGGTTGGCCGTGGCGTGCATGAGGATCATCGCCAACACGCTGCCGCGGGTCGCGAGGAACACCCTCGTGAAGATCATGGTCGCCCCGGTGACCTGGACCGTGAAGGCCCAGAACGGCTGATCCGCCTGGGCGGTGCCGGGGACGAAGGCCATGGGCAGGTGCCAGAGCGCCCACGCCGGGCCGAGCAGCAGGCTCGTAGCGGCCGGGCCGGAGAGTGTGAGCAGGCGGGACAGCGCGTAGCCGCGCCAGCCGAGGTCCTCGCCGATGGGCGCGATCCAGAAGGTGGCGAGGGTCTGGGCCGACGGCGCGATGAGCCACGCGGCCGGTGCGGCGCCGGAGATGAGGGCGTCGCCGGCGACCGCGAGCAGCGGTACGGCGAACGGTATGACGAGCACGGTCAGGTACCAGCGGAGGGGGAAGCGTGCGCGGACCGCCATGCCGAGCAGACCGCGCAACTCCCGCCGCCCGCCGCGGACGGCGGCCAGCACGCACGCGGTCATCGTGGGTGCGAGCACGGCGAGCAGGCCGAGCAGCAGCAGCGGGGATTCGCGGTCCACCGTGCCGACCCGCCGGGCCTCGAAGATGATCGGCGTGTAGCACAGCCAGGTGACGGTCATCGTCGCGGCGTAGAACCAAACCAGGTCGCCGATGGTCCTGCGGGTGTCGCGGGATGGCAAAGTCTCCTCCTCCGGTTCCGTCACACTTTATTTCGGACGTCCGTCTTAAGATAAGCTAGCACCATGCCCCGAGTGGTCGACCACGACGCCCGCCGCGCCCAGATCGTCGCCGCGGTCCTCGACCTCGTCGCGCGCGAAGGCGTCGAGGCGGTGACGGTCCGCAAGGCCGCGGCGGCGGCCGGTGTGTCCACGGGGGCGCTGGCGCACTACTTCGCGGACAAGGAGCAGTTGCTGGCCGCCGCGTACACCGAGGTCGTCACGCGGGTCGGGCGGCGCATGGAGGCGCTCGCCGCGTCCACCCGCGACCCCGTGCAGCTGCTGGTCCAGGCGCTGCTCACCACCCTGCCGCTCGATGACGCCGCACGGACCGAGGCCCGGATCTGGCTCGCCTTCCTCGACCGGGCGCAGGTGCGGCCGGAGGCCGCGCAGGTGCAGCGCGAGGTGTACCGCCAATGGCGCGACGCGCTCGCCTGGGTCATCGCCCGAGCCGGACAGGAGGGCTACCTGCGGGCCGATCTCGACCCGCACCGGACGGCCTCGTTCCTCATCGCGGTCGCGGACGGACTGGCGCTGCAGGCCACCCTCGACCCGGAGGCGCTCGACCCCGACACGCTGCGACACCTGGTCCGTGCCCACGTCGAGACCCTCCTACCCGCCCAGGCGGGCGCACTCAGGCGGCCCGAATCGGGAGACCGAGCAGGCCCGCGACGCCCGCGCTGACCGTCGCGCCACGCCTGGTCGCTCGGCCAGGCCGTGGCCGGCCGGCACTACGCTCGGAACCCGTGGGCAGCCCAGCGGAGCCGAGCACCACCGGCGGATTCCTCGCCGGCGTACGACTGCTGGCGCAAGGTATTTCGATGTACGGGCGCGACCCCAAGCTGGTGGTGCTCGGCATCGTCCCTGCGCTCATCTCCGGGGCGCTCTACCTCGGGGCGTTCGTCACACTGATCATGTTCATCGGGGATCTCGCGCAGCTGGCGACCTGGTTCGCCGACGACTGGTCTTCCGGTGCCCGTACCACGGCCCGGGTGGTGGCCGCCGTCGTGATCCTGGGGCTCGGTGCGCTGCTCGGCGTCCTGTCCTTCACCGCCGTGACGCTGCTGATCGGCGACCCGTTCTACGAGACGATCTCGGAGCGGATCGAGGAGCGGTTCGGTGGCGTGCCGGACGCGGTCGAGGTGCCGTGGTGGCGTTCGCTGCGGCGCAGCCTGGTCGACTCCGGCCGGCTGCTGCTGGTCTCGGTCGGCATCGGCGTGCCGCTGTTCTTCGCCGGGTTCATTCCGATCCTCGGCCAGACGGTGATCCCCGCCATCGCGGCCACGGTCGGCGGCTGGTTGCTCGCCGTGGAGCTGGTCGGTGCGCCGTTCGCCCGCCGCGGACTGCGGCTGCGCGACCGGCGTGCGGCCCTGCGGGCCCACCGTCCAATGGCGCTCGGCTTCGGGGTCAGCGTGTTCCTGTGCTTCCTCGTCCCGCTCGGCGCGGTGCTCGTCATGCCCGCGGCGGTCGCGGGCGGCACCCTGCTCGCCCGCCGGGTGCTCGGACTGCCGGTAGCGGGGTGACCGTGGAATAGCGGGGTGACCATGGAACTGAGGCTGATCGAAGGCGACATCACCCGCGAGCGGGTGGACGCGATGGTCAACGCGGCCAACTCGTCGCTGCTCGGTGGTGGCGGCGTGGACGGCGCCATCCACGCTGCCGGCGGACCGGCCATCTTGAACGAGTGCCGAGCGCTGCGCGCGTCCCGGTACCCGGACGGCCTGCCCACGGGGCAGGCCGTGGCGACCACCGCGGGGAACCTGCCGGCCCGCTGGGTGATCCACACCGTCGGGCCGGTGTGGACGCCGCGGGAGGACCGCTCGGCCCTCCTGCGAGCCTGCTACGAGAACTCGCTGCGCATCGCGGACGACCTCGGCGCGCGCACCGTGGCCTTCCCGCTCATCTCCGCGGGCGTGTACGGCTGGCCTGCCGACGATGCGATCCGCCAGGCGCTGGCCGTCCTGCAAGCGGCCCGCCCGGTCCACGTGGGCGAGGCGCGCCTGGTGCTGTTCCACCGCTCGCTCTACGACACCGCCCGATCGATGCTCGGCCGCGCCGACTGACTCGGCCGCGCGGACTGGTTGGCTGGGCGGACTGGTCGGCCGCGCGGACTGGCCGGCCGGACGGAGCGGTCAGCCGATGCGCAGCGACTCCAGCAGGGCGGCGTCCCCGGTGACCTCGAGGACGTCGAACGGCACCCGCCCGTAGAGCGCGGGCAGCAGGTCACT
>VSCG01000153.1:0-5841 GCA_047459115.1 Micromonosporaceae bacterium
CGGGTGAGCACGCACTGGAAGTGCGGCGCCAGCTGGGGGACGCGGAGGATCAGCTCCTCGATCTGGGTGGGGAACACGTTCACACCGCGGACGATCATCATGTCGTCGGTCCGCCCCCGGATCTTCTCGATCCGGCGCATCGGTCGGGCGGTCCCGGGCAGCAGCCGGGTGCGGTCCCGGGTGCGGTACCGGATCACCGGCATGGCCTGCTTGGTCAGCGAGGTGAACACCAGCTCGCCGTACTCGCCGTCCGGGAGCACCTCACCGGTGTCCGGGTCGATGATCTCGGGGTAGAAGTGGTCCTCCCAGACGTGCAGCCCGTCCTTGGTCTCCACGCACTCGTTCGCCACGCCCGGGCCCATGACCTCCGAGAGCCCGTAGATGTCCACGGCGTGCATGTCCAGGCGCTCCTCAAGCTCCCGGCGCATGTCCTCGGTCCAGGGCTCGGCGCCGAAGATGCCGACCTGCAACGACGTGGACCGGGGGTCGATGCCCTGGCGTTCCATCGCGTCGACGATGGCCAGCATGTAGCTCGGGGTCACCATGATGATGTCCGGCTGGAAGTCCCGGATGAGCGTGACCTGCCGGTCCGTCATGCCGCCGGACACCGGGATGACCGTGCAGCCCAGCTCCTCGGCGCCGTAGTGGGCGCCCAGGCCGCCGGTGAACAGGCCGTACCCGTACGCGACGTGCACCTTGTCGCCGGGCCGCCCACCGGACGCGCGGATCGACCGGGCCATGAGCTTCGCCCAGGTGCGGATGTCGTCCCGGGTGTAGCCGACGACGGTCGGCACACCGGTGGTACCCGAGGACGCGTGGACCCGCACGACCTGCTCGCGCGGCACGGCGAACATCCCGAAGGGATAGTGCCGGCGCAGGTCCTCCTTGTCGGTGAACGGGAAGTACTTCAGGTCCGACAGCTCGCGACAGTCGTCCGGGTGCACGCCCGCCTTGTCGAACGCCTCCTTGTAGTGCGGCACGTTCTCGTACGCGTGCCGCAACGACCAGCGCAGCCGTTCCAGCTGGAGCGCGCGCAGCTCGTCGATCGAGCACCGCTCGACCGGCTCCAGGTCCTCCGGCCTGGGGGTGCGGTCCTGCATGATCTCCTCCTCGAAGGACTGTCCCGACCGGACGCCGGCTGCCGGTGCGGGACCCGCCTCACGTGTCCTGTATCGCCTCCACGCTCAGCGTCCGATGTGTTCGACGGTCAGGGCAGCTCCGCCGCGACCGCCGCGGCGGCGGCCATGACGGGCTTGGCCAGCTCGGCGGGGTCGATCTCCTCCGCCACGTAGACGACGGCCACCGCGGCCGGCACGTTGCCGCGGCGGTCCGCCACCGGTGCGGCCACCGAACGCATGCCCGACAGCACCTCGCTGTACGAGTACGCCCAGCCCCGCTCCCGCGCGAGGGTGACCTCGGCGCGCTCGCCCGGGACGGGGGGACGCCCGGCCAGCAGCGCCAGCCCGGGAGCCCCACGGTGGATCGGATGGCGTATGCCCGGGCGGTAGGCGACGTGCACCTGCGTGTTGCGCGGCTCCATGCTGAGCAGCGTCACGGCTTCGTCACCTTCGGGCACCACGAGGAACGCCGTCATGCCGACCCGGTTGGCCAGCTCGGCCAGCGCCGGCATCGCGGCAGACTGTAGTCCGGGGTTCACGGAGCGCGCCAGAGCCGCGAGCCCCGGGCCGAGCGTGTAGGCGCCGTCTGGCCCCCTGGTGACCAGTTTGTGGTCCTCGAGGGTGCGGATCATCCGGTACACGATCGACCGATGTGTCTTGATTGCCCGGGCGAGCTCGGCGACCGACATGGGTCCCTCGGCGGCGGCCAGCGTCTCCAGCACGCGTAGCCCTCGGTCGAGGGTCTGCGAGTGCGGCGGACGTTCCATCTCGTGGGAGCCTCGCGTTCGTCAAGCGGCGTCTTGTGCGCGGTGGGAACGCACGTTACCATCGCGCCCACTATAAGAGACGTGCTGTTCGATTATCGGAACAGCATACGTCAGGCGACGGAGTCGTCTGACTCGCCCGACCCCGAGGGAGACGCAGATGGTATGGATCCGCAGGCTTGCGGCCTTCGCGTCCGCGGCGGCGTTGGTCGCGGCGGGCGCCGGGTGTGCCGAGTCGGACAACGGTGGCAGCAGCGGCGATGACAGCGGCCCGATCCGGATCGGCGCGGTGCTCGACATCACCGGCGCGGGCGCGAGCCTGGGCGTGCCCGAACGCCAGACGCTCGAGATGCTCGCCGAGCAGGTCAACGCCGCCGGTGGCGTCAACGGCCGCCAGGTCGAGCTGATCATCCGGGACAACCAGTCCACCGAGGACGAGGCGGCCAAGGCGATGAACGAGCTGATCGCCGAGGGCGTCGACATCGTTCTCGGCGCCAGCCGGACCGGACCCAGCCTGGCCATGCGCGAGGCCGCCGAGTCCAGCCAGATGCCGATGATCTCGCTGGCGGCCAACGTCGCGATCGTCGAAGGCGCCACGTGGGTCTTCAAGACCGCACAGAACGACCAGGTCGTCCTGGAGAACATCATCGACTACGCCGCCGCCAACGGCTGGACGACGATCGGCCTGCTGCGGGACGCGTCCGGGTTCGGGGAAGGGGTGGCCGAGACCCTCGCCGAGCTCGGCGAGCCGAAGGGCATCTCCGTGGTCGTGGAGGAGAAGTTCGCCCCCGACGCCACCGACTTCTCCGCCCAGATGATCAACCTGCGCGAGGCGGACGCGGACATGAACCTGATCTGGGGCATCCCACCCGCGGCCGCGCTCGCCCAGCGGGCGTACCACGAGCTCGGCCTCACCGCGCCGTTGATGCAGAGCCACGGCATCGGTAACCAGGTCTTCCTCGACACCGCCGGGGACACGGCCGACGGCGTGGTGGCACCGCTGGGCCGCCTGCTCGTCGCCGACCAGCTGCCCGACAGCGACCCGCAGAAGGAGGTCCTCGCCCAGTTCCTCGCCGACTACCAGGCGAAGTACGGCGAGACACCGTCGACCTTCGCCGGTCACGCCTGGGACGCGTTCCAGCTCGCGATCGAGGCGTTCAAGGCGGTGGGCACCGACAAGCAGGCGGTGCGGGACTACCTGGAGCAGGTCGACGGGTTCGTGGGGATCACCGGCGTGTACCACATGACCCCCGACGACCACTCCGGTCTGGGCAAGGACGCGCTCGTGCTCGTGACGGTCGAGAACGGGCAGTGGAAGCTGCTCGAGAGCTAGACGGCGGCGCAGAGTGACGGATTTCCTCCAGCTCCTGCTCTTCGGCGCGTCGGTCGGTGCGATCTACGCGCTGGTCGCCGTGGGATTCGTGGCGATCTACACGGTGAGCAAGGTGATCAACCTGGCGCAGGGCGAGTTCGCCGCCCTGGCAGGGCTGGTGGCGATCAGCGCGGTGGGCAGCGGTCTCCCGTTGCCCACCGCGCTCCTGATCGCCGTGGTCACGGTCGTCATCGTCGCCGCGGTCATGGAGCGGCTGACGATCGCCCCCGTGAAGCGGATGACCACCCTGTTGTCGATCATCCTGACGCTCGGGGTGTCCACCACGCTCAAGGCGGCGATGCTGCTCATCTGGGGGCCGGAGGGCCGCGGCCTGACCGAGTTCCCCGGCCCGCGCCTGTCTCTGGCCGGTGTCACCGTCCGGGCGCAGGACCTGTGGATCCTGGGGGTCACCGCGGTCGTCGCGGTCGGCATCACCCTGTTCTACGAGCGGACGGTGATGGGCAAGGCGCTGCTGGCCTGCGCCGAGCAGCCCACCGCCGCCCGCCTGGTCGGCATCTCCACCGCGCAGGCGTCGCTGGTCTCGTTCGTCATCGCGGGACTGCTCGGCGCCATCGCCGGAGTGCTGTCCAGCCCGGTCCACTTCACCTCGTGGAACTCGGGACTCGCGTTGGGACTCAAGGGGTTCGTCGCCGCCACCCTCGGCGGCCTGACCTCCATCCGGGGCGCCATCCTCGGCGGCCTGCTGCTCGGCGTCCTGGAGCTGATGGTGGCCCGCTACATCGACTCCGGCCTGCGCGACGCGGTGGCGTTCGTGGTCCTCATCGCCGTCCTGGTGGCGCGTCCGGCCGGGTTCCTCGGACAGCGCAGCGTTGCGAGGGTCTGAGATGGCACACGACACCGGTACGCCGCCGCGCACGGTACGGGCGCGCCCGTCGGCCCGGACCGGCCTGCTGGCCCGCGGCACCGTCACCGCCCCGGGCACCCGCCACGGCACCCTCACCGCCTTCCTCGTGCTGGCGGTGCTGCTGGCCGCCTATCCGCTGGTGATGCCCGACGGGCTCGTCAACGTCGGCGTGTTCGCGCTCATCTACGGCCTGGCCGCGATCGGGCTCACGCTGCTCATGGGTCTGGCCGGCCAGGTCAGTCTCGGACACGCGGCCTTCTTCGCCATCGGCGCGTACGCACAGGCGCTGCTGGTCACCCGGTACGACGTGCCGATGCTGCCCGCGGCGGTGCTGGCGGTCGCGCTGGCGATGCTGGCGGCTCTGCTGCTCGGCGCGCCGCTGCTGCGGCTGCGCGGCCACTACCTCGCCCTGGCCACGCTCGGCCTGGGGATCATCATCACGGTCGTCGCCACCGAGTCCGACTTCCTGGGCGCCACCTCGGGCATCTACGGCGTCCCCAAGCCGGACTTCGGCGGGCGGCGGTACGACAGCCCGGCGGAGTACTTCTGGCTGCTCGCCCCGTTCGTGTTCGTCGGGTTGGTGCTGGCCCGCAACATCGCCGCCGGGCGCGTGGGCCGGGCCCTGGCGTCGGTCAACGACTCCGAGGTGGCCGCCGAGTGCCTCGGCGTGGACACGTACCGCCTGCGGTTGCAGGTGTTCGTGCTCTCCGCCGCGTACGCCGGGGCGGCCGGTGTGGCCTACGTGCACTGGATCGGGGTCGTCAACCCCAACGCGGCCAACTTCCCGTTGTCGGTGGAGTTCCTGCTGATCTCCGTGCTCGGCGGGCTGGGCAGCGTGTGGGGGGCCGTCGTGGGCGCCTTCACCGTGGAGCTGCTCGACGACGCGCTGCGCCGCGCGATCCCCGCGCTGCTGCCGGGTGCCGAGGGAGAGGTGCAGCTGATCGGCTTCGGCATCGTCCTGACCGTGGTCATCCTGTTCGTCCCCGGCGGCATCTACGACGTGTGGCGGCGCACCCTCGCGCGGCTGCGGCGGCCGGTGCGGGTCGCCGACGGACCGCCGGCCCTGGCCGCGGACGCGGAGCCGACCGCGGACGCGGAGCCGGCCACGGCGGACGGGCGCGGCCCGGACCGGGAGCCGGCGCCGACCCCGGACCCCGACACCGGTCCGGCCGCCGACGGAACGGACGGCGACGCGCCACTGCTGCACCGCGACGGCCGGCCAGCGCCGGGCACGCCGCTGCTGCAGGTCGACGGACTGGTCCGCCGCTTCGGCGGCGTGGTGGCCGTCGCCGGCGTGTCGTTCGAGGTGCGGGCGGGTGAGATCTTCGCGCTGATCGGCCCGAACGGCGCCGGCAAGACCACCTGCTTCAACATGATCAGTGGGGTGCTGGCCCCGTCGGAGGGAACGGTGCGCCTCGGCGGCGAGCGCATCGACGGCCGCAAGCCGCACGTGTTCGCCCGGGGCAGGGCCACCCGCACCTTCCAGAACCTGCAGATCTTCCACTCGATGACCGTGCTCGGCAACGTCGCGGTGGGGCGGCACCTGCGCAGCCGGGCCGGCATGGTGCGGGGGGCACTCGCACTGCCGGCCCGCGCCGAGGAGGCGCGGATCCACCGGGACGCCGCCCGCCTGCTGGAGCTGGTCGGCCTGGCGGCCGAGGCCCACACGCCCGCGGCGGACCTTCCGTTCGGCCGGCAGCGCCTGCTGGAGATCGCCCGGGC
>VSCG01000154.1:0-5786 GCA_047459115.1 Micromonosporaceae bacterium
GCCCCGGCGGCCGCCCACGGGCGGCGGACCGAAGGAGGCGTGTGATGCGTACGAGCCCCCAACCCGTCGTCGTCGGCGTCGACGGGTCCGCCCATCAGCAGATGGTGATCGAATGGGCGGTGTCCGAGGCGCGCCTGCGCCGCCGCCCGCTGCGGCTGGTGCACGCGTTCGACTGGGCGCTGCTCGGCCTGTCCTACACCGCCCCGCCGTACGGCGTGGTGCAGGAGCAGCTGCAGGCCAGCGCCGCGCGGACCCTGGAGCGTGGCCTGACGATGGCCCGCCACATCGCCCCCGAGCTGGACGTCGAGGGCCGGGTGGTGGACGGCAGCCCGGCAGCCGTGCTGCGCGACGCCTCCCGCTCGGCCGCCGTGGTGGTCGTCGGCCATCGCGGCCGGGGCGGATTCGTCGGACTGGTCACCGGCTCGGTCGCCACTCAGGTCGCGGCGCACGCGGCGTGTCCGGTCATCGTCGCGCGCCCGCCGGATCGCGCCGGCGCCGACCGCGTCGTCGTCGGCGTGGACGCCTCCCCGCTGTCCGATGCTGCGCTCGGCTTCGCGTTCGAGGAGGCGGCCATGCGCGGCCTCGGCCTGACCGCGGTGCACGTCTGGTCCGAACCGGCCGTCGCCGACGCCATGCTCCCGTTGGTCTACGACATCGGTGATCTACGCGACGGCGCCGCCCGACTGCTGGCCGAGTCGCTGGCCGGCTGGCGGGAGAAGTACCCGACCGTGGACGTGCTCCCTCAGGTCGTCCGCGGACGTCCCGCACAGGTGCTGGTCGAGGCGGCGGCGCAGGCGGCTCTGGTGGTGGTGGGTTCACGCGGACGCGGCGGTTTCACCGGACTGCTGCTCGGCTCGGTCAGCCGCGCGGTGCTGCACCACGCCACGGCACCGGTGGCTGTCGTGCACCGCCCCCACGGGCGGTGACCAACGCGGCCGGTGCGGCTGCGGCGACTGCGGCTAGGGTGCGTGACCTGTGTGATCGGTGTGGCGCCTGGAGTCGCCGACATCGTTATGCCCACGGCCGACCGGGTAGGAGGTGCGGTGGCGGTGACCGGAGAAGAGTCCTCCGCGTGCGCCGCTCGAGACCCGAAAGGGGGACGCCATGAGCACAACCGCGACCCGGCCGGAGGGCAGGCAGGTGCCGGAGGACCTGCGGATGTGGGCGGACCGCGTCCGTGGGAGCGAGACCAAGCCGTCGCTCCGGTCGACTGAGTTCTGGGTGTACCTCGCGTCCGTGGTGGGCGTGCTGGCGGCCGCCCAACTGGTCGGCACGAACGCCCAGGGTGTCGACCCGCTGGGCGCGGAGCGGGCCTGGTGGTTCATCACCCTGCTGACCATCGGTTACCTGATCAGCCGTGGTCTGGCGAAGGCCGGCAGCCAGTGGCGGCGTACGGATGAGCAGCCGTAGCCCGACGGGTGTTCCGTCGGACCGGGGCCGTGGCGCAGCGCGCCACGGCCCCGTCGGCTACCCGAATCCGTTGTTCCCCCGCTCGCGGCCGGTCATGCGGCCTGCGCCAGGGGCAGGCCGGCGGTGCGGGCCGACTCGTACCCATCGTCGACCGCGACGACATCCACCCCGGCGCGACGCAGCAGGGACGCGGCGACGGCGGCTCGGTAGCCACCGGCGCAGTGCACCCACACCGGCCGGCCGCGGGGCACCTCGTCGAGCCGCGCCGGCAGCTCGTGGATCGGGATGTGCCGGGAACCCTCCACGTGGGACTGCCGTCGCTCGTCGTTGCGGCGCACGTCGAGGACGACCAGCGCGTCACCGCGGCGGAACCGCTCGGCGAGATCGGCGAAGGTCGCCGTCGGGTAGGAGTCCAGGGCCTCGTCACCGGCCCAGTCCTCCGGCCGGCCGGTGGCCGCCGCGGCGGGCCGTTCGATGCCGATGCGGACCATCTGGCGCTGCGCGGCGGCAACGTCCTCGGCGGTCTCCCCGAGCAGGGTCACCGGGGTGCCCCACGGGATGAGCCAGCCGAGGTAGGTGATGAAGCTGTCGGACAGCTCGAAGTTGAGCGTGCCGCGCAGGTGCCCGGCCGCGAACGCGGTCCGGTTGCGCAGGTCCACCACCCACTCGCCCGCCTCGATGCGCCGGCGCAGCTCGGCCGGATCGGCCGGCTTCGGCGCGGACAGGTCGGGCTCGGCCGGACCTGCGCTGTTGGCCGGGGCCATGTGCGCGTAGTACGCGGGGTAGGCGTCCAGGCCAGCGAGCAGGGTCGCCACGAACTCCTCCTCGCCCTGGGTGAGCGCGGGGTTCACCTTCGCCTCCGCGGCGATGGTCGAGGCGCTGCCGGCGCACTGGGTGGCCGAGCAGAAGCTGCCGAACCCGTGCGTGGGGTAGATGGGCGTGTCGGCGGGCAGTTCCGCGGCGAGCCGGCGCACCGACCCGTACTGCTTGCGGGCGAGCGTCACGGCGTGGTCGGCGCCGAGCAGATCGGGCCGGCCGGTGGAGCCGTAGAGCAGGGACCCGCCGGTGAACACGCCGACCGGGCCGCCGTCCGCCTCGAGTACGTAGGACAGGTGCGTGAAGGTGTGTCCCGGCGTGTGCACGACCCGTACCCGCATGCGCGGTCCGACCTCGAGGATGTCACCGTCGCGCACGGCGAGCCGCTCGAAACTCACCTGGTCGTCGGCGGAGACCACGTACTGCGCCCCGACCTTGCGCGCCAGCGCGTAGCCGCCGGTGACGTAGTCGTTGTGGATGTGCGTCTCGAGCACGTGGGTGACCCGCAGCCCACGCGCGGCGATGAGCTCCAGGACACGGTCGATGTCGCGCTGCGCGTCGACGACCACGGCGTACTGCCCGTCGTGCGCAAGGTAGCTGCGGTCCCCCAGCGAGGGTGTGTCGATGACGATGACTTCGACCAGTGACGTCGCTGCCATTGAAGATCCTTTCTGGTGCCGACATCCGACGGATGGCGGGGCGTCAATACCCCACCGGGTATCCATCAGAGACTATACCCCTAGGGGTATAAGGCGACAACATCGGCAAGGATCGAGTCACGCACGCGCCCGGGTCCTGGCGTCGACACCGCCACCCAGGCGGACGAAAAGGCTGCGCGCTTCCGGCCCGGCTCGGCTGATGCGCCAGTGGAGCCGGGCCGTGCCCCGTACATTCCGGGCATGGCAGTTCTGACCGAAAACGACCTCGCCCTGCTCTCCGAGCCCCAGTTGGCCCACGTGGCCACCGTCGACCCGGACGGCTCGCCGCACGTGACCCCGGTGTGGGTGGACACGGACGGCGAGCACATCCTCTTCAACACGGCCAAAGGCCGCGCCAAACACCGCAACCTGCTGCGCAACCCGAACGTGGCGATCTCGGTGGCGGACAAGGCCGACGACTACCGGACCCTGTGGGTCAAGGGAACGGTGGAGATGATCGACGAGGGCGCCGATCAGCACATCGACAAGTTGGCGAAGAAGTACCTGGGGCAGGACACCTACCCGTTCCGACAGCCGGGCGAGCAACGGGTCATCGTGAAGATCACGCCGACCGTCAAGCTCGGCGGCGGATGATGGTCAGCTGGCCGAACCATCCGCCAGCTTCGCACGCACCTCACCCATGTCCAGGGCGCGCACGGCGTCGATCACCTGCCGGAGCGCAGCCGCCGGCAGGGCACCGGGCTGGGCGAAGACCAGTACGCCGTCGCGGAAGGCCATCAGGGTCGGGATCGAGGTGATGCGGGCGGCGGCCGCCAGCTCCGGCTCGGCCTCGGTGTCGACCTTGCCGAAGACGATGTCCGGGTGCTCCTCGCTCGCCTGCTCGAACACCGGCGCGAAGCGGCGGCACGGTCCGCACCACGCGGCCCAGAAGTCGACGAGCACGATGCCGTCGGCGGTGACCGTCTGCTCGAAGTTGTGCTTGGTCAGGGTGACGGTGGCCATGAGTCCTCCAGAGCTCGTAAATACCCCTCTGGGTATCGGAACGGCCAACGACGGCCGGCTATTCCGAAGAGTGTCGTACGCCACGCAGGCGTGAACGGATCAGGACAGCGAGTGGATTCAGGCCAGCGACAGGAAAAGCTTCTCCATCCGTTCCAGATCCACACTGGAGTCCTGTCCGGCCTCGCGGGCGACCACGCACTGCCGCAGGCCGCTAGCGATGATCTTGAAGCCGGCACGATCCAACGCCCGCGACACCGCGGCGAGTTGGGTGACCACGTCCGCACAGTCACGGCCGGACTCCAGCATCGCGATCACACCGCGGATCTGGCCCTCGGCGCGACGCAACCGTTTGACCACGTCGGCGACGGTGTCCTGTTCGACCTGCACCGCAACTCCCTCCACCGGCTCATGTCGTCCCATCAACGATACATCCCCGGGTATCCGGCCCCTGATCGCCGCATGTCGATTCCCGTCAACCCCCCGTCGGCGCCGCCACGCCCTCGGGCACGGGGCGACAGGTTTCGTACATGCGCACCGCGACGACCACGCCGGATGCCGCGGTGACGGCGGCGACGAGCCAGATCGCGGCGCGCAGGCCGAACACGTCGGCGGTGACACCGGCGGTCAGCGCCCCGACGGCGTAGCCGATGTCGCGCCACAGCCGGTAGACGCCGACCGCGCGGGCCCGCCAGGCTGGGTGCGCGACATCGCCGATGACGGCGAGCAGGGTCGGGTAGACCATGGCGGTGCCTGCGCCCATGAGAACGGCGGCCACGGCCCATTCGGCGAAACCGCTGGTACCGGCGACGAGGGCGATGCCGAGGGCTTGGACCAGCATGCCGGAGACGATGAGCCGCTTGCGGCCCCACCGGTCCGACAGCCAGCCCGTGAGCATCTGGCCGATCCCCCATACCGCAGGGTAGAGCGCGACCAGAACCCCGATGCGGGCGACGCCGAGTCCGGAGGCGGCGAACACGACCGGATACAGACCCCAGGCGAGCCCGTCGTTGAGGTTGTTCACCAGGCCGGCCTGGCTGGCCGCCGACAGCGCCTTCTCCTTGAAGCTGGTGAGCATGAAGATCCGCCGCCCGGCGAGTCCCTCCTGCTGGTCGTCGTGCCGCGGGATGTGGGTGCGGGCCTCGTGCCGGGCATGGTGACGGGTCTCCCGGACGACGTCAGCGGACAGCCCGAGGCCGAGGGCGGCGAAGATCAGGCCGAGCAGGAACGGCACCGGCCGCAGCCCGTAGTGCGCGGCGAGCCAGCCGGTGCCGATGCCGGCGGCGGCGACGGCGAGGTACCCGGCGGCCTCGTTGAGCCCCATGGCCAGACCACGCCGTTGCGGTCCCACGAGATCGATCTTCATGACGATCGTGGTGGACCAGGTCAGACCCTGGTTGATTCCGAGCAGGAGGTTGGCTGCGATGACCCAGCCCCAGTGCGGCGCCCAGATCAGCAGCAGCGGCACGGGCAGGCCGATGAGCCAGCCGGCGACGAGGACCGGTTTTCGGCCGTACCGGTCGGACAGCGCGCCCGCGGCGAGGTTGGTCAGGGCCTTGGTGACACCGAACGCCACGATGAACAGCAGTGACGCGGTGAACCCGCCGACGGCGAAGACCTGATCGGCCAGCAGCGGCAGCACCGTGCGTTCCTGCCCGATCATGGCGCCGACGAGGGCGTTGACCGCGACGAGGAGGGTGAACTGGGCCAGGTTGGCGCGCAGCCCGAGCCGCACCGGGCGCGCCGGCGCGAGCGCGTTCATCGGATCCTCGTCGACCAGTGGAGTCGGGGCGCCGGTCGGGCACGTCCTCCTGTCCTTCCTGTGCAGGATGCCCCTCCCACTCAAGGCCGTTCCGCGGGCCCCGGACTGGTGTCCGGGGCCCGCGGTTGGGTGGGATCGAG
>VSCG01000155.1:0-5587 GCA_047459115.1 Micromonosporaceae bacterium
GAGTACCTCGAGCAGGTCGTCAAGGCGGGCGTCGGCGGCGCGCAGCCAGCCGCGGACAGCGGCGGCGCTGGTGGGAGCGGTGAGCATAGGTCCTCCTGGATGACATCGGTGGGCCTGATCTCCAGCATGCGGTGGGCCGGCCCGCCGTTCCAGCGCCACAACACCTCAAAAAGACCTCAGCGAGGCGCTGTAACAAGAGTATGGGCGTGAGGCGAGGACACCGGATCCGCGACATCGCTGAGCAGGCCGGGCTGAGCGAGGCCACTGTGGATCGCGTGCTGCACGGCCGACCGGGCGTGAGCGCGCGGGCGGTACGCGCCGTCGAACAGGCCATCCTCGACCTCGACCGGCAGCAGAGCCAGCTCCGCCTCGGCGCGCGCACGCTGATGCTCGATGTCGTCATGCAGGCCCCGAAGCGGTTCAGCAGCGCGGTGCGCGAGGCGCTGGAGGCGGAGTTGCCGGCGGTCCGCCCGGCGGCCATCCGGGCCCGGTTCCACCTGCGCGAGTCGGGCGAGGTCGCCGACCTCGCGGCCGCCCTCGACGGCCTCGGTCGTCGCGGACGCACCACACACGGGGTGCTGCTCAAGGCGCCGGACCACCCGGAGATCGCGGCGGCGGTGCGGCGTCTGTACGACCGCGGCGTGCCGGTCGTCACGCTCGTCACCGACGTACACGACTGCCCGCGCATCGCGTACGTCGGGCCGGACAACACGGCGGCGGGCGCCACCGCCGCGTACCTCGTCGCGCAGTGGCTGCGCGCCGGCGCGGGCAGCGTGGGCACCGTGCTGGTGACGCTGAGCCGTTCGGTGTTCTTCGGCGAGCGGGAGCGGGCCGAGGCGTTCCGGTGTGCCCTGGGCGAACTCGCGCCCGGGCTGGCCGTCGTCGTGTGTACCGACGCCGACGGCCTCGACGCGGCGATGGCCGCGCTGGTCCGGGCCGCGCTGGCCAGGCACCCGGGGGTGCGGGCGGTCTACTCCGTGGGCGGGGGGAACCGGGCGATCGCCGCGGAGCTGGTCGCCGCGGGGGTGCGCTGCGAGGTGTTCCTCGGCCACGACCTCGACGGGGACAATGTGGAACTGCTGCGGGACGGGACCCTCCACGCGGTGCTGCACCATGACCTGCGCGCCGACATGCGGGCCGCGCTGCGTCAGCTGCTTCGTTACCACCGGCTGATTGCGGGGGCGCCGACCTCGGTGCCGGCCGGGGTCGAGGTGATCACCCCCTACAACATCCCGGCCCGGATGAGCCCGGTGTGAGCGCCGGCCATCAAGCGTGCCCGCGGTCGGGCATTGTGACGTCACCGCATCGCCAGAATGGCTGCGGTCACCGGGGCACCCCCGCGGTAGCCCGTACCACCAGCGTCGGTGCCACGACCACCGGGCGCCCGGGTGGCGCGCCGTCGTCGAGCCGTGCCGCGGCGCGCGCGATGGCGTGGCGGCCCAGCGCGTCCGCGTCCTGCCGGATGGTCGTCAGGGCGATGTGGGCATAGGAAGCCGCCCGGATATTGTCGAACCCGACGATCGACAGTTCCTCGGGCACCCGCCGGCCGGCGCGTCGTAGCGTGTCGATGAGTCCGAGCGCGCAGCGGTCATTGAAGGCCGTCACCGCCGTCGGCAGCTCGCGCGGAGGCAGGGCCAGGAGCGCGCCGGCCGCCCGTGCCCCGTCCTCCTCGGTCAGCCCTGCTGGCAGAAGGGGCAGCTCAGCGAGGCCGAGTCTCCGCATAGCGCTCCGGTAGCCCCGGCGGCGCTGGGCGGCCCCGGGCGCGGTGCCCCCGTCCGCGTGAACGATGCGCCGGTGACCGAGTCCGTGCAGGTAAGCCACTGCCTGGCGCAGCCCCTCGGCGTCGTCGGTGCGGACCACGTCGACGCCGGCCGCGCGGACGTCGCGCAGCACGCTCACCGTCGGCAGACGGGCGGCCAGCTCGGCGAGGGCCCGCGACGGGAGCGTGGAGCCGAGCAGGAGGATCGCCTCGCAGCGCTCCCCGAGCAGGGCACGGACCGCCTCCTCCTCGTCGCGCCGCGGGGTCACGCCGCTGAGCACCACCTCGTAGCCGGCGTCCGCCGCCGCGGCGTACAGACTGTCGACGAGGTCGCCGTGGAAGGCGTGGCCGACGCCGAACACCACTCCGAGCATCCGGGTACGGGCCCTGCCCAGCCGGCTGGCGCGGCGGTCGGGCTGGTATCCGAGCTCGGCGGCCGCGGTGAGCACGCGTTGCCGTGTGGCCGGGGAGGCGCCCGCCGCGTCGCGGAAGACGATGGAGACGAGGGCCCGGGACACCCCGGCGCGGGCGGCGACGTCCTCCATGGTCGGGCGGGTCGCGCTCATGGAAGGACTGTAACTGGAGCGCTCTAGGACACCGTGCTTGACGGGCGCCGAAATCCACGAAATGCTCATGCTAGAGCGCTCTAGCAGAGGAGGTGTCATGCCGCTTCCGCCCGCCGCTGCCGAACCCGTCCGCTTCGGGCTCATCGGCGCGGGCCGTATCGGTACCTTCCACGCCACCACGCTCGCCCGGCGCCTGCCGGAGGCGGAGTTGGTGATCGTCGCCGACGTGGCGGGCGGGGCAGCGGAGCGCCTCGCCGTGGCGCTCGGCGCCGCGGCCACCACCGACGTCGACGCCGTGCTCGCCGACGAGCGCATCGAGGCCGTCGCCATCACCTGCTCCTCGCCCGCGCACGCCGACCTCGTGATCAGGGCCGCGGCCGCCGGCAAGGCGGTGTTCTGCGAGAAGCCGATGGCGCTGACCCTCCACGAGGCCGACGCCGCGATCGCCGCCTGCGAGCGGGCGGGCGTGCCCCTGCAGGTCGGGTTCAACCGCCGGTTCGCCGCGGACTTCGCCGCCGCCAAACGGATCGTCGACGACGGCGGCATCGGCACGCCACAGCTGCTCCGCTCGCTGACCCGCGACCCGGGCCTGGCCGACCCCGGGGCCGTCCCGGCGTGGACGATCTTCACTCAGACGCTCATCCACGACTTCGACACCCTCAACTGGTTCAACACCGGCGCGACGGCCGTGGAGGTCCACGCGATGGCCGACGCCCTCGTCGCCCCCGAATTCAAAGCCGCCGGCCTGCTCGACACCGCGGTGGTCACCATCCGGTACGACAACGGTGCGCTCGCCACGGCGGAGGCGAGCTTCTCCGCAGCCTACGGCTACGACGTGCGGGGCGAGGTCTTCGGCTCGGCGGGGATGGTGACGGCCGGCGCGCCCGCGCAGCTGACCGTGCGGCACTGGAGCCGCGCCGGCGTGGCGGGCCCGACCGTACGGGCCGACACCGAGCTGTTCGCCGACGCCTACACCGCCGAGCTGGCCTCCTTCTGCCAGGCCGTACGCGAGGGCAGGTCACCGGCGGTCGGGGGCCACGACGCCCGGGCCGCGTTGCGGATCGCGCTGGCGTGTATCGAGTCGATCGAGCGAGGCGGGCCGGTCCGCGTCGACGAGCTCGACAAGCCGGCAGGCGGGGCCGCGTGAGCAGCCGCGGTCGGCATGGCCCCTTCACGCTGGCCGTCTGCGCCGAGATGGTCTTCCGGGAGCTGCCGATGGCCGAGCGGGTCCGGCGCATCACCGAGCTGGACTTCCAGGTCGAGATCTGGGACTGGACCCGGCACGACATCGACGCGCTGGTCGCGCTGCGTGCGGAGGGGGCGGTCTACTCCTCGATGACCGGGTACGTACGCGGCAGCCTCACCGACCCCGCCGGCGCGGACGAACTGCTCACCACCGCTGCGGAGTCCATCGAGGTGGCGCGTCGGCTCGGGATCACGAGGCTCAACCTGCACGGGACCGGCCTGGACCGGGACGGCCTGCCGGTGGTGCCGGCCACCGCGGTGACCGGTGCGATGTGGCTGGCCGCGCGCCGTACGCTCACCCAGATCGCGCGCCTGGGCGAGGCGCACGGGGTGACCTTCGTGCTCGAAAACCTCAACACCGAGGTGGACCACCCCGGTGTGCCGTTCGGACGCGCGGCGGACTGCCTGGCGCTCGTGGAGTCGGTCGGCAGCGACCATCTGCGGTTGATGCTCGACCTCTACCACGCACAGATCGGCGAGGGGAACCTCATCGAACTGTGCCGCCGGGCCCTGCCATGGATCGGTGAGATCCAGGTGGCGGACGTGCCGGGGCGCTGTGAGCCCGGTACCGGAGAGATCAACTATCCCGCCATCGCGCGGGCTCTAACCGACATGGGCTTCACCGGCACGATCGGCCTGGAGGGCTGGGCCCGCACGGAGAGCACGGCCGCCCTGCGCGCCTTCCGGGACGCGTTCACCGTCGAGCCACCGACTGCTGGGGCATCCACCGAGGCCGGCGCTCCGCGGGCGGATCAGCGACCGGAGTGACGGCGCCGCAGGAGGGGAAAGAGCTTGGAACCGCTACGTATTGGCGTTCTCGGCGCGGCCCGTATCGCGGAGCTCGCGATCGTCAAACCCGCGCAGGCCGTTGGCGCCCGGCTGGTCGCGATCGCGGCGCGCGACAGGGAGCGGGCCGCCGCCTTCGCCGCCGCGCACGGCGTGGAGCGGGTCGTCGCGACCTACGCCGACGTGCTGGCCGACCCCGACGTCGAAGCCGTCTACAACCCACTGCCCAACGCCCTCCACGGCCCGTGGAACCTGGCCGCCATCGAGGCAGGCAAGCACGTGCTGGGGGAGAAGCCGTTCGCGGCAAACGCCGAGGAGGCCGCCGAGGTACGCGACGCGGCGCGCCGGGCCGGTGTGATCGTGGTCGAGGCGTTCCACTACCTGTACCACCCGGTGACCCGGCGGCTGCATGAGCTGCTGGCGACCGGGGAGCTGGGCGACCTGGTCCGGGTCGAGACGACGATGGTGATGCCGGCTCCCGCGGCCACGGACCCCCGATGGTCCCTGGCCCTCGCCGGCGGGGCCATGATGGACCTCGGCTGCTACAGCCTGCACGCCCAGCGCGTCCTCGCCCCCTGGGGCGGTGGCGAACCCGCCCTGGTCGCCGCTCGGGCCGGTGAGCGCGCCGGAGCCCCGGGCGTGGACGAGTGGCTCGACGCCGACCTCGTCTTCCCCTCCGGGGCGACCGGCTCGGCCCGCTGCCACATGGCCGGTGACCGCTGGGAGATGAGCTGCCGCATAATCGGTAACCGAGGCCAGGCGACCGCGATGAACTTCGTCCAACCGCACCTGGACGACCGGGTGGTGATCGAGACCCGGGAGGGCCGCCGCGTCGAGCACCTCGGCACCCGCTCGTCCTACACCTACCAGCTTGAGGCGTTCGTCGCGGCCGTCCGTAGCGGTACGCCGATGCCGACCGACGGTGACGACGCGGTCGTCACCATGCGACTGATCGACCAGTGCTACCGGGCGGCCGGGCTGCAGCCCAGACCACGGATCACGGAGGTCGCCTCGGGGTGAGGCCCCGGCGTGTGGTGACCGCGGCGGTTGATGCCGGTACTGCGTACCGACCTTCGCCGCCATCGAAGCACCTGTGCCCGCGGCACCAGCCGAGGCTCAGCCCGTCCGAGACCTGGCAAGAGACTGGACTACCAGGCAGGCGGCGGCTTGACGTGCACGACCTTGGTGTGGGTGAGCTCGTCGAGCAGTTCCGGGCCGTAGCCGATCCCCT
>VSCG01000156.1:0-5514 GCA_047459115.1 Micromonosporaceae bacterium
GGCCGCTACAGCCTGACACGCCGGGGACCACCGCGCCATAGGTGCACTCGGCCGCGGCGTCCCCCGCTGATCATCCTCGCGCCGGCGTACGCGAGGCCACGGTGCGTCGGCCAACGCCGTCCGGGCCGATGACCGGCGGGAACTCGAACCTTCGGTCGGAGCGCCGGCGGGCCGCCGGCACCACCATCGGGGTGCCGGTCTGCGGGTCGGGGATGATCTGACAGTCCAGGCCGAACACCTTCGAGACCAGCTCGGCGGTGAGGACCTCCGCCGGCTCGCCCTCGGCGACGACGGCGCCGTCGCTCATCACGATCAGGTGCGTGGCGTACCGGGCCGCCTGGTTGAGGTCGTGCAGCACCGCCACGAGCGTGCGATCGCCGTGCTCGTGCAGGTCGGCGCACAAATCCAGGACCTCGACCTGGTGGGCGATGTCCAGGAAGGTGGTCGGTTCGTCGAGCAGCAGCAGGTTGGTCTGCTGGGCGAGCACCATCGCCAGCCACACCCGCTGACGCTGCCCGCCGGACAGCTCGTCCACCACCCGGTCGGCCAGCTCCGTGACCCGGGTGGCGGCCATCGCCGCGCTGACCGCCGCCTCGTCCTCGGCCGACCACTGCCGCAGCAGCCGCTGGTGCGGATACCGGCCCCGCGCCACGAGATCCGCCACGGTGATGCCGTCGGGCACGACCGCCGTCTGGGGCAGCAGGCCCAGCCGGCGCGCGACCTGCTTGGCCGGGTACCGCGTGATGACCTGACCGTCCAGATAGACCGCTCCGGCGGTGGGCCGAAGCAGCCCGGCCAGGGCGCGCAGCAGGGTGGACTTGCCGCACGCGTTCGGTCCGACGATCACGGTGAACGAGTTGGGCGGGATGCGCACGCCCAGCTGTCGGGCGACCACCCGCTGCTCGTACGCGAGGGTCAGCTCCTCGCCGTACAGATCAACCTGGCTCATCGTTCTCGCTCCTCCTCACGCCGCGGCGCCGGTCCGCCTACCGGGGCGCCACGCCCGACGCCTCCCCGCCCGCGCCTGGCGCCGCGCAAGCAGCCAGACCAGGTAGCCGCCGCCCAGACAGCTCGTCACCAGGCCGACCGGCACCTGCATGTCCGGCAGCGCGTGCTGGCCGATCAGGTCGCTGGCGACCAGGAGCAGTGCCCCCATCGCGGCGGCGGGCAGCACGCCCGGGCCGGTGGCCCGGGTCAGTCGGCGGGCCAACTGCGGCGCGGCGAGCGCCACGAAGGCGATCGGTCCGGCGGCGGCGGCCGCACCGGCGGCCAGGCCCACCCCGGCCGCGATCAGCCCGAGGCGTGCGGGCTCCACGGCGACACCTAGGGCCCGGGCCAGGTCGTCACCCAGCTCGAGCATCCGGTTGCGCGGTCCGAGCAGCAGTACGGCCGGCAGCAGCAGCGCCACGGCGATGGCGGCCAGCGCCGCGTGGCCCCATCCCCGGGCGTTGAGGCTGCCGGCCAGCCACAGGGCGGCGCGTTGCGCGTCGTTGATGTTCGAGCGCACCAACAGGTACGTGTTCGTGGAGGTGAGCAGCGCCTGTACGCCGATGCCGACGATCACCAGGCGGTAACTGTGCACCCCGCCCCGGCGCGCGAGCAGGTAGACCACGGTGGCGCTGAGCAACCCGCCGATCATCGCTCCGGCGGCCTGGCCGGTCAGCCCGGCACCGATCGTGATGATCGCCAGCAGCGCGCCGGTGCTCGCTCCGGTGGTGAAGCCGATGATGTCCGGACTGCCCAACGGGTTGCGGGTCACGCTCTGGAAGACCGCGCCGCTGGCCCCGAGCGCGACACCGACGGCGAGCGCGGTGACCAGCCGCGGCAGGCGCAGCTCCAGCACGATGAAGTCGGTAACCGGGGTGCCGGCACCGAGCAGGGTGCGGACCACGTCGACGGCCGGGATCGGGTAGTCGCCAGCGCCGAGGGTCATCACGGCGATGGCCGCGCAGAGCACCACGAGGGCCGCGACCACGACCGCCGACCGGGTGTGCATGCGCACCGAGAGCCGGTCCGAGCGGGTGCGCAGCACCAGGCCGGGCAGGCGTACGTCCGGGCTCACAGGCGCGGCAGCCTTCCCCGTCGGCGGGCCAGCGCGATCAGCAGCGGCGCGCCGACGAACGTGGTGACGATGCCGACGCCGATCTCCATGGGCCGCGCCACCAACCGGCCGGCGATGTCGGAGGCGAGCAGCAGGACCGGCGCGAGGACGACCGAGTACGCCATCAGCCAGCGGTAGTCCGGGCCGGTGATCATCCGCGCGGCGTACGGCACGGCCAGTCCCACGAACGCGATCGGACCGGCGGCGGCGGTCGCCGCGCCGCAGAGCAGCACGACGGCTGCCGCGCCGAGCGCACGAGTTCGTCCTCTGTGGACACCGAGGGCCCGGCCGGGCTCGTCACCGAGGGACAGCGCGTTGAGCGGTCGGGCCAGTCCCAGGGCGAGCGCCGCCCCGACGGCCAGGAACGGCAGCAGCCGGGCGAGCAGTCCAGGGTCGGTGCTCGCAAGGGAGCCGACGATCCAGTTGCGGTACCGGTCGAAGGTGACGGTGTCGCGCAGCACGATCGCGGTGGTGATCCCGTGCAGCACGTAGGTGAATGCCACGCCGGCCAGCACAAGCCGTACCGGGCTCGCCCCGGCCCGGCCGCGCGCGCCGACCCCGTACACACCGAGGGAGACCACGGCCGCGCCGGTGAACGCGAACCACACGAACAGGTACGGGCTGTCCAGCGAGAGGATGCCGACGGCGAAAACGACGCCGAACGCGGCGCCCTCGTTGACCCCGAGGATGCCCGGGTCGGCGAGCGGATTACGGGTCAACGCCTGGATGAGCGCACCGGACAGGCCCAGTGCCCCGCCCACGGCGAGGCCGAGCAGGGTCCGCGGTATCCGCAGGTCGTGCACGATGACGTGGTCGGCGACCGCCCCGTCGTAGCGGATCACCGCGTCGAGGACCGTGCCGATGGGCACCGATCTGGAGCCGATGGCGACGGACGCCAGAGCCACGGCGACCAACGCCGCCGCCGCGCCGGCGAGTCCCCATGCGAGCCGGGTGCGGGTGCGGCCAGGGCGCCGGGCCGGCGTGCCGGTGAGCGCGGCGGCCGGTGCGGTCGCGCTGGCCATCACGGTCCCTCCCGACTCCCGTCGCTCACTCGTGTGGGGTACGACATCGCGTTCCCCTGGTTCGGCCGCTTGCGAAGTTAGCTTAGCCTACCCTTATCATCCTCGACGGCCGGTGTCGGACCGGACCAGAGATCACGAGGAGACCGATCGTGTCGCAGCGCTTTCACCCGCATCCGGGGCCTCGCGGCCACACCGCCCGGCCGGCATCCACCCTGAGCCGGCGCTCGCTGCTCTTCGGCGGCGTCTCGGCCGCCGCTCTGGCGGCGCTCAGCGCCTGCGGCTCCGACTCCGGCTCACCCTCGGACCCTGGAGGCGATGCCGGCGGCCCGTGGGAGTTCACCGACGACCGCGGCCAGAAGGCGGCCCGCCAGACCAGACCGACCAGGATCGTGGCGCAGGCCGGGTCCGCCGGTGCGTTGTGGGATCTGGGCATCAAGCCGGTCGGGGTCTTCGGGGAGCAGAACGGCTCCGAGATCCTGCTCGGCAACGTCGACACCTCGGCGGTCACGTGGGTGGGCAACACGTGGGGCGACTTCAACGTGGAGAAGTTCGCGTCGCTCACCCCGGACCTGCTGGTCACGCCGGTCCAGAGTGGAGACAGCCTCTGGTACGTCCCGGACGCGGTGGTCGACAAGATCTCCGCCATCAGCGCGGTAGTGGGCATCAGGTACGTCGAGACACCGGTCGACAAGGTGATCGACCGGTACGCCGACCTGGCGGCGTCGCTCGGGGCAGACCTTCAGGCGGAGTCGGTGGTCACGGCGAAGACCGCGTTCACGGCGGCCGGGAACGCGCTGCGCGAGGCGGCCACGGCGAACGCCGGGCTGCGGGTGATGGTCGTCAGCGCCGCCAAGGAGAACCTCTACGTCGCCAACCCCACCATGTTCTCCGACCTGTACCACCTGAAGAACCTGGGCGTCCCGTTCGTCACCCCGGTGCCGCCCGCCGACGAGCCACACTGGGAGGTCCTGTCCTGGGAGCAGGCCGACAAGCACGCGGCCGATGTCATCCTCTACGACGCCCGTAACGCGTCGTTCTTCACCACCGACCTCGCCAGCTACCCGACCTTCGCCAGGCTCCCCGCCGTACGGGCCGGCCAGCTCTACCCGTGGAATCTGGAGACGCCGACGAGCTGGGCGGCGTTCGCTCCCGCGCTCACGGAGCTCGCCGACAAGCTGGCCGCCGCGAAGGCCGTGACCGGTTGACCACCGCGACGATCGCCAAGGCGTCCCGCCCGGTCTCGCGCGGCCGGGCCGTGGACACGCTGGCCGACCGGTACAACGACGCCGGCTGGTTCCCCACGATGTCCCTGGACCCTTCGGGGCCGGACTGGATCCGTCTGGCGGACCTGCTCGCCGATGGCGGGGCCGCGCTGGCGGACACCATGCGCGGCTACGGCGAACGGGTCGGCAGCCCGCCGGAGACCATCGCGGCCCACTTCGCCGGCTGGATAGCGGGCTCGTTCGTCCGACCGCTGGTGTGGGCGTACACCACTCAGCGGTGGGTGCCCCTGTTCACCGGCGACGGCATCGTGCTGCACCGGGCGCCGGGTGGCTGGTTCGACCAGCTAGCCCCCGGCGAGCCCGTACTGGCGGTGCTCGCCTCGGATCCGCTGGCCGACCAATCCGTCGCCGGCGCACGCCCCGTCGAGTCGACCGACGAGCTGCGAAGGCTGCTGGCAGGGACGGTCACGACGCTGGCCACCCCGGTGGTGGAGACGCTGAAGGCCTTGTCGCGGCTCGGCCGGCGCACCCTCTGGGCACTGGTCAGCGACACGGTGGCCAGCGCCTTCCTGATGGGCGACCAGGTCGGCCCGGCGTCCCGCCGGGCCGCCGCCGAGGCTGCCAGGGTGCTCGCCCTCGGCGGTCCGCTCAATGTCCGCCGACGGTGGGTGTACGCGCAGGGACCGCACACCTACGGCACCGTGCCGGTCGCGGCGGCCTGCTGTCTGGCGTACAAGACGCCGGACGGCGGCTACTGCGAGCGGGTCTGCCCGAAGCTCGACGAGCAGACCCGCCGCGAGCAGGTGAGCGGCTGGCTCGCCGACCTCAGCCGCTCACCCCACGCCTGACCCCGCGGTCGCACGCCATCCGCGGCGTTCCCGAGGAAACGCACGGCCATGACGAGCGGTCGGCGAACGAGCCTCATGTCACGGCGCGGGCGCCCGATCGCTACCAGACGAGACAGAACGGGTGGCCGACCGGGTCGGCGTAGACGCGGAAGTCCTCGCCGCCGCCCGGCAGCCGCGTCGCGCCCAGGGCGAGCACCTGCCGCTCCGCCTCGTCGACGTCCGCGACCTCCACGTCCAGGTGGAACTGCTGCGGATACGCGGGATCTGGCCAGCGCGGCGGCTGGTACTTCGCCACGTTCTGGAAGACCACCGCCGGCTGC
>VSCG01000157.1:0-5436 GCA_047459115.1 Micromonosporaceae bacterium
AGTGTCGATACCGGTACGAGGAAGCCGCGCTCGACGAGGTGCGCGACGACCGGCCCGGCGACCGCCACGAGATCCTCCTCGGGCACGCCGTGCGCGGCCGCGAGCAGCGAGAGCTGGTCGCGCAGCGGCAGTTGCCCGTTGCTGCCCGCCACGAGCGCAAGCGCCACCGGGTCGACCTCCTCCTGCCAGCGCAGCCCGTCGGTGAGCGCGAGCACCTGCCGGCGCACCTCCCATCCGTCGGGCCCCAGCGCCGCATCCTGGCGCAGCTGGACGCCCTCCGCCGCCCGGTAGCGGACGCCCAGCAGGTCTGCACTGGAGCGCAGCCAGTCCTGCCGATCGAACCACGCCGCGACCCGGTCACCGAGCGGTGGCTCGACCGTCTGGCGCAGGTCCTCCACGCGTACCACCGGGTCGTCGTGCCCGCCGGCGCGCAGGTTCACCAGCCCGAACCCGATGGCCTCCACCCGCTGCGCGTCGAACCAGTCCAGCCACGCCGCCGCCTGGTCCGGGTCGGCGGTCTGGCCGGCGTCGGCCAGCCACAGACGCACGTACGACACCGGGTCGGTGACCTCCCGCTGGATGACCCAGGCGTCCAGGCCGGTGCCGGCCACCCAGCCGGCCACCCGCTCCGTCCAGTCCTGCCCGGCCACGTGCAGCCAGTTGGCCAGGAACTGCATGGTGCCGCCGACGGCGAGCAGCCGGGGCGCGGCCGCCACCAGTTCGGCACAGACCGCGTCGCCGGGCCGGCCGGAGTCGCGGTAGGCGTGCGTGGCGGTGCCGGGCCCGGCCACGAACGGCGGGTTGCTGACCACCAGGTCGAAACGGCGGCCCTCGACCGGCTCGGTGAGGTCCCCGCGCAGCAACTCCCACTCGACTCCGCTGAGCGTGGCCGTGGTGGCGGCGAACCGCAGCGCCCGCACGCTCAGGTCGGTCGCGGTCACCCGCTTCGCGTGCGTGGACAGGTGCAGCGCCTGCACTCCGCAGCCGGTGCCGAGATCGAGCGCCGCGCCGACCGGGCGGCGTACGGTCGCGCCGGCGAGCATGTTCGACGCGCCGCCGACGCCGAGGACGTGGTCGGCGGGCAGCGGGGCGGCCGGGCCGCCGGGCCGGGCGCTCGCCGGCACGTCCGCCACGACCCACCAGTCGCCGTACGCCTCCAGGTCCACCCCCTGGCGCAGCCCGTCTCCGGCCGGGGTGACGAGCCCCGCCTCGACGGCGGCCGCCAGCGGCAGCGGCGCGAGCGCAGCGGCGACGGCGTCGGCGGGCTGGGTCTGCCCGCACACGTACAGCCGGATCAGCGTGGCGAGTGGGTCGTCGGCGCCCTGGGTGACCCGCAGCGCGCCGCGCAGGTCCCCCCGGGCGGCGGCGGCCGTCGCGGCGGGCCCGAGGCGGGCGGCGATGCCGGCGGTGGTGTACCCGGCCGAGAGCAGGGCCTCGCGCAGCCGGGCGATCCCGTCGGCGTCGAGCAGGGGGTTCGTCACGCGGTCATTCTGCCCACCGGCCGCACGCGCTCCGCTCCTGACATGCCCACGGGCCGGGTGTTCTGGCAGGCTGGAGGCATGCCGAGCCTGTATCTCGCTCAGGACCCCGACGCCGACCGGTTGCTCGCCGACGACCCGCTCGCGCTGCTGATCGGCATGATGCTGGACCAGCAGGTGCCGATGGAGTGGGCGTTCGTCGGGCCGCACCGGCTCGCGCAGCGGCTCGGCGTCGACCGGCTCGACGCGTCCGTGATCGCCGAGTACGACCCGGAGGCGCTCAAGGAGATCTTCGCCACCCCGCCGGCGCTGCACCGGTTCCCCGGCTCGATGGCGCAACGCGCCCAGGCGCTGGCCGCGATGGTGCGTGACGAGTACGGCGGGGACGCGGCGGCGATCTGGCGGGACGCGACGTCCGGCGCGGACCTCGTGCGCCGGCTGGGCAAGCTCCCCGGGTTCGGCAAGCAGAAGGCGCAGATCTTCACGGCGCTGCTCGGCAAGCGGTTCGGCGTGCAACCGGACGGCTGGCGGGAGGCGGCCGGGCCGTACGGCGAGGAGGGTGTCTACCGCTCGGTCGCCGACATCACGGACGACGCGAGCCTGGCGAAGGTGCGGGAGTACAAGAAGCAGATGAAGGCCGCGGCGAAGGCCGGCACCGCCGCCCGCGGCAAGTGACTGTTCCCGATGTCGGTGGTCGCCTCTAGGGTTGCGCCATGGCGATCGACGATGTGGTCGAGTGGCTCCTGGACTCTGATCCCGCGCTGCGGTGGCAGGTCGAGCGGGATCTCGTGCACAAGCCCGAGGACGTCTGGCGGGCGACGCGCACCCGGGTCGCGACCGAGGGGTTCGGCGCGCGGCTGCTCGCCCTGCAGGATCCCGATGGGCAGGGGGCCGGTGGGGCCTTCTTCCCCGCGGACTTCGACTTCGCCGGGCCGGAGGCGGCGCAGGGTGCCGGCCAGCCGTGGACCGCGACAACCTGGGTGTTGAACACGCTACGGGAGTGAGGGCTGGACGCCGCGGTGCTGGGCGACACCGCCGAGCGCCTCGCGGCGAGCTCCCGGTGGGAGTACGAGGACCTGCCGTACTGGGGCGGCGAGGTCGACTGCTGCATCAACGCCTACACGCTCGCCAACGGCGTATGGCTCGGTGCCGATGTCTCCGGGCTCGCGGACTGGTTCCTCGAGCACCGCCTCGCCGACGGCGGGTGGAACTGCGACTGGGTCGAGGGTGCGACGGTGTCGTCGTTCCACTCGACGCTGAACGTGCTGAAGGGTCTGCTCTATTACGAGTCGGTCACCGGCGGCACCGACGCCATCCGCGCGGCCCGCCGCAGCGGTGAGGAGTACCTGCTGCGACGGCACCTGTACAAGCGACTGTCGACCGGGGAGCCGGTCGGCCCGTGGGTGTCACGGTTCGTCTACCCGTTCCGTTGGGTCTACAGCGTGCTGAACGCGGCCGACTACTTCCGCGAGGCGTCGCTTGTGGACGGCCGCCCACCCGATCCGCGCATGACGGAGGCGATCGAGCAGATCCGCGCGGCCCGGCAGCCGAACGGCACCTGGCTCCAGCAAGGGCGGCACCCCGGCCGCGTTTGGTTCGAGGTCGACGTGGATCCCGGAGAACCCTCGAAGTGGCTCACGCTCTTCGCGACCCGGGTGCTCGAATGGTGGGATGCCCCGGCCACCGGCCGGTGACGTGCCAAACGCGACGAAGGCGGTTTTCGTGGCAGTGCTGCGGGTGACGACTCGCAACGCGCGGTTCCAGCAATGGGAGGCGCTGCTCGGCAACCGTGCCAAGCGCCAGCGCAGCGGCGAGTTCCTCGTCCAGGGCGTGCGCCCCATCACGATGGCCGTCCGACACGGGTGGCAGATCCGCGAGCTGCTGTACAACGCGGATACCCGCCTGTCGCCGTGGGCGCGCGAGACCCTCGATGCGGTACCGGCGACCACGTTCGCCGTGGCCGGTGAGTTGATGTTCGAGTTGGGCGGCAAGGCGGAGGACGCCCCGGAGCTGCTCGCCATCGTAGAGTTGCCCGACGATGATCTCGCCCGGATCCCGGCGAGCCCGGACATGCTTGTGGTCGTGTTCGACCGGCCCACCAGCCCTGGAAATATCGGCACGTTGGTCCGGTCGGCCGACGCCTTCGGCGCGAGCGGCGTCATCGTCACCGGCCACGCCGCCGATGTCTACGACCCCAAGTCGGTACGGGCCAGCACGGGGTCGCTGTTCTCGGTGCCGGTGGTGCGGCTGCCGTCCCACCGGCCGGTTCTGTCGTGGGTGGAGGCGATCCGCGCCGACGGCATCGAGGTACGGCTCGTGGGCACCGACGAGAAGGCTGACGCTCAGGCGGCAGAGTACGACTTCACCCAGCCGACCCTGATCCTGGTCGGAAACGAGACGACCGGGCTCAGCTCGGCCTGGCGCGCCGCCTGTGACCACCTGGTCCGGATACCCATGACGGGCACAGCGAGCTCCCTGAACGCCGCTACAGCTGCCTCCATCATCCTGTACGAATCGGCGCGCCAAAGGTCCTCCGCCGACGCCTAGCGGCAGCCGGCGGAGGACCGGCACATCGCGGGAGCGGCTACCGCGGCGCCGGTGCAGCCTCGAACGTGTTGGCACGGCTGTGCCCCAGGTTGTGCGGCATCTGCCAGCCCCCGGCGAGCCGCGAGGGGTGCAGGTTGTGCCCGCCCCCGAAGAACTCGCAGAACTTCATGATGAGCGGGTCCCAGCGGAGCGGATCCACGTAGTGCGTGCCCGGGATCAGCAGGTCCGCCTCCACGTGGGTGCGCAGGATCTCCACCGTGAACGCGGTGGCGTGCGGGGTGGGGCTGCCGAACGGGTGGGCGGCCACCACCCGGCACTCCATCTGGATCGGGCACTCCGCGACCCGGGGCGGCCGGACCAGGTCGGAGGGCTGCTCGGTCAGCCCGGCCGCCGCGAACTTGTCCGGCTCGTACCGGTAGCCCTTGCTGAGCTTGTGGTCGGGCACGCTCGCCTTGCCGGTGGTCAGCGCGATCCGGTCGACGGCCTCGACCATCGAGGACGACGGCAGGTTGAGCACGCATTCCCGTTCGCGCAACAGGTTCGCGGTGGTCTGCGCGCTGTTGCCCATGCCGAGCATGGCCGACTGGCCGAGCCACCAGGCGGACGACATCGGCGCCAGGTTCGCGCTGCCGTCCTCGTTGCGCGAGCTGATCAGCACCACCGGAGTCCCGAAGTAGAGCACCTTGAGGCCGGGAACCACGTGCATGACATTCGCCTTTCACTGCCGTCGGGTCACGGCTCGCCGCGCGAGCCGACCACAACTCTCCGGCAG
The DNA here is from genome assembly GCA_047459115.1 of Micromonosporaceae bacterium. Lineage (GTDB taxonomy): Bacteria > Actinomycetota > Actinomycetes > Mycobacteriales > Micromonosporaceae > VSCG01. Next base: position 4,798 of record VSCG01000157.1, read on the forward strand.
GCGGGTGGGTGGTGCTGGCGACAATCAGACTTCACGTTCCGCTGAAGCCATCGGACTCGGGGCGAGGCAAACATTTTGATCCGCCGGTTGGGGTTGATCCACACTGGCCCCGTGAGTGTCAGGACAGTCATCGTGACCGGAGGCGGCACGGGTATCGGCGCGGGTATCACTTCGGGGCGGTTGACGTCCTCGTGAACAACGCGGGCTTCGCCCGGGACAACCACATTCTGGATATGCCGATCGATGACTGGGACGCCGTGCACGCCACGCACCTGCGCGGCAGCTTCCTGATGCTCAAGGCCGTGGCGCCGCTGATGCGCGCCCAGCGGTGGGGTCGTGTCGTCAACATCTCCAGCATCTCCGCGCTCGGCGACGACGAGCGCGTCAACTACGTGGCGGCCAAGGCGGGCCTGGAAGGGCTCACCCGGGCGGCCGCCCTGGACCTCGCCCCCTACGGCATCACCGTCAACGCCGTGGGTCCGGGTGTCATCCGGACCGCCATGACCGAGGTCAGCGCCGCACGCGCCGGCCGCACCCTGGAGGAGCACCTTGCCGTCCAGGCGGCGCGGATCCCACGCGGACGTGTCGGAACACCGCATGACGTGGCCAGAGCGGTCCAGTTCTTCATCGCCGAGGACG
>VSCG01000158.1:0-5422 GCA_047459115.1 Micromonosporaceae bacterium
GCTGCTCGTCAATGGCCGCGATCTGCCCCGGATCGGCACCGAACTCGCGGCCGAACTCGCCTCCGCCGACGCGGTGGACCTGCTGTGCGCGTTCGTACGCTGGCACGGCCTGCGGGTACTCGAACGCCCTCTCGAGGAGTTCCTGGCGCGCGGTGGGAGGCTGCGCGTCATCACCACGACCTACCTCGGGGTCACCGAACGGCGGGCGCTCGACCGCCTGGTGCACCTCGGCGCGGAGGTGAAGGTCTGCTACGAAACCCGTACGACACGCCTGCACGCAAAGGCGTGGCTGCTGCGGCGCCAGACCGGCTTCTCGACCGCGTACGTCGGCTCGTCGAACCTCTCGAAGAGCGCGATGCTCGAGGGCCTGGAGTGGAACGTGCGGCTGTCCGCCGTGGAGCAGCCACACCTGCTGGACACGTTCGCCGCCACGTTCGAGGAGTACTGGGCCGACCCGGCGTTCGAGGACTACCGGCCGGACCGCGACCGCGACCGGCTGGACGCCGCGCTGCACGCCGAGCGGGGCGGTCCGACCGACCTGCCGCTGGACATCGTCTCCCCGCTCGAGGTACGTCCCTGGGGTTACCAGCGGGAGGTGCTCGACGAACTCGATGCCGAGCGCCGGGTACACGGCCGCTGGCGCAACCTGGTGGTGATGGCGACCGGCACCGGCAAGACGGTGGTGGCGGCGCTCGACTACCGGCGACTGCGGGAGACCGACCACCTCGACTCGCTGCTGTTCGTCGCCCACCGCGAAGAGATTCTGCGGCAGAGCCAGCGCACCTTTCGGCACGTCCTGCGCCGTGGCGACTTCGGCGAGCTGCTCGTCGGCGGTGAGCGACCCACGCAGTGGCGGCACGTGTTCGCCTCGGTGCAATCGCTGGCCCAGGTCGACCTCGACCTCCTCGACCCGGCCCGGTTCGACATGGTGATCGTGGACGAGTTCCACCACGCTGCCGCCCCCACGTACGCCCGGCTGCTCGACCGCCTGCGGCCGCGTGTGCTGCTCGGCCTCACGGCCACCCCGGAGCGCACGGACGGCCAGGACGTACGCGTCTGGTTCGGCGGCCGGATCGCGGCGGAGTTGCGGCTGTGGGAGGCGCTCGAGCGCGGCCTGTTGGCACCGTTCCACTACTTCGGCATCCACGACGAGGTAAGCCTTGCGGGGATCCGCTGGCGGCGCGGCCAGGGCTACGACACGGCGGAGTTGAGCAACCTCTACACCGGGAACGACGCGCGCGTGCGGCTCATCCTCGCCGCGATTCAGGACAAGATCGCCGACGTGCGGCGGATGCGCGCGATCGGGTTCTGCGTCAGCATCGAGCACGCGGAGTTCATGGCCGACCGCTTCGTCAGGGCGGGTGTTCCGGCCCGTGCGGTCACCTCCCGCACCAGCCGCGACGAGCGGGCCCGGGCGCTGAGCGAACTGCGCGACGGGCAGGTGTCGGTGCTGTTTACTGTGGACCTGTTCAACGAGGGCGTCGACCTGCCGGATATCGACACGGTGCTGCTTCTGCGCCCAACCGAGAGCGCCACCGTGTTCCTGCAGCAGATCGGGCGCGGGCTACGCCTGGCCGACGGCAAGGCCTGCCTGACCGTGCTCGACTTCATCGGGGCGCAGCACGCCCGGTTCCGGTTCGACCTGCGCTACCGGACCCTGACCGGCGTGACGAGGCGAGGGCTGGTGCGCGAGGTGGAGCGCGGCTTCCCGAACCTGCCCGCCGGCTGCCACATCGAACTCGACCGGGTGGCGAGCGATCTGGTGCTCAACAACGTCCGTCAGTCCCTGCGGGTCTCCTGGCCGGAACTCGCCGCGGAACTGCGCCGCATCGGCGACTGCTCCCTGGCCAACTTCCTGGCCGAGACCGGTCTCGAGCCCGAGGACCTGTACCGCCGGGCCCGCGGCGGCTGGGCGGACCTGCGCCGCCGTGCCGGGCTCGACCGCGAACCCGCCGGTCCGGACGACGAACGGCTCGCGCGCGCCATCGGCCGGATGCTGCACATCGACGACCCGGAGCGGCTGGACTTTCTGCGGGCGGTATCGGATCCGGCGGTGCCCCCGCGCCTGGACACCTTCGACGAGCGGCAGCAACGGCTGGCGATCATGCTGCACTTCATGCTGTGGGGTGCGGCCGAGCCGGTCACCGACCTGGAGGCCTCGCTGCGCCGGTTCTGGCGGCACACCGCCCGTCGGGCCGAGGTGATGGACCTGACCTGGGTGCTGCGGGAAAGGATCCGCCGGATCACCGCCCCTCTGCCCGCAGGCCAACCGGTGCCGCTGCACCGGCACGCGCGCTACACCCGCGACGAGGCGCTGGCCGCCTTCGGCCACACCAAACCGACGGCGATGCGTCAGGGCGTGCTGTGGCTACCGGAGGCCCGGGCCGACTTGCTCTTCGTCACCCTGCGCAAGACCGAGCAGCACTACTCGCCGACCACCATGTACCAGGACCGGGCGATCACGCCCGAGTTGTTTCAGTGGGAGTCGCAGAGCACCACGCCCGCCGACTCGCCGACCGGGCGGCGGTACGTGCACCACCGCCAACAGGGCTCGACCGTGCACCTCTTCCTGCGCGAGAGCAAGGAGGCCGACGGTGACCTGGGTGCCCCGCCGTACCTGTACGCCGGCACGATGACCTACGTCAGCCACACCGGGGAACGGCCCGTGCGCATCCTTTGGCGGCTGGACACGCCGCTGCCCGCCGACGTGTTCCACGCCGCAAAGGTCGCCGCCGGATGACCCTTGTCTCGTCCCGCCGCGTCCGTCAGGCTCGGGCCATGCGCCCGATCGACCGGTACGCCGCGGCCCTGCGCCACACCCTGCGGGCGAGCCTCGCGCTCGGCGCGGAGTTGACCGACGCGCAGTGGCGCGCGCCGACGGAGTGCCCGCTGTGGACAGTCGGCGACATCTACGCGCACCTGGTGGGCGGCGAACTGTGGGCGGCCGAGGGGTTCCCCGCGCCGACTGGGCCGTTCCAGGAGTGGGTGGACGGCTCGGTACTGAAGCGGCGCGGCCGGCCCCGGCACGAGATCCTCGCCGAACTCGCCGCGCTGGTCGACACGCGCGAGGCGCAACTGGCAGAGCTGCCCGACTCGGACACCCCGGCCACGTACCCCTGGGGCGAGCCCACCACCTTCGATCAACTGCTGGCGACCCGGGTGCTCGACTGCTGGGTGCACGAGCAGGACATCCGGCGCGCGGTCGGCCGACCGGGCAACCTCGGCTCGCCCGCCGCCCGGGTGACCCGCGACCAGTTCCTCGGCCTGCTGCCGCGCCTCGTGGCCCGACGCGCGGGCGCCCCGCCCGGCACCGCGGTCCGCTGGACCGTGCTCGGCGACCTCGCCGTCGACGTCACGGTCGCCGTGGACGACTCGCGCCGGGGCCGGCTGGTGCCACCCGCCGAGGCCGGACCGGCCACCGGCCACGTGACGCTCGGCTGGGAGTCGTACGCGCGGCTGTCCGCCGGCCGGGGCGAGCGGGCCGACCACCCGGCCTGGGTGACCGGGGACAGCGAGCTGGCCCAACGGATCCTCGCCAGCCTCGCGGTCACCCCGTAGACGCGGTCAGCGGCCCAGGCCGCCGGGTTCGGGCCCCCGCGCGATCGGCGCGCGCACCAGGTTGCCCCACTCGGTCCACGAGCCGTCGTAGTTGCGTACCTGCGGATAGCCGAGCAGGTGGCGCAGCACGAACCAGGTGTGCGCCGACCGCTCCCCGATGCGGCAGTAGGCGATGATGTCGTCACCCGGCGACAGGCCCAGCTCGTCGGCGTACACCGCCTTCAGCTCCTCGGGCGACTTGAACGTGCCGTCCTCGTTCGCCGCCGACTTCCACGGCTTGTTCACCGCGCCGGGGATGTGCCCGCCGCGCAGCGCCCCCTCCTGCGGGTAGTCGGGCATGTGCAGCATCTCGCCGGTGTACTCGCCCGGCGACCGCACATCGATGAGCGGCCGGCCGGAGGCGATGTGCGCCATCACCTGATCGCGGAAGGCCCGGATGCCGGCGTCGTCACGGGGCGGCACCGGGTAGTCGCTCGGGGGCCGGGCCGGCACCTCCCGGGTCAGCGGCCGGCCCTCGGCCACCCACTTCTGCCGGCCGCCGTCGAGCAGCCGCACGTCGGGGTGGCCGAACAGGGAGAAGACCCACAGGGCGTACGCCGCCCACCAGTTGAAGTTGTCGCCGTAGAAGACGACCGTGTCGTCGCGGGAGATCCCCTTGGCGCGCATCAGCGCGGCGAACTGCTCGGGGTCGAGGTAGTCGCGGGTGACCTGGTCGTTGAGCTCGGTGTGCCAGTCGACCTTCACGGCGCCGGGGATGTGCCCGGTGTCGTAGAGCAGGACATCCTCGTCGGACTCCACGATGACGAGGCCGTCGTGGCCCAGGTGGTCGGCCAGCCACTGCGTGGTGACCAGTCGCTCGGGGTGGGCGTACCCCGTCAACTCGGGTGCCGGATCGGGCGGAAGTGCCATGGGAAACCAGGCTACCGTCCGGCGCTCTCCCGATGTTCCTGACCGTCGGAAGCGACCGGCGCGAGGCGCGGCCGCTTCGGCGAGACGGTGTCCCCGCTGGACCGGCCGGTGAGGCGCCGCTTGACCCACGGGGCCAGGTGCTGGCCAGCCCAGCGCAGATCGGCGCGGCGGGCCGATGCCCAGGACCGGCGCGCCGGCGGCGGTGGGGCGTCCAGCCAGGAGGGGGCACAGCTGACGCCGAGCGCGGCGAGCACGTGCGCCGCCACCCGGCGGTGACCGACGGTGGACAGGTGCAGCCGGTCCACGCTCCACAGGGCCGGGTTGCCGAACTCGTCGTCGGCCCACAGGTCGACGAGCAGCGCGCCGTGCTTGTCGGCCATCTCCCGGGCCGCGTCGTTGAGGATCTTGGCGCGGGGCCGGATCAGCCGGCCGCCGGGCAGCCGCGCGGTGAGGTCGGCGAACCGGAACAGCAGCACGTCGGCCCCGGACGCGCGCAGCATGCGCACGACCTCGTCGAGCCGGGCGATGATCGCCGCTGGGTCGAAGCCGGGCCGCAGCGCGTCGTTGCCGCCGCCGGCGAAGCTGACCAGGTCGGGCCGCATGCGCAGCGCGTGCGGCACCTGCTCGTCCACGATCCGGTCGAACAGCCGACCGCGGACGGCCAGATTGGCGTACGTGAACTCGGGCTGGTCGGCGGCGAGCCGGGCAGCGACCAGGTCCGCCCAGCCGCGGTAGCCGGTGCCGGTCGGGTCCGGGTCATCCAGCCCTTCGGTGAAGCTGTCTCCGAGCGCGACGAAACTTCCCCACCGCATGTTCGAAGTCTGCCAGCAGACTCCACTGTGCCGACAGGCACGGCGCCGAAACGTCCGGCACGTCACGGCGGGCGGGCAGTAAGCTGCGCGCGTGCTGCTGCGGATGTCGACGTTGCTGCTGCGGACCCTGCGCGAGGACCCCG
>VSCG01000159.1:0-5275 GCA_047459115.1 Micromonosporaceae bacterium
GGCATCACCGACCTCATCACCACGCCCGGTCTGATCAACCTGGACTTCGCCGACGTCAAGAGCGTCATGAGCGGGGCCGGCAGCGCGTTGATGGGCATCGGCAGCGCCCGCGGGGAGAACCGCGCGGTCGAGGCGGCCGAGTCGGCGATCTCCAGCCCGCTGCTGGAGCAGAGCATGGACGGTGCCCGCGGCGTGCTGCTGTCCATCGCCGGCGGCTCGGACCTGGGCCTGTTCGAGATCAACGACGCCGCCCAGCTCGTCACCGACGCCGCCCACCCGGACGCGAACATCATCTTCGGCGCGGTCATCGACGACGCGCTCGGGGACGAGGTCCGGGTCACCGTCATCGCCGCCGGCTTCGACGGCGGTGAGCCGGCGTACAAGCCGGCCGACCGCGCCGAGCGGGTGCCGCGGACGGGGCCGCCGCCGGACTCGGCCAGCGACCCCGCCGACGACGGCCCACCCGGCCAGGGCCGGCGGGTCCTGTTCGACGACGTCGACGTGCCCGACTTCCTCAAGAATGGATCCTGAGGTCGCACGGTCTCCCGGGCCGGCCGGCAGCGACACCCGGCCCGCCGAGCTGGGCGACGGCGACCCGCGGACCGCCGAGCTGGCCGGCAACCTCGGCCGCCTGCGGGCGAGGATCGCCGAGGCCTGCGCGCGCGCCGGTCGGGACGCGTCCACGGTGACGCTCGTGGCGGTGACCAAGACGTTCCCGGCCACGGACATCGTGCGGCTGGCCCGGTTGGGCGTCACCGACATCGGCGAGAACCGCGACCAGGAGGCGCGACCGAAGTTCGCCGAGGCGGAGCGGCTGGGAGCGCGCGTGCGCCGGCACTTCGTCGGGCGGCTGCAGCGCAACAAGGCACGGTCGGTGGCCGGGTACGCCGACATGGTGCACTCTGTCGACAGCGTCCGGCTGGCGACGGCCCTCGGCACCGCGGCCGCCGGCCGCGACCGGCCGTTGGAGGTGCTGGTGCAGGTGAGCCTGGACGGCGACCCCGCCCGCGGCGGGGTGGTCGCCGAGGGCGTGGCCGAGGTCGCGGAGGCGGTCACCGCTCACCGGATGCTGCGCCTGGCCGGGGTGATGGCGGTGGCGCCGCTCGGTTGGCCGCCGGCGGACGCGTACGCACGGCTGGCGGACGTCGCCGCGGATCTCCGGGCGCGGTACCCGGACGCCCGGGTGATCTCCGCGGGCATGAGCGGGGACTTCGAGGTCGCGCTGGCGTACGGCGCGACACACGTTCGCCTCGGCAGCGCGTTGCTCGGAAAGCGCCCGCCGGTGCGGTAGCCTGACGTGGACCGATCCGAACTACACGGGTGTTGTCCGAGCCCCGTCGGGTGGCCCGTCCCGGGCGCGGCGCCCGGGGGACGCCGCGGTTCAGCCTGGGTCAGCCGCCCGGCCAGCAGGGAGGTGAGCCATGAGCGCACTGCGCAGGGCGGGGGTGTGGCTCGGCCTCATCGAGGACGACGACGACGACGAGCTCTACGACGAGCCCGAACCGGTCGGCCGTCGCGAGCGCGGTCGCGCCGGTCGGCGCGGCCGGCACGACGACGATGACGAGTACGGTGACGGTCACGCCCCGAGGTCGGAGCTGCGGGGCGTGGACGACGCTGAGGACCCGGTGGTGCCGCGGAGCCGCGCCGGTGACCGTCGCCGTGAGGACGACGTCGCCGTCCGTACGCCGGCGCGGGACTCGACGGTGAGCTACCTCGCCCGGGAGGGTCGCCCCCGCCGGGCTGACCGCCACTCGAACCGGGACGACCTCGCCCCGGCACCGCCGGCGGAGCAGGCGCAGGCCACCTCCGGTGAGAGGACGGAGCGGCGCTACCAGATCACGACTCTCCACCCGACGACGTTCCGGGAGGCCCGCACGATCGGCGAGCACTTCCGCCAGGGCAACCCGGTCATCATGAACCTGACCGAGATGGACGAGGCGGACGCGCGTCGGCTCGTCGACTTCGGGGCCGGCCTGGTGTTCGGGCTGCGGGGTACGATGGACCGCGTGACCAACCGGGTGTTCCTCCTGTCTCCCGCGAACGTGGAGGTGACACCCGAGGACAAGGCCCGCATCGCCGAGGGTGGGTTCTTCCGTCAGCGCTAACCCGAACGGGGGAACTGGAGTGCCGCGTTGATAGCCCTGCTTCAGGTGCTCTATGTCCTTATTTACCTGTTCGTGGTGATACTGCTGGCCAGGTTTGTCCTAAGTTTGGTGCTATCGTTCGGCCGGCGCTGGCGTCCGGGCCGGGTCGCTGCGGCAGCCCTGGAGTCCGTGTGGACCGTCACTGACCCGCCGCTGAAGGCGTTGAGGCGAGTGATCCCACCAATACGGATCGGGAGTGTGAGCCTCGATCTGGCCTTTCTGGTGCTGCTGGTTATTCTGTTCGTGCTGACAATCGTGCTGGATGGTCTGATCCGCGGCCTGGGCTGATGATCGGTCCAGCCGCCACTGACCGGAGGAGTACAGATGCCGCTGACCCCGGCTGATGTCCACAATGTCGCATTCAAGAAGCCCCCGATCGGCAAGCGGGGCTACGACGAGGAGGATGTCGACGCCTTTCTCGATGAGGTCGAGCGGGAGCTCGCCCGCCTGATCGAGGAGAACGACAGCCTGCGCGCTGGCATCGACCCGAGCCGCCGGGCCGCGGACGCGCGTCTCATGCAGGAGAACGCGGACCTCAAGGCGCAGATCGAGCGGCTGCAGCGGGAGAAGGCTGCGGCCGAGCAGGCCGCCCGGTCGTTGCAGGCCGAGCTGGAGCAGCTGCGTGCCAGTGGCGAGCACGGCGACGGTGAGCAGCAGGCGCTGCGGGTGCTCATGATGGCCCAGCGCACGGCCGACGACCACGTCGCCGACGCCCGCGCCGAGGCGGAGAAGATCGTCAGCGAGGCGCGCGCCAAGGCGGAGGAGCTCGTGCGGGACGCGCGGGCGAAGGCCGAGGCGCTCGAGCGGGACGCCCGGCAGCGCCACCAGGAGGCGATGGGGGGCCTGGAGGCGAAGCGCAGCGCCCTGCAGAAGCACATCGAGGAGCTGAAGCACTTCGAGCGCGAGTACCGCACCCGGCTCAAGGCGTACCTGGAGAGCCAGCTGCGGGACCTCCAGGGCCGCGGGGACCACATCGAGGCCGAGGTCGGTGACGACGAGGGCGCCCGGGGGTCGGGTTCCCTCGCCGGTGCGGCCTACGGCGGCGACCCCGCCCGCTGAGCACCAGGCTGGCCAGATCGACACGCTCACAACCGCATACGGGAAATCCACATCCTGACGTCTCGACAGGCCAGGGGGGACCGGGTCGTGATTGTCGTAAGTCTGCTGCTCGTTGCTGTCGCAGCGGTGCTCCTCGTACTGGGCCTGTGGCAGCCGTCCAACGCGTTGCTGAGCGGGTCGATCGGGGCCAGCGTGGTCGCGGCCGTGCTGCTGGTGGTCGGTGCCCGGCGCTCGACTCCGGAGCACCTGCGGGAGTTCCCCGACGGCGTGGCCGCCGCCGGCGCCGCCGCGGGCGGTGCCGGGCGGACGATCCCGCACCAGGGCACCGGGGGCGGGGCCGCCGGCTCCGATGAAACCGCCGTGCTGGCCGCAGACCCTCCGGACGAGCCGCCCGTCCAGCCGGTGTCGCCGGCGGACGCCGAGCGGGTGAGCCGGATGAACACCGAGGTGCTCGTCGTGGACGGCCGGCCGCGCTACCACCTGCCCGGCTGTGTCCATCTGCTCGGTCGCGACAGCGAACCGCTTCCGGTCAGCGAGGCGATCGAGCTCGGCTTCACGCCGTGCGGCCTGTGTGAGCCGGACAGCGCCCTGCTGGCGGAGGCGCGTCGGGTCTAGGCGCTCGGCGGCTGAGGCGCGGGTTGCGGGCGAGGACACGCAGGGTCGCGTGTCGATCGCTGCGCCGCGGTCGCGATAATGGTTCCCATGGGCCGCGGCAGCCGGACGCGCACCTCCGGGTCGCCCGACGAGGTGACCGTCGCCGTGCGGGTCCGGCCCGGCGCCTCACGGACCAAGGTGGGCGGCCACTACCACGGGCGGTACGGTCCGTCCCTGGTGGTGGCCGTCACGGCGCCTCCGGTCGGTGGTCGCGCCACCGAGGCCGCCCGCCAGGCCCTGGCTGCTGAGTTGGGAGTCAGCGCCCACCAGGTGTCGCTGCGCGGAGGCGCGACCTCAAGGGACAAGCTGTTCGCCGTCTCGGCACCACCCGCCGACCTCCTCGACCGGGTCCGTGCCCTGCGCGGTGGCGACGCGTGACCCAGGACATCAACCTCGCGCTGCTGCTCGGTGCGCTCGTTCTCCTGGTCGCGGTCTGGGCGCTGCGGCTGTCGCAGCGTCTCGGTCTCCCCGTCCTGCTGATCTACCTGGCGCTGGGCGTCGCGGTCGGGGAGGCCGGCCTCGGCGTCCAGTTCGAGAACTACGAGATCGCCCGGGTGCTGGGGCTCGGCGCACTCATCATCATCATCGCCGAGGGCGGTCTCACCATGCGGTGGAGCACGCTTCGGTCGGTGGTGGGCCCTACGGTCGCGCTCTCCACCGTCGGCGTGGTGATCACCATCGCCGTGACCGGGGTCGCGCTGCACCTGCTGCTGGGGCTCGACGTGTGGCTGGCGCTGCTGTACGGCGCGGTGCTGTCGTCCACCGACGCGGCGGCGGTCTTCGCCACCCTGCGTCGGCTCCGGCTGCTGCCGCGGACCGCGGCCACCCTGGAGGCCGAGTCGGCCAGCAACGACCCGGCCGCGGTCATCGCGGTGCTGCTGCTGTCGGTCGACCCGGGCGAGATCGTGTGGTGGCGGGACGGCCTGACGGTCGTCTACCAGCTGCTCGGCGGAGGAGTGGTCGGGGCGCTGGTCGCCCTGGTGGGAACGGTGGTGCTGCGCCGGGTGGCCCTGCCGTCGGCGGGCCTGTACCCCCTGGCGGTGGTGGGCTTCGCCGTGCTGGCGTTCGCGGTGGCGTCGCTGGCGGTCACCTCCGGCTTCGTCGCGGTCTACGTGGCCGGGGTCATCCTGGGCAACGCCCGGCTCCCCCACCACCAGGCGATCATGGGATTCGCTGAAGGGCTGGCGTGGCTCGCCCAGATCAGCCTGTTCGTCCTGCTGGGCCTGCTGGTCTCGCCGTCCGAGCTGCCCTCGGCGATCGGAGTCGCCACGGTGGTGGGGGCGGTCCTGCTCCTGCTCGCCCGGCCGGTGGCGGTGGCGGCGTGCGTGAGCTGGTTCCGGGTCGGTTGGCGCGAGCAGGCCTTCCTGTCGTGGGCCGGGTTGCGGGGCGCGGTGCCGATCGTGCTGGCGACCATCCCG
>VSCG01000160.1:0-5252 GCA_047459115.1 Micromonosporaceae bacterium
GCGGCCACCTGCGGCGCAGCACCACCGCCAGCATCTCGCCGACCGCCCAGCCGGTCGCGACGAGCCACGACGACGGCCACACGTCCTGCGGGGCGACCAGCCACACCGACTGCTGCACGGCGAGCAGGACGGCGGCGAGCAGCGCGTCGCCGACCAGCGGATGGGCCCGCAGCCACGCCCGCCCCCGGGGCCACAGCTCCGTCACGATGCCCGCCATACCGGCGACCGTAGCTCGCTGGCCTCGCGGAGATCATCGTCGCCGAGGAGGAGCCGGTCATCCTGCCGGAGGAGGCGCCCCGCCCGCGGCGACCGGCGTGGGCGGCTCTGTGTCGCCCGGCGCCGCCGGCATGCCGCCCGGCGCCGCCGACGCGCCGTCGTGCGGCGCCGTGGCCTCCGGGTACGGCGGCGGGGTGCCGCCGAAGGCCGGGCACTTGTCCTGGTGGGCGCACCACCCGCACAGCCGGCTCGGCTTGGGGCGGAAGTCCCGGGCGGCGGTCGCCTGCGCGATCGCCTGCCACAGCGCCAGCAGGGTGCGCTCGAAGCGCAGCAGCTCCTCGGCGTCCGGGGTGTAGTCGCACGCCTCGGCGTCCCGGAGGTAGAGCAGCCGCAACACCCGCGGCACCGTGCCCCGCGCCCGCCACAGCACCAGCGCGTAGAACTTGAGCTGGAACAGCGCGCGCGCCTCGAACGCCTCGCGCGGCGCACCGCCGGTCTTGTAGTCGACCACCCGCAGGTCGCCCGCGGGGGAGACATCGAGGCGGTCGACGTACCCCCGGATCAGCAACTGGTCGTCGATGACCGACTGTACGAAGTACTCCCGCTCGGCCGGCTCCAGCCGCCGCGGGTCCTCCACCGCGAAGTAGCCGGCGAGCAGGTCGCGGGCGGACTCCAGGAACCGCGCCGGGTCCACCGGGCCCGCCTGGGGCCCCGCGCCCGCCGCCTCGCCCCGCGATGCCTCCGCAGCGCACACCTCGCCGAGGTCGGGATGCTCCGCCAACAGCCGGCGCCACTCGGGTGCCACGAGATCGGCCGCGGCCTGCGGGGTGCGCGCCGGCGCCGGCAGGTCGAACAGACGCTCGAGCACGGCGTGCACCAGCGTCCCGCGCGCCTGGTCGACGGTGGGCCGCTCGGGCAGCTTGTCGACGGTGCGGAACCGGTACAGCAGCGGGCACGTCTTGAAGTCCGCCGCCCGCGACGGAGACAGCGTCGGAAGTGCGGGAGCCCCGTCGTCGGTATCGGGACCGATCTCGGTGATCGTCTCGAGCGTCATGGCGATCAGGCTAGGCGACGGGTGTGACGCCACCCCGTAGCATCGCAGGATGGCTGACCCTCGCTCGGACGGCCCCCGCACCGGCCCGCCGCGACGCCCGGGCATCCCGCTCGGGCGGGTGCTGGGCGTCCCGGTCCACCTGCACCCGTCCTGGCTGCTGCTCGCCGTCTTCGTAACGCTGACCTACGGGGAGGCGACCCGGGTGCGCCTCGGCCTGGCGCCCGTCCCCGCGTACCTGGTGGGGTTCGGTTTCGTCTGTTGCCTGCTGGTCTCGGTGCTGCTGCACGAGCTGGGGCACGCGCTGACCGCGCGGTGGTACCGCATCGGGGTACGCGGGATCACGCTGGAACTGCTTGGCGGCTACACCGAGATGGACGCCGACGTGCCCCGGCCGAGGGTCGAACTGGTCGTCTCGCTTGCCGGACCGGCGGTGTCGCTGGTGCTGGGCCTGGCCGCCACCGGAGCCGCCGTGGTGCTCTCCACCGAGACGGTCGCCTGGCTGATCGCGTTCCAGCTCGCCGCGGCGAACATCATCGTCGCCCTGTTCAACATGCTGCCCGGGCTGCCGCTCGACGGCGGGCGGGCGTTGCGGGCGCTGGTGTGGGCGGTGCGCCGGGACCGCAACGCGGGCACCCTGGTCGCCGGCTGGGTCGGCCGGCTCGTCGCCGCCGCCACGCTGGTCGGCGCCGTGCTGCTCCAGTTCGCTGCGCTGCTCAGCCCGTTCGGGCTGGTGTTCATGCTGCTCGTGGCGTTCACGCTGTGGCAGGGCGCCACCGCGGCGATTCGGCTGGCCCGCGTCACCCGCCGCCTGCCGCTGATCGACCTGCACAAGCTGGCCCGGCCGGTGTACCGGGTGGTGACCGGCACTCCGTTGGCCGAGGCCGAGCGGCGGGCCGCCGAGGCGGGCCGCGCCGGGCAGCCGCTGGGGGTGACCGACTCCGCGGGACGGCTGGTGGCGCTGGTGGAGCCGGAGGCCGCCGCGGCGGTGCCGGCGGAGCGGCGTCCGTGGATCGGCGTCGACTCGGTGGCCCGCGATGTGTCCGACATCGGGGTGATCCCGGTGGACCTGCGCGGGGAGGCGGTGATCCAGGCCGTGCAGCAGCACCCGAGCAGCGAGTACCTGGTCACGTCCGGGGATGATGTGGTGGGCGTGCTGCGCCTGACCGACCTGGTCCACCTGCTCGAACCCAAGGGGACGCCGACCTCGTGACCGTATCCGACGAGCCCGCACCGACCGGGCCCGCGCCGCGCGGGCCGTTGCAGCCCGGCGACCGGGTGCAGCTGACCGACCCCAAGGGCCGCACCCACACGTTCGCGCTGCAGCCCGGCAAGGTCTTCCACACCCACCGCGGGGCGGTGCCGCACGACGACCTCATCGGCCGGCCGGAGGGCAGCGTCGTGACCTCCACCGGCGGCACGGCGTACCTGGCGTTGCGGCCGCTGCTCGCCGACTACGTGCTCGGCATGCCCCGCGGTGCGCAGGTGATCTACCCCAAGGACGCCGCCCAGATCGTGGCCTACGGCGACATCTTCCCCGGCGCCCGGGTGCTCGAGGCAGGGGCGGGTTCGGGTGCGCTGAGCTGCTTCCTGCTGCGCGCCGTCGGCGAGGCGGGCGCGGTGGTGTCGTACGAGGTGCGCCCCGACTTCGCCGAGATCGCCCGGCGCAACGTGGAGGCGTACTTCGGCGCCCCGCATCCGGCCTGGTCGCTGCGCACCGGGGATGTCGCCGAGTGCCCCGAGCGCGACTTCGACCGCATCGTGTTCGACATGCTGGCGCCGTGGGAGCTGCTCGACCTGGTGGCCTCGGCGCTGGTCCCCGGCGGCGTGTTCGTCGGCTACGTGGCGACCACGCCCCAGCTGTCGGAGCTGGTGGAAGGGCTCCGGGCGCACGGCGGCTTCACCGAGCCACGCGCCTGGGAGACACTCGTGCGCGACTGGCACGTCGAAGGGCTGGCGGTGCGACCCGAGCACCGCATGGTGGCGCACACCGCGTTCCTCGTCACGGCGCGCCGGCTGGCGCCCGGCGTGGTGGCGCCGCCACGCCGCCGCAAGCCGAGCAAGGGCGCCGAGGCGTACGCGCTGCGCCGCGGCGAGCGCCTTGCCTAGCTGCGGCGGCGCTCAGGCGGCCTGCGGTCCGGCGACCTCGACCCCGTCCGCGCGACGCAGCACGTGGATGCACTCCCCGGGGCACTCCCGGGCCGCGTCGATCACCTCCAACCGCAGGTGGTCGGGGACGTCGGCGCGCGCCCCCGGGGCGGTGAGCAGCTCCTCGCCCGCCTTGACGTACGCCAGGCCGTCGACGTCGAACTCGAACACCTCGGGGGCGTACTGCACGCATAGACCGTACACGGTGCACAGGTTCTGGTCGATCCACACGCTGAACTCGTCGGTGGGCGCCACCATGGGCCCGACGGTACCTGATGTGTCACTGCGGATTTCTCACGGGATTGTGTGACCGCGGTGTTGGGTAGGGCCGGATGGGACCATCAGCGGATAGGGTGGACAGCACGATGTTCGAGCCCCGGGGAGGTGGGACGTGGCACGCAGCGAAGATGCGGAAGCGCGCGCCGCGCGGTGGGAGCGAGAGGCCCACGATCTCTCCACGCAGGTCGCGTTCCTGCAGGAGGAACTCGCCCATGTTCGCCGCAGGTTGACCGAGGGGCCCCGGCACGTCCGGCAACTCGAGGAGCGCCTGGCCGCGACCCAGGCGCAGGTTGCCCGGCTGACGGAGAACAACGAACGGCTCGTCGCCACGCTCAAGGAGGCGCGGGCCCAGATCGTGACGCTCAAGGAGGAGATCGACCGGCTCGCCCAGCCGCCGAGCGGGTACGGGGTGTTCCTCGAGCGGCACGAGGACGGGACGGTCGACGTGTTCACCGGCGGGCGCAAGCTGCGCGTGTCGGTCTCGCCGGCGGTCGACTCCTCGGCCCTGCGCAAGGGGCAGGAGGTGCTGCTCAACGATGCCCTCAACGTCGTCGACGCGATGGGGTTCGAGCGCGCCGGCGAGGTGGTCATGCTCAAGGAGATCCTCGACGGCAAGGACGGGCTGCCCGAGCGGGCGCTGGTGATCTCCCATGCCGACGAGGAGCGGGTGGTCCATCTCGCCGATACCCTGGTCAAGGAGCCGCTGCGCGCCGGGGACTCGCTGCTGATCGAGCCGCGGTCGGCGTACGCGTACGAGCGCATCCCCAAGAGCGAGGTCGAGGAGCTGGTCCTGGAGGAGGTGCCCGACGTCGACTACAGCGACATCGGCGGCCTGGACCGGCAGATCGAGCAGATCCGCGACGCCGTGGAGCTGCCGTTCCTGCACGCCGATCTGTTCCGCGAGCACCAGCTGCGCCCGCCCAAGGGCGTGCTGCTCTACGGGCCGCCCGGGTGCGGCAAGACGCTGATCGCGAAGGCGGTGGCCAACTCGCTGGCCAAGCAGATGGCCGCCCGCCGCGGTGAGGAGAAGCACACCAGCTACTTCCTCAACATCAAGGGACCCGAGCTGCTGAACAAGTACGTCGGTGAGACCGAGCGGCACATCCGGCTGATCTTCCAGCGGGCCCGGGAGAAGGCCAGCGAGGGCACACCGGTCATCGTGTTCTTCGACGAGATGGACTCGGTGTTCCGCACCCGTGGCTCGGGTGTCTCCTCGGACGTGGAGAACACCATCGTCCCGCAGCTGCTCAGCGAGATCGACGGCGTGGAGGGCCTGGAGAACGTCATCGTCATCGGCGCCTCCAACCGCGAGGACATGATCGACCCGGCGATCCTGCGCCCGGGCCGGCTCGACGTGAAGATCAAGATCGAGCGGCCGGACGCCGAGGCGGCCAAGGACATCTTCTCCAAGTACATCGTGGACAGCCTGCCGCTGCACCCCGACGACCTGGCCGAGCACGGCGGCTCGCGCCAGGCGTGCGTGGACGCGATGATCCAGGCCGTGGTGCTGCGGATGTACGCCGAGACCGAGGAGAACCGGTTCCTGGAGGTCACCTAC
>VSCG01000161.1:0-5169 GCA_047459115.1 Micromonosporaceae bacterium
CGCTTGTACTGGCCGAACAGGTAGCCGATCTCACGCATGCCCACGCCGATGTCGCCGGCCGGGACATCGGTGTACTCGCCGAGGTGTCGGTACAGCTCGGTCATGAAGCTCTGGCAGAAGCGCATCACCTCGCGGTCCGACCGGCCCTTCGGGTCGAAGTCCGAGCCGCCTTTGGCCCCGCCGATCGGCATGCCGGTGAGCGCGTTCTTGAAGATCTGCTCGAAGCCGAGGAACTTCACGATCCCCAGGTAGACCGAGGGGTGGAAGCGCAGGCCGCCTTTGTACGGGCCGAGTGCGCTGTTGAATTCGACCCGGAAGCCCCGGTTGATGTGCACCTCGCCGCGGTCGTCCTCCCAGGGCACCCGGAAGATGATCTGCCGCTCGGGCTCGCAGATGCGCTCGATGATCTTCGCATCGACGTACTCCGGATGCCGGACCAGTGCGGGCCCGACGCTGTCGAGCACCTCGCGCACCGCCTGGTGGAACTCGCATTCGCCAGGATTGCGCCGAACCACGTCGGCGAAGATCGCTTCAAGCCTGTCCTGAACCACCACAAGTCCTCCACACGTGCGTGCGGCCCCTGAACTCGCCCACGCCGTTGTGGACCGTGCCCCGACAACACGCCCGATAACACCCTGTTCCGTGCGTGTTACCTGCTTATGATCGCACCCCGCTCTGGGACTCTGGCAACGGGGCGCGACATATTCCTCACCGACGGTGGCCCGATCCAGGGTGATCCGGCGGCGGCAGCAGACCCGCAGCCATCGCGGTGGTGACCGCGGCGGTGCGGTCGGAGACGCCCAGCTTAGCGAAGGCCCGCAGCAGGTGGGTCTTGACCGTCGCCTCGCCGATGTGCAGCTCACGGGCGATCCCACTGTTGGACAGGCCACGCGCGACCAGCCGCAGCACCTCCACCTCACGTGGGGACAGCGCTCCGGTCGACGGCCGCCGCAGGTGGTGGAGCAGCCGGTTCGCCACCGACGGCGCGAGGACGGTCTCGCCGCGGGCCGCCGCCCGCACGGCGGCCAGCAGGTCCGCCCGGGAGGCGTCCTTGAGCAGGTACCCCGCCGCCCCCGCCTCCACGGCGCGCAGAATGTCCGCGTCGGACTCGTACGTGGTGAGCACCACAACCCGGGTGGCCGGAGACACCGCGAGCACGCGCTCGGTGGCCGTCGCCCCGTCGCCGTCGGGCATGCGCAGATCCATGAGCACGACGGCCGGCGTGAGCGCCCGGGCCGCCGCCACGGCCTCCGCGCCCGAGGCCGCCTCGCCCACCACCGTCAGGTCCGGCTCACCGTCGAGCATCCCGCGCACCCCGGCGCGTACCACCGGGTGGTCGTCGACGAGCAGCACCGTGATCATCGAGGCACCTCCACCCGGAGCACCGTGCCGGCACCCGGCGCGCTGTCGACGGTCAGGACACCGCCGACCTGCTGCACGCGCGAGCGCATCGCGCCGAGGCCGTACCCGCCACTCTGCTCGCCCGGGACGAACCCGCGGCCGTCGTCGCGCACCTCAAGCGAGACCGCAGCCGGGCCGAGGCCGAGCAGCACCCGGACCTGGTGCGCGTCAGCGTGCTTGCGCACGTTGGCGAGCGCCTCCTGAGCCGCGCGCAACACCACCACCTCGACCGCGGTCGGCAGCGACCCGGCCTCGCCCGAGATCTCGACCCGGGCGTCGATCCCGGTCTCGTCGGTGAACCGCCCGACCAGCCGGCGCAGCGCGTCGGGCAGTGACGAGCCGGCCAGCGCTGCGGGTGTGAGCGCCGCCACCAACGCCCGGATCTCGGCCATGTGCTCGCGGGCGGTGCGGCCGGCGAGCCGCAAGTGCCTGCGGGCCGCATCCGGGGAGCGGTCCAGCTCGGCTTCGGCCGCCTGCACCAGCATGACCACACTGGACAGTCCCTGGGCCACCGTGTCGTGCAGGTCACCGGCGAGGCGCTGCCGCTCCGCCGCCACACCCGCCTCGTGCGACAGCCGCGCCACCTCGGCCCGGGTGGCCTCCAGTTCCGCGATGAGTGCCCGCTGCTGGTCGCTGTACCGGAGGATCCGCATCGTCGACGCCGCGAGGAACGCGGTGACCGCGGTGGCGAGCGCCGCGATCGGCAACGACACGGTGAGCACCCCCCTCACGTCACCCGTGCCCGCCAGGATGAGCACAGGCGGCACGCCGTTGAGCGCCGCCACCGCGCCCACCGCCGGCCAGAACCGCAGCACCATGAACCCCTGCGGCGAGAGCACGAACAGCGCGAACACCGCCATGTCCGCGAGCGCGACCGCGGGAGCGAACAGCACCAGCGCGATCGTGCCGCAGCCGGCGACGGCGAAGTACGCCTCGAAGAGTTGGAAAGTGCGCTGCCAGGCGCTCTTCTCGTCAGGGTCGCTCGCCGAGGTCAACCGTGGCGTCGGCTGCGCCAGCGGAATGTCGCCAGACACAACACCAGCCCTCCGATACACCACGCCGCCAGGACCAGGGCGACCCTGCCATGCTCCCACGCGCCCGCGGTCTCCTGAACGGCCAGCGTGTCAGGCAGGAACACGGACCGGAAGCCCTGCGAAATCCACTTGAGCGGGAACAGCGAACCGATCCGGACCAGCGGCTCGGGCAGCGCGGTCAGCGGGACGAACAGGACGCCGGAGATGAACTGCAGGACGAGGAAGGGCAGGTTCAACACGGCCGGTGCGCTGCGCGCCGAGCGCGGCACGCTGCTGGCCGCGATGCCGAGCAGGGCGCAGGCCGTGGTGCCGAGCAGGAACACCCAGGTGAACACCACCCATCGCGACATCTCGGTGGGCAGCGGCAGGTCGAAGAGCAGCACGCCGATGCCCAGCAGCAGCACGACTTCGGTCACGCTCACGACCAGGACCAGCGCAATCTTCCCGAGGAAGTACGAGACCGGCGAGACGGGCATGCCGCGCAGCCGCTTGAGCGTCCCGTCGTCGCGGTCGGACACGATGCCGAGGCCGAGGTTGATGAAGCTGGCCGAGGCGATGCCCGCAGCGATCATGCTGGCGGTGAAGACCTGGCTCACCGTCACCCCGCTGTCGTCGACCTCTGCGGTGAAGATGGAGCCGAGGATCAGCAGCAGGACCGCCGGCAGCCAGAACGTGAAGACCGCCGAGTCCCACTGCCGGAAGAACGTCTTCACCTCGACCTGCGCGCGGGCGAGCCCGATCGTGACCACGCTCACCGCGCACCCCCGATCAGGTCGAGGTAGACGTCCTCCAGGCTCGGCCGGCGCACGGTCAGCCCCGGCACCGGGCCGCCGAACCGCGCGGTGAGCTCCCCGACGGTCGCCGCCGGGTCGTCCGTCGTCACCTCGCGGCGCACGCCGTCCTCCAGCCAGCCGACGGTCGCCGAGTCGCGTGCCTGCTCGCCGAGCGTGGCCGGGTCGCCGTCGGCCACGATCCGGCCGTCGACGATCACCGCGACCCGGTCGGCGAGGGCCTCGGCCTCGTCGAGATAGTGCGTGGTCAGCAGGATCGTCGTGCCGTCCTGCGCGAGCCGGCGTACCAGGCCCCAGAACTGCCGCCGCGCCCGCGGGTCGAACCCGGTGGTCGGCTCGTCGAGGAAGAGCAGCTTCGGACGGCCGATGACGCCGATCGCCACATCCAGGCGGCGGCGCTGGCCGCCGGAGAGCCGCGCCACCCACCGCCGCGTGTGCTCGCCGAGCCCGACGAGTTCGACGACCTCGTCGGGATCGCGGGGCCGCGGGTAGTAGCGGGCGAAGTGCCGCACGGTCTCGGCCACGGTCAACTCGCCAGCGTCCGCCGCGTCCTGGGTGACGATCCCGATCTCGCGGCGCCAGGAGAGCGGCGCGTTCGCCGGGTCGACGCCGAGCACCCGCACCGCGCCGCCGTCCCGCGACCGGTGACCCTCCAGAATCTCCACCGTGGTGGTCTTGCCCGCGCCGTTCGGACCGATCAGCGCCAGGATCTCGCCGTACTCGATGTCCAGGTCGATGCCGTCGACGGCGGTCACGTCCCGGTAGCGTTTGCGCAGTCCGCGCACGGTCACCGCATGGCTCATGACGCCATCGTCTGGCCAGCAGCCGGCCCGCCGCGACGACCGGCCGACGTAATCGCGGTGTCCACGGATCGGTGGACAGGCGGTGCCGGACGCGCCGCCCGCCGGCCGCGTCCGCCGCTACCCCACGCCGAGCAGCGCGACCGCCTGACCGGCGAGCAGGCCGTAGAACGGGTTGGTCAGGGCAGTGACGGCGAGGGCGGTCCCGCCGATCAGCGGCGCTCCGGCGGCCGCCGGGATGTTCTCGGGCATGATGACCGGGATGCCGAGCACGACGAGAAACCCACCGATCGCCTCGAGCGGGATGTAGCGGCCGAGCCGGCCGACCAGTCCGGCGAAGGTGAGCACGGCCATCAACGCCATGAACAGCACCGTGGAGAAGACCGGCAGGCTCGTTTCGGCCATCGGCGCGGGCGTCGCCTCCAGCGGCGGGCCACCGAGCAGCCCGCTGGCGAGGCTGGCCAGCCCGGCGATGACGGTGACCCCGTCGAACTCCGGGCTGCGCCCGGCGAGGTCGCTGTTGACCCGGTCGTAGGAGACGATGGCGCCGGTGCGCAGCGCGAAGACCGAGAACGCGCCGATCAGCACGGCCGGGGCGAACATGTCCCGCCACCGCAACGGGATCAGGTGTATGCCTTTGAAGAGGTGCCGGCCCCGGCCATCATCGCCATCACCCTCGTCCTCACCACCGTCACCACCGGCTTCGCGGCGGGCGCCGGGCTGGAAACGCTGGGGGATCAGATACCGGGCCGCCGTGCCGGCGGCCATGCTCGCCACGATGACGACCACGAGATTCCCGGTCAGCGCGTAGGCGAGCACACCCGCGCCGACCGCCGGAAACGCGACCGATGGCCGCTCCCGCAGGTAGCCCAGCCCTACCCGGGTGAGGATGATGCCCACGCCGGCGATCACACCGGCGACGGTGGCCGGGTTCAGCCACTCGACGAAACTCGAGTACAGGCCGAACAGCCCGAGCAGGATGCTCGGCACCGCCGACAGCGCCACCACGTAGAGGATCTGCGGCGGTTTTTTCACGGAGTGGGTCGCGACCGTGATGCTCTCCACCGTGAAGTTGACCGGCGTGACGACCTGGTACACCCAGCCGAGGAGCGCGGCGATGGCGTACCCGATGGCGGCGGCGCG
>VSCG01000162.1:0-5065 GCA_047459115.1 Micromonosporaceae bacterium
GGCCCGGGCGGGCGGCCCCGGTTCCCCCGGGCCCGCCCGCCCAGGTGCCAGCCGAGCGCGACACCGGGCTCAGTCGAGCAGCGCGGTCACCGTCCCGGCAGCGACCGTCCGTCCGCCCTCGCGCACGGCGAACCCGAGCCCGACGTCCATCGCCACCGGTTTGCCCAGCTCCACCGTCAGATCGACGGTGTCGCCTGGCCTCACCATCGACGCCGCGCCGAGGTCCACCGAGCCGGGCACATCCGTGGTGTGGAAGTAGAACTGCGGCCGGTAGTTCGCGTAGAACGGGGTGTGCCGGCCGCCCTCCGACTCGGTCAACGCGTACAGGCGCGCCGCGAACCGCCGGTGCGGTGTCACCGACCCCGGGACCGCCACGACCTGGCCCCGCTGGACCTGGTCGCGCTTGACCCCCCGCAGCAGGATCGCCACGTTGTCACCCGCCTCGGCCTCGGGCAGGGACTTGCCGAACGTCTCCAAGCTGATGGCCACAGTGGACAGCGTCTGGCCGAGGCCGACCACCTCGACCGGGTCGCCCGCCTTCAGCCTCCCGCGCTCCACCGCCCCGGTCACCACCGTGCCCCGGCCGGTGATGGTGAGCACGTTCTCGATCGGCATCAGGAACGGCAGCCCCAGCTCACGGTCGGGCACCGGCACGTAGCGGTCGACCGCGTCCAGCAGGTCCACGATGGACTGGACCCACCGCGGGTCGCCCGCCAACGCCCGCAGGGCCGATGTCGGCACCACCGGCACCTCCGCGCCCGGAAAACCGTACTCGGTGAGCAGCTCGCGCACCTCCAGCTCGACCAGCTCCAGCAGCTCAGGGTCGCCGACCGCGTCGGCCTTGTTCAGGGCCACCACGAGGTACGGCACGCCGACCCGCTGGGCCAGCAGCACGTGCTCGCGGGTCTGCGGCATCGACCCGTCGAGCGCCGACACCACCAGGATCGCCGCGTCCACCTGCGTCGCCCCCGAGATCATGTTCTTCACGTAGTCGGCGTGGCCGGGCATGTCGACGTGCGCGTAGTGCCGCGTCGCCGTCTCGTACTCGACGTGCGAGATGTTGATGGTGATGCCCCGGGCGACCTCCTCGGGCGCCCGGTCGATCCCCTGGAACGACACGTACCGGTTGGCCGCCGGGTCGCGGTCGGCGAGCACCTTGGTGATCGCCGCGGTCAGGGTCGTCTTGCCGTGGTCGACGTGACCCATCGTGCCGATGTTCAGGTGCGCCTTCGCGCGCACGAATTCACGTTTCGCCATGGTTGATGCACCTCCACGTCTGGCTTGAGGGAAGGCAGAAGCTGGTACGCGGGCGGGCGCCACCCCGCATGGTGTCCGCGTCAGAACCACGCCGGCAACGCCGGTACACCCTCCCCCGCGGGTCCTGCCGGTGCTGGGAGAGGGTCAGCTATCAACGCGGGACGCGCAGCCGGTCTCGGGCCCGTGCAGGAGGACACCTGCGGGCCGCGCGAACCGGGTGGCGAACATGGCGGTCAGCCTACGGACCGGATCTGCCGCGGCCAACCGGATTTCCGCGGCAGCGGAGCCGGCAGAACCTTTAACCAATTGGTTGACTATCGCGGCGGACTCCGCTACATTCAACCATGTGGTTGAGGATCTGGCCGGGATGGACGCGGTGTTCCACGCGCTCGCGCACGACGCACGTCGCGACATGCTGCGCCGCCTCGCCGAGCGGGACCTGACCGTGAGCGAACTCGCCGAACCGCTGGCCATGTCGCTCGCGGCGGCATCCAAGCACATCAAGGTCCTCGAACGGGCGGGCCTGCTGCGGCGCACGGTCGACGGCCGTCGGCACGTGTGCCGCCTGGAACCCGGCCCGCTCGCCTCCGCCGCCGCCTGGCTGCGTTTCTACGAGCGGTTCTGGAACAACCGGCTCGACGCGTTGACGGCGCTCTTCGCCACCGGATCCACTGTCGAGAGCGAGGACGGATGACCCCGATGACCCCCGAGCGCAGCATCGTCCGGCTGGAGCGCACGATCCCGGCCGCGCCGCACCAGGTCTACCGCGCCTGGCTCGACCCCGACCTGCTGCGCCGGTGGCTCGCGCCCGGCGGGCTCGAGGTGGCCCGGGTCGAGGTCGAGCCGGGCGTCGGCGGCCACCTGCGCGTCTGGGAGACGGACGCCGGCACGGATGTCGGCGGCTTCGACTGCGAGATCCTCGAACTCGTCCCTGACCGGCGCATCGTGTTCCGGTGGGGCTTCGTCGGTCCGCGACGCCGCGAGGCGCCCGCGTACGACTCGCTGCTGACCGTGACGCTGGCTGAGGCGCCCGACGGCGGCACGCTGCTCACCCTCGTCCACGAGCGCCTGGCCGAACTCGCCGCCGGGATGCCGCACGTGGCCGAGAACGTCCGGCCGGGTTGGGAGTCCGCCCTGGCCAAACTCGCCGCCGCGGTCACGCGGTGGCCGTAACCGAAGGAGATCGACATGCGCAAGGTGATCGTGACCGAGTGGCTGAGCCTGGACGGGGTCGCGCAGGCGCCGGGTACGCCCGACGAGGACACCAGCGGGGGATTCCGGCACGGCGGCTGGCATCTGCCCTACTTCGACGACATCTCCCGCAAGTGGGTGGTCGACAACCTCACCGGAGCCGGCGGCTTCCTGTTCGGGCGCCGCACGTACGAGGCGTTCGCCGCCTACTGGCCGCACGCGGGCGGCGAGGAGCGGGTCATCGCCGATCCGTTGAACAGCAAGCCGAAGTACGTGGCATCCACGACGCTCACCGGGCCGCTGCCGTGGCCGGGTTCGACGGTGCTCCGCGGCGACGTGGTCGGCGCGGTCCGCGCGCTGCGACAGGAGGACGGCGGCGCCCTGCTCGCCATCGGCAGCACCCGGCTGGTGCACACGCTGCTCGAGCACGACCTGGTCGACGAACTCCGCCTGATGATCGACCCGCTGCTGCTCGGCGGGGGCAAGCGTGCCTTCGCCGACCACGGCGACCCACGCGAGCTCCGGCTGGTCGACTGCCAGGCGACGACGACCGGGGCGATCCTCGCGACCTACGCCCGGGTCAGGGACTGACCCTCCTGTGTGGGCCCAGGTTGGGCGAGATCCACCCGGGTTGCATGAAACCACGGGGTTAGCGGGTCCCCAGATGCAGAAAGTCGCGGGGTTGAGCCGCTCGGGCGCCACGAGTTGCAGGAAGTCGGCCTGCCCGAAGCCGGTGGACCCCGCGCTATGCCGGAAAACGGAGTCGATCATGGGCCGGGACTGCGCGAGTTTCTGAAACTCGCGCAGCGGTCCCGACGCCTGATGCCGCGACATTCAGGAAATCGCGAGCAGACTGTGGACCGGGCAGCGGGGCAGGACCGGGCTCCTGTTGGCTTGCTCAGTTGTAACGCCCGGTCAAGGTGAGCCTGGACGGGGTCAGCAGCGCCGATCCCAGGACCGCGACAAGGGGAGATAACGCAGGATGCCGTGAGCGGAGGTGATGCGCGTCCCGGCGTCCGGGACGTCGGGAACCCGAGCCGCACAGGCTACGGGTCGAGCGGGCGGTAGTTGACGCCGAGCGCGTCGAGCCGGCGCAGGTGGGTCGAAAGGCGCGCCCGGAATTCGGCGTAGTCGCCAGAGCCCGACCAGGCGACCTCGGCGAGGGCGGCCAGGCGCGGGAACGCCCGCCACTCGACCAGGTCCGTGGTGGGCAGGTACTCGCTCCACAACTGGCCCTGGGTGCCGAGCACGTCGCCCGGGTCGTACCCGTGGACCGTCTCCAGCGGCACCGTACCCGCGATGGCGAGCGGCTCGTCCGGGCCGTCGCTCTCCGCCCAGTCGAAGTACGTGTGGGTGAACGGCGCGGCGACCACCCGCAGGCCCGCCCGGCGGGCCGCCTCGACCCGGTCCACGCCGCGCCAGGCGACGATCGTGGTGTCCGCGGGCGGGGCGTACTCGATGATCTCGTCCCACGCGGCCATCCGCCGACCGTGCCCAGCCAGGTGGGCCGAGAGCTGGCGCATCCACCAGCCGAGCAGGTCCTCCACCTTGGACAGGCCCTCGCTGGCCATCCGGGCCTTGGCGGCAGGGCTCGCCGCCCACTCGTCCGGCGGCACCTCGTCCCCACCGACGTGCACGTACTCGAACGGGAAAACGTCGACCAGCTCGTCGAGCACGTCGCGCATGAAGCTGACCGTGGCGTCCTCCACGTTCAGCACGTGCGTGGATATCCCCCAGGACGTGCGCACCTCCAGCCGCCGCCCGGGCTCGTTGCCCAGGTGCGGGTACGCCGCGATCGCGGCCTGGGTGTGCCCCGGCATGTCGACCTCGGGCATGATGCGCACCCCGCGCCGGGCCGCGTACGCGACGAGGTCACGCAGCTCGGCCTGGGTGTAGAACCCCCCGTGGGGCACCCCGTCGAACCGGTCCTCGCGCCGGTGCCCGGCGGTGGACTCCCGCCGGAACCCGCCGACCTCGGTCAGCAGCGGGTACTTGCGCACCTCGAACCGCCAGCCCTGGTCGTCGGTCAGGTGCAGGTGCAGGGTGTTCAGCTTGTGCAGGGCCAGCAGGTCGACGTAGCGGTACAGGAACGGCAGCGGATGGCACCAGCGGGCCACGTCGAGCAGCGAGCCGCGCCAGGCGTACCGGGGCACGTCGCGGATCTCGACAGCGGGCAGCACCGGCTCGCCCTCGGCCGGCAGCAACTGCCGCAGCGTCTGCACCGCCCAGCGCAGGCCGCCCTCGGTGTGCGCGAGCGCCTCGACCCCGTCCGCGGTGATCCGCAGCCGGTAGCCCTCAGGGCCGAGCGCCGCCTCATCCACCAGCCGCATGGTGATCCCCGCGGCCGCGCCACCCGGAGGGAAAGTCCGGCCCAGCACCTCGCGCGCGAGGTCCGCGACGGCGTCGGGCGCGCAGAGGGTGGTGTCGTCCGTGAGCCGGAACTCACCCGGGAGCGGGGTCAGCGTGGTGGGCCGAGGCACGATCATACCCACAAATAAAGCATGCGCCCCGCCCGACCCGCGACCCCCCGTCCTAGCGCGCGGAACAGCGCGGCCATTGGGTAGTGACGGCTGCGTGAGCGTCAGCGCACGGGGTACCCAGCCGCCCGGATGGCCTG
>VSCG01000163.1:0-5009 GCA_047459115.1 Micromonosporaceae bacterium
TCTCAGCCGAGGGCGAGGCCGAGGTCGGCGTCGGGCTCGGGGCGGGGGGCCGGCACGGCGTACTGCTCGACGAGCGCGGTCACCGGCCCCGGCCAGGTCGCGGTGGCGACCTCGATCGGGCGGTGGTCGGCGTCGTACGCCACGTGCAGCAGGTGCAGGACGGGCGTGTCGGGTCGGATCTGCAGCAGCTCCGCCTCCTCGCGGGTGGGCAGCCGGGCGGTGATCTGGTCGGTGGCGGTGGCGTAGCGCCGCCCGGTCTCCTCCTCGACCTCCTGGTAGAGCGGCCGGCCGAACGCCTCGAACCGCTCCAGTGACGTGCCGGCGGCGTCCGACGGGCGGAACCACGAGGCACCCACCTCGACCGGCGCGTCGCCGGTGCGGACCAGGTGGCGGCGCACGATCAGCTCGGTGGAGTCGGACACGCCGAACGCGTCGGCCACCTCCGGTGGGGCGGTTGACCGGCCGACCTGCAGCAGGTGCTGACGGTACCGCGCGGCGAGGTCGGCGTGGTAGCCGCGGTGCGCGCCGTACCGGCCGCGCGACAGCCGGTTGAGCCGGCGGCGGGTGCCGCGTACGTAGGTGCCCGAGCCGGGTCTGGTGATCAGGAGGCCCTCGACGCGCAGCTGGTCGATGGTGCGCTGGACGGTCTGCTTGGCCACCCCGTACATGGCCGCGATCGCCGGGATCGACGGGAGCCGCTCGCCGGGCGCCCAGTCCCCGCGGCGGATCCGGGCGCGCAGGTCGGCGGCGATCTGCCGGTGGGGGAACTCGGCGGCGCCTGGATTGATGCCCATGCGTCTCAGCCTAGTGTCCTAGGACGACATAGAGGCTGTGACACGCCGATACCCGACAGCGGTCCTCATCCGACCACAAACCGCCCTTGGATACCGACCGCTATCCGCTACCGCCCCGTGAGCAGTGGCTACCAGGAGCTCGCGGTCGGACCGGCGGGGCCGCCGCGCCGGCGCAGGTACTTCTCGAACTCCTGGGCGATCTCGTCGCCGGTCAGCGGCTCGATGCCGGCGTCACCCGACCGCTCCTCGAGCTCCCGCACGTACTCGGCCAACTCGGCGTCCTGCTCGGCGGCCGCCCGTACCCGCTTCTCCCACTCCGCGGACTCTTCGGCGAGGTCGGCCACGGGCACGGGGAGATCGAGCATCTCCTCCACGCGGTGCAGCAGGGCCAGGGTGGCCTTCGGGCACGGCGGGTTGTTGGCGTAGTGGGGCACGTGCACCCAGAACGACACCGCGTCCACCTCGGCGCGCACGCACGCCTCGTGCAGCACCCCGACGATGCCGGTGGGCCCCTCGTACCGGGTAGGGATCAGACGCAGGCGCGCCCGCGCCCCCGCGTCCGAGGCGCTCCCGCTGACCGGCAACGGCCGGGTGTACGGCACGTCGGCGAGCAGCGCGCCGAGCAGCACCACCCGGTTCACCTCGAGGCTGTGGCAGATCTCCAGCACCTGCTCGCAGAACGTGCGCCAGCGCAGGCTCGGCTCGATGCCCCGGATCAGCACGACGTCCCGGTCGGTGCCTGGGGGAGAGGCCACGGAGAACCGGGTGGTCGGCCATTCGATGCTGCGCGAGTCGCCGTCGCTCAGCCGGACCACCGGCCGGTTGACCTGGAAGTCGTAGAAGTCCTCCGGGTCCAGTGCGGCGACCGGCCGCGCGTTCCACACCTGCTCAAGGTGCTCGACCGCGGCCGTGGAGGCGTCGGCGGCGTCGTTCCATCCCTCGAAGGCGGCGATCGCGGCGGGGGAGCGCAGCACGGGCAGCCCGTCGAACTCGGTCACCAGGCCAGCCTACGGCCACCGGGCTGCGGTGGCTCGCCGGCACACCCGGGACGCCCGACCGCGCGTCCCGACGTGGCCCGAGCCAGCGCGGGAAGACGTGTCCATGAAGCGACTTGCCGGGGGACTCGCCGTCGCGAAGCGACTAGCCTGGGACCGTGACCTCGTTCTTGGATGCGCTGGCGGACCGGATCCTCATCGCCGACGGCGCGATGGGCACCATGCTCCAGGCCGCGAACCCCACCCTCGACGACTACGCCGGTTACGAGGGGTGCAACGAGGTCCTCAACGTGACCCGGCCCGACATCGTGCAGGGCGTCCACGACGCGTACCTCGCGGCCGGAGCCGACTGCGTGGAGACCAACACGTTCGGCGCGAACCTCGGCAACCTCGGCGAGTACGACATCGCGCACCGGATCCGGGAGCTGTCCGAGGCCGGTGCCCGGCTGGCCCGGGAGGTCGCCGACGGGTGGTCGACGCCGGACCGGCCGCGGTACGTGATCGGGTCGATGGGCCCGGGCACGAAGCTGCCGACGCTGGGCCACACGCCGTTCGCCACGCTGCGCGACGCGTACGCCGAGAACGCGGCCGGCCTGCTCGCCGGCGGGGTCGACGTGCTCATCGTGGAGACCTGCCAGGACCTGCTGCAGGCCAAGGCGGCGGTGATCGGGGCGCGGCGGGCGATGGCCGCGCAGGGACGGGACGTCCCCCTCATCTGCCAGGTGACCGTGGAGACCACCGGCACGATGCTGCTCGGCAGCGAGATCGGCGCCGCGCTGACCGCGCTGGAGCCGCTCGGCATCGACGTCATCGGCCTCAACTGCGCCACCGGCCCCGCCGAGATGACCGAGCACCTGCGCTATCTGGCCCGCCACGCCCGGGTGCCGGTGTCCGTGATGCCCAACGCCGGCCTGCCCGTACTGACCGCCGAGGGCGCGGTCTACCCACTGACTCCGGACGAGCTGGCCGACGCGCTGCACCGGTTCGTCACCGAGTACGGCGTCGGCCTGGTCGGCGGGTGCTGCGGGACGACGCCGGAGCACATCCGCACGGTGGTGGCGCGGCTGGACGGCGCGGTGCGGGCGGCGCGCGAGCCGCGGCCCGAGGCGGGCCTGTCGTCGATCTACCACCAGGTGCCGTTCGCCCAGGACGCCAGCGTGCTGATGATCGGCGAGCGGACCAATGCGAACGGGTCCAAGGCGTTCCGGGAGGCGATGCTCGCCGGCGACTGGCAGCGCTGCGTGGAGATCGCCCGGGACCAGGCCCGGTCCGGCTCGCACGTGCTGGACCTGTGTGTGGACTACGTCGGCCGCGACGGAGTGGCCGACATGCGGGAGATCGCCGGCCGGTTCGCCACCGCCTCCACGCTGCCGATCATGCTGGACTCGACCGAGCCGGCCGTGCTGGAGGCGGGGCTGGAGATGCTCGGCGGCCGGTGCGTGATCAACTCGGTCAACTTCGAGGACGGCGACGGCCCCGGCTCGCGGTACGCGCGGACCATGCCGGTGGCGCGCGAGCACGGCGCCGCGGTGGTGGCGCTGACCATCGACGAGGAGGGCCAGGCCCGTACCGCGGAGTGGAAGGTGCGGGTCGCGTCGCGGCTGATCGACGACCTGACCGGCCGGTGGGGGATGGCCCTGTCGGACATCCTCGTCGACTGCCTGACGTTCCCGATCACCACCGGGCAGGAGGAGACCCGCCGCGACGCGATCGAGACGATCGAGGCGATCCGGGAGATCTCCCGCCGCTACCCGGGCGTGAACTTCACCCTCGGCATCTCCAACGTGTCGTTCGGGCTCAACCCGGCCGCGCGCCAGGTGCTCAACTCGGTGTTCCTGCACGAGTGCGTCCAGGCCGGACTGACCTCGGCGATCGTGCACGCCTCCAAGATCCTGCCGATGGCGAAGATCCCGGAGGAGCAGCGTGCGGTCGCGCTGGACCTGGTGTACGACCGGCGCCGCGACGGCTACGACCCCCTGCAGCGGTTCATCGAGCTGTTCGAGGGCGTCGACGCTGCTGCGGCGCGGGCGGGCCGGGCCGAGGAGCTCGCGGCGCTGCCGCTGGAGGAGCGGCTGCGCCGGCGCATCATCGACGGCGAGCGCAACGGGCTGGAGGCCGACCTCGACGAGGCGCTGACCACCCGCTCGGCACTGGCCATCATCAACGACACGCTGCTGGAGGGCATGAAGGTCGTCGGTGAGCTGTTCGGCTCCGGCCAGATGCAGCTGCCGTTCGTGCTCCAGTCGGCCGAGGTGATGAAGGCCGCGGTGGCCTACCTCGAGCCGCACATGGAGAAGACCGACGACGGCGGTAAGGGCCGCATCGTGCTCGCCACGGTCAAGGGCGACGTGCACGACATCGGCAAGAACCTGGTCGACATCATCCTGTCCAACAACGGCTACGAGGTGGTCAACCTCGGCATCAAGCAGCCGATCTCCGCGATCCTGGAGGCCGCGGAGCAGCACAACGCGGACGCGATCGGCATGTCCGGGCTGCTGGTGAAGTCCACCGTGGTGATGAAGGAGAACCTCGAGGAGATCAGCGCCCGCGGCCTCGCCACCCGGTGGCCGGTGCTGCTCGGCGGGGCCGCATTGACCCGATCCTACGTGGAGGACGATCTGCGGGCGCTGTTCCCCGGTGAGGTGCACTACGCCCGGGACGCGTTCGAAGGGCTGGCGCTCATGGACCGGGTGATGGCGGCCAAGCGCGGCGGCGTGCCGGTGGTGGACGCCGAGCGGGAGGCGGCGCTCGCGGCCCGGCGCGAACGGCGCGCCCGGCACCGCGGCATGGTCGCCGAGAACCTGCCTGGCCTGGATGACACCTCGGTGCGCTCGGACGTGGGCGAGGCGGAGGTCCCCGCGGCGCCGTTCTTCGGCACCCGGGTCGTCAAGGGCATCCCGCTGGCCGAGTACGCGGCGATGCTCGACGAGCGGGCGACCTTCCTCGGCCAGTGGGGCCTGCGCGGCACCCGCGGCGGAGCCGGACCGTCCTACGAGGAGCTCGTGGAGACCGAGGGCCGGCCCCGGCTGCGCTACTGGCTGGACCGCCTCGTCGCCGACCAGGTCCTGGAGGCGGCCGTGGTGTACGGGTACTTCCCGTGCTACAGCGAGGGCAACACCGTGGTCGTGCTCGACGAGGACGGCCGCACCGAGCGGGCCCGGTTCGAGTTCCCGCGCCAGCGCCGCGACCGGCGGCTGTGCATCGCGGACTTCTTCCGGCC
>VSCG01000164.1:0-4904 GCA_047459115.1 Micromonosporaceae bacterium
GAGCAGCCCCAGCAACACACCGGCTGTCCCGACCCGCCAGCCCCACCGCCGCACGTCCACCCGGCTCACCGGAGGGGCCCCTGCCGCCGTAGTCTCCGCTCACGCCGCGCCAGCAGCGGTATGACGGCATAGCTACCCACGATCACGGCGACGACCAACACCGACTCCCAGAACGCCACGCTTGTCAGGGACGGGGCGAGCAGGTTGTGACCCACCCACCAGATCATTGCGATCATCAATGGAATCGCGAACGCGGTCAGCAGCCACGCCATCGCGATCAGGCCGCAGAGGTAGTAGAGGGCGAAGAACCGGGCCACGCGCCGGTCGTGCGCGCTCATCGCCGCCAACTCCGCCGCCTCGGCTTCAGACAGCCGGGCCATGCGCTCCTTGGTGGTCAGCCAGGTTGCCCGGTAGAGGTCGTGGCAGCGCAGGGCATTTGCGATCACGGCGTACCCATCGCTGCGCATGAACGTGGCCGCCCACTGCCACACGATCTGCAGCACCTGGATCAGCACCACCGCCCCGAGCAGCCGGTCCAGCCATCCGGCGAGCGTGATCATGTCCACCCGGTGCGCCAGCCGTAGGCCGAGCGCCACGGCGAGCACGCACACGTCGAACGCCATCCCGGCGAGGAACGGTGAGTAGCGCTTGCGGCGCGGAACCGTCACGATCTGCGTCAGGTCGGTCTCCACGACGAGGAAGATCCCCCGGTAGCTGACCCGAGAGATCGCCGGTACGCCGATCGCCCGCCCCGCCAGCCAGTGCCACGCTTCGCGCAGCACGGCGAGCGGGATGCCGAGCGCCGTGACGGTCAGGACGGATTGGCGAAGCTGGACCGGCTGTCACCCGCCCTCGATGGTGCACCGGTGACGGTGATCATGTCCGGAGCCGCCGGCGCCGGCAAGACGGCCCTGGCGGTGCACTGGGCGCATGGCGTACGGGATCGGTTCCCCGACGGCCAGCTGTATGTCAATCTCCGTGGTTACGCCGCCACCGCTCCCGTGCTCCCGGCTGCCGTGCTGGCGCGGTTCCTGCCCGCGCTCGGCGTGCCTCGGGAACGGGTGCCCACGGGCGCGGAGGAGGCCGAAGCGCTGTACCGCAGCCTGTTGGCCGACTACGTGCGCCGGTTGCGGCGTGACGTTCGACTACTACCTGCGCCGGGCCGACGCCGCGGCACGGCTGCTGTACCCGCAGAAGCTGCGCCTGGCCGCACCGCCCGGCCGACGCGGCGTGGCGACGAACGGGTTCGCGGACCATGCTGAGGCGCTCGCCTGGTTGGACGAGGAGGCGACGGGGCTGGTCGCCGCGGTGAAGTCGGCGAGTGTGGCGGGCCCTCGGCCGGCGGCCTGGCTGCTCGCCGACGCCCTGCGGGGTTATTTCGAGGCCCGCCGTGTGCCGGTTGACTGGCTTGCGGTCGGACAGGCCGCCCTGGCCGCGGCCGAGGCCGAGCGGGACCTCTGGGCGCTGGCCTTCAGCCAGCTCAGTCTCGCCGACGCCCACGCCTACCGCCGCCGGTACCGCCAGGCGATCACGTTCTACCAGCGAGCGCTCTCCACCAGCAGCCGGTGCGGATCCCGACTGGGGCGGGTCGACCCGCGGTGTGCGGAGTTCAAGAACGCCGTGCTGAACAACATCGGCGTGGTCGCGTCCCACCGGCGCAGCGGACCGCGTCGCTGTCCGGCCTGTCGAGGATCGCTTGACGTCCGCCGACACCGCCTGACCGGCCAGCACCCCGGTCCCGGCAGGCGCGCTCAGGCCCGCACATGCGCTCAGGCCGACACGTGCTCCCGGTAGCGGCAGATGCGCACGAACTCATCGGCATTCAGGCTCGCGCCACCGACGAGCGCGCCGTCGATGTCCGGCTGGGCCATGATGCCGGCGATGTTCGACGCCTTCACCGACCCGCCGTACAGGATGCGCACCTTCTGGGCCAGGTCCGGCGTGTCGCCGTAGCGCTGCCCGATCCGCTCGCGCAGCGCGCCGATGACCTCCTGGGCGTCCTCGGGGGTGGCGGTCTTGCCGGTGCCGATGGCCCAGACCGGCTCGTAGGCGACGACGACCTTCGCCATCTGGTCGGGCCCCAGCCCGTCCAGGGCGGCGTCGAGCTGTGCCACTGTGTACGACACGTGCTCGCCGGCGTCACGCTCCAGCGGCCCTTCGCCGACGCACAGGATCGGCACCAGGTCGTTGGCGAGCGCCGCCCTGACCTTCGCCTTGACCACGGCGTCGTCCTCGTGGTGGTACGCGCGCCGTTCGGAGTGTCCGACCACGACGTACTGGCAGCCCAGCTTGGCGAGCATCGCTCCGGACACCTCGCCGGTGTAGGCGCCGTTCGGATGCGGCGACAGGTCCTGCGCGCCGTACCCGATCAGCAGCTTGTCGCCCTCGATCAGGGTCTGCACGCTGCGGATGCTGGTGAACGGCGGCAGCACCACCACCTCGACGTCGGACAGGTGCTGCTCGGTCAGGCTGAACGCGAGCGTCTGCACCAGCTTGATCGCCTCGAAGTGGTTGAGGTTCATCTTCCAGTTGCCGGCCATCAACGGCCGGCGGGCGGGGGATTTGGCCACTACCTCTCCAACGTCAGGCCGAGTTCCAACGTCAGGCCGGGTCCTGCAGGGCGGTGAGTCCGGGCAGCGGCTTGCCCTCCAGGTACTCCAGCGAGGCGCCGCCACCGGTGGAGATGTGCGTGAATGCCTTCTCGTCCAGACCGAGGGCACGCACCGCGGCGGCCGAGTCCCCGCCGCCGACCACGGTGAATCCATCCACCGCGGCGATGGCCTCGGCCACGCCCCGGGTGCCCGCCGCGAACGGCGCCAACTCGAACACGCCCATCGGCCCGTTCCAGAAGACGGTACGGGCGCCGGCGAGCACGGCGGCGAACGCGGTGACCGTGGCCGGCCCGATGTCCAGGCCCTTCTGCCCGGCCGGGATCGCGTCGGCCGGCACGACGGACGCGGCCGCGGCCGCGCTCACTTCCCCGGCCACCACCACGTCGTCGGGCAGCACGATCTTCCCGGACTCCAGCAGACTCCGGCAGGTGTCCACCATGTCGGGCTCGAGCAACGAGTCGCCGACTCCGTGGCCTTGAGCCGCCAGGAACGTGAAGCACATGCCGCCGCCGACAAGGAGGGTGTCGACCTTCGGCAGCAGGGCGTTGATCACGGCCAGCTTGTCCGACACCTTCGAGCCGCCCAGCACCACCACATACGGCCGCTCCGGCGCACCGGTCAACCGGGACAGCACCTCCACCTCGCGCAGCACCAGCCGGCCGGCGTAGTGCGGCAGCAGCGCGGCCACGTCGGACACGCTGGCATGCCTGCGGTGCACGGCGCCGAACGCGTCGTCGACGTAGGCGTCCGCGAGCGCGGCCAGCGCGCGGGCGAAGGCCTCCCGCTCGGCGGTGTCCTTGCTGGTCTCGCCCGGGTTGAAGCGCAGGTTCTCCAGCAGCGCAACCTCACCGTCGGCGAGCGCGTCCACGGTGGACCGGGCGGCGTCGCCGACGGTGTCGGTGGCGAACGCGACCGGCGTGCCGAGCAGCTCACCCAGCCGCGTCGCCACCGGCGCCAGCGAGTACTTCGGGTCCGGCGTCCCCTTCGGGCGTCCGAGGTGCGAGCAGACCACCACGCGGGCGCCCGCGTCGCGCAGCGCGGCCAGTGTGGGCAGCACCGCCCGGATCCGGCCGTCGTCGCTGATGCGGCCGCCGTCGAGGGGCACGTTCAGGTCGGCGCGCAGCAGCACCCGCCGCCCCGCCACGCCGTCCCGAAGCAGGTCGTCGAGCGTACGCATCACAGCGAAGCGCCGACGTACTTCACCACGTCGACCAGGCGGTTGGAGTACCCCCACTCGTTGTCGTACCAGCCGACGATCTTGACCTGGTTGCCGATCACCTTGGTGAGCGGCGCGTCGAAGATGCAGGAGGCCGGGTCGGTGATGATGTCGGTGGAGACGATCGGGTCCTCGTTGTAGGTCAGGATGCCGCGGAGCGAGCCCTCGGCCGCTGCCTTGAA
Source organism: Micromonosporaceae bacterium (assembly GCA_047459115.1). Taxonomy (GTDB): domain Bacteria; phylum Actinomycetota; class Actinomycetes; order Mycobacteriales; family Micromonosporaceae; genus VSCG01. The sequence goes on from VSCG01000164.1 coordinate 4,011, forward strand.
CGCCGCGTTGACCTCCTCGACGGTCGTGTCGCGCGCGACGGTCACGGTCAGGTCCGTGGCCGAGCCGGTGATGACCGGCACCCGCAGCGCGTACCCGTCGAGCTTGCCCTTCAGTTCCGGCAGCACCAGGCCGATCGCCTTGGCCGCGCCGGTGGACGTCGGCACGATGTTCTGCGCCGCGGCGCGCGCCCGCCGCAGATCCTTGTGCGGGCCGTCCTGCAGGTTCTGGTCCTGGGTGTACGCGTGGACGGTGGTCATCAGGCCGCGCTCGATGGTGAACGCGTCGTGCAGCACCTTGGCCATCGGGGCCAGGCAGTTCGTGGTGCACGACGCGTTGGAGATGATGTTGTGCTTGGCCGGGTCGTAGGCGCCCTCGTTGACGCCCATGACGATGGTGACGTCCTCGTTCTTCGCCGGGGCGGAGATGATCACCTTCTTCGCGCCCCGGTCCAGGTGCGCCTTCGCCTTCTCGGCGCTGGTGAAGAAGCCCGTGGACTCCACGACCACGTCGACGCCCAGCTCGCCCCACGGAAGATTGTTGGGGTCGCGCTCGGCGAAGACCTTGATGGTCTTGCCGCCGACGCTGATCTCTTCGGCGGTGGCCTTCACGTCGGTCTTCATCCGGCCGAGGATGCTGTCGTATTTCAGCAGGTGGGCGAGCGTGGTGTTGTCCGTCAGGTCGTTGACGCCGACGACCTCGATATCCGCGCCCGACTCCAGTACCGCGCGGTAGAAGTTGCGGCCGATGCGACCGAAGCCGTTGATGCCAACCCGGATGGTCAAGGTGTGTCTCCTCGCAGGTTGCGTGTGAAAATCTCCCCGGCCCGAAGCGCCGTCTCGTCTCTGACCCTAACGCGAGGGAGGGGTCGGCTGTGACCGACCCCGCGGATCTAG
>VSCG01000165.1:0-4882 GCA_047459115.1 Micromonosporaceae bacterium
GGGCCGGGCTCAGCCGCGGCGGGCTCCGGCTGCTCGCCGTCGCTGTCGATGATGGCGAGCTCCGCTCCCACCTCGGCGACGCCGTCGACGGGTACGAGGATCCGCCGGAGCACCCCGGTCGCCGGTGACGGAATCTCGGTGTCCACCTTGTCCGTGGACACCTCCAGGAGAGGCTCGTCGGCCTCGATCCGATCACCCTCGTTCTTCAGCCAGCGGGTGACCGTGCCCTCGGTGACGCTCTCGCCCAGGGCCGGCATCCTCACCGAAACCGGCATCGCGGTTACTCCTTCGCTACCAGTGGACCGGGTCAGGCGTGCACGTGCAGCGGCTTGCCGGCCAGCGCCAGATGAGCCTCGCCCAGCGCCTCGTTCTGCGTCGGGTGGGCGTGGACCAGTTGGGCGACGTCGGCCGGGAAGGCCTCCCAGTTGTAGATCAACTGGGCCTCGCCGACCTGCTCGCTGACGCGCGAGCCGACGACGTGGACCCCTACGACCGGTCCGTCGGCCACCCGTACCAGTTTGACGAAGCCCTGCGTCTTGAGGATGTTGCTCTTGCCGTTGCCGCCGAGGTTGTAGGTGTAGGTGGAGATCTTGTCCTGGCCGTACTGGTCCCGGGCCTGCGCCTCGGTGAGGCCGACGGACACGACCTCCGGGTCGCAGTAGGTGACGCGGGGGATGCCGCGCTCGTCGATCACCGGCGGGTTCAGGCCGGCGATCTCCTCCGCGACGAAGATCCCGTGCTGGAAGCCGCGGTGCGCCAGCTGGAAGCCCGGCACGATGTCGCCGACCGCGTACACCCCCGGCACGCTCGTGCGCAGCCGCTCGTCCGTGACGACGAAGCCGCGCTCCATCGCCACGCCCTGCTCCTCGTACCCGAGCCCGGCGGTGTTCGGCCCCCGGCCGACGGCCACCAGCAGCAGGTCCGCCTCGAGCGTCTCCCCGCCGGCGACGCGCACCCGCACCCCGTCGGCGGTGCGTTCCAGCGACTCGAAGGGCGTGCCCACCCGGAACCCGATGCCGCGGCGACGGAACGCCCGCTCGATCTGCCGGGAGACGTCCTCGTCCTCACCCGGCAGCAGCCGCGGCAGCGCCTCGACGATCGTCACCTCGACCCCGAAGGACCGCCAGGCGCTGGCGAACTCGGCGCCGATGACACCGCCGCCGAGGATGATCGCGGAGGTGGGCAGCCGATCGAGGTTGAGCGCGTGGTCGCTGGTGATGACCCGCTCCCCGTCGATCTCGAGGCCGGGCAGGGTCCGCGCGTAGGAGCCGGTGGCCAGCACGACCGCGCGGCCGACCAGCCGGCGGTCGCCGACGGCCACGGTGTCCCGGGCGACCAGCCGACCCTCACCCTCGACGTAGGTGATCTTCGCGGCCCTGATGAGCCCCTGCAGGCCCCGGTACATCTTGGCGATGACGCCGTCCTTGTACCGGTTCACCGCGGGCAGGTCGACACCCCGCAGCTCCACCTCGATACCGAACTGCTGCGCCTCGCGTGCGGTGTCGGCCACCTCGGCGGCGTGCAGCAGCGCCTTGGCGGGGATGCAGCCGCGGTGCAGACACGTGCCGCCGAGCTTGTCCTTCTCGACCAGCGCGACCGAGCGGCCCAGCTGCGCGGCCCGGAGGGCGGTGGCGTAACCGCCGCTTCCGCCGCCGAGGACAACTACGTCAAAATCCTCACTCACTGCTACGCCTTCCCTACTGTCCCCTGCCGGACGCGGACCCGGCCGCGCCGGTGCTCCCCTCGCTCGCCGAGGCGACGAGCGGCGGCGGACTTCCTGTTCACAGGGTCTCCTCGTCGGTGCCGGCATGCCCGACCGGCCACCTTCGCCATCCTGCCACCCTTGGCGCACGGGTGCGACGGCAGGTTCCGGATACACGGCTGGTGCCACAGGTGCGCGTGCAGACGGTTGCGGCGTAGGCTGGCGACAGCGAACGGTCCGTCGTGGAGGAGATGCCGGGTGGCCTGGTTTCGGCGACGTCGACGTGGGCGCGGGCAAGGGGACGGCTGGTCGAGCGACCGGCCCGCGGACCGGTACGACATGGCACACCTTGAGCAGTTCGTCCGCACCCGCCGCGGCGTCGAGGCGTTCATCGAACCGCGCACGACCGTGACGGAGACCACGGTCGTGCTCGTGGCCCACGACGGTGAGTGGACCCGGCGGAGGGTCGAGGGACCCGAGGCGGCGCGACGGTTCGCACACCGGATGGCGATCCCCATCTACGACGTGGCACTGGTCGGCTACCCCCAGCGGATGCGGGAGTTCAACGAGCGCCGCAAGCGCGCCGCGCGGGCCGAGCAGGCCGGCGAGGCGTGACCGGCCGGGTCAGCCCGGGAGCTGTTCGATGACGTGCAGCAGCGTGCGGACCGGCACGCCGGTGCCGCCCTTGGGCAGGTAGCCGACCGGGTCCCCGACGTTGAAGGCCGGGCCCGCGATGTCGATGTGCGCCCACCGCACCCCGTCGGCGACGAACTCCGACAGGAACGCGCCGCCCTGCAGCATGGTGCCCACCCGCTCCTGGTTGGCGTTCGTCTGGCAGATGTCGGCGACCGTCGACTCCATGGACTGCCGCACGTCGTCGGGCAGCGGCATGGGCCAGGCCGGCTCCCCGGTCTCCTCGCCGGCGGCGCGGATCTGCTCGCACAGCTCCGGGGTGCCCATGACGCCGGCGACCCGTCGACCCAGGGAGATGATCTGCCCACCGGTGAGGGTGGAGGTCTCCAGCAGCACGTCCGGGGACTCCTCGCAGGCCCGGGCGATCGCGTCGGCGAGGATCATCCGTCCCTCGGCGTCGGTGTTGAGCACCTCGACCGTCTTGCCGCCGTACATGGTCACCACGTCGCCCGGCCGGTAGGCCGAGCCCGACGGCATGTTCTCCACGATCGGCAGCCAGGCCGTGACCGCCACGCGCGGCCGAAGCGCCGCGACCGCCAGGGCGGTGGCGGCGACCGCGGCCGCGCCGGCCATGTCCGACTTCATCTGCCACATGCCCTGGTTGGGCTTGATGGACACGCCACCGGAGTCGAAGGTGACGCCCTTGCCCACCAGCGCCACCCGGGCGGCGGGCGTGCCCGACGCCGGCCGGTAGGCGAGCCGGACCAGGCGCGGCGGTGACTCCGATCCCGACCCGACCGCCAGGATGCCCCCGTACCCGCCGCGGCGGAGGTCCTTCTCGTCCAGCACCTCCACCTCCAGGCCGGCCGACTCGCCCGCGCGGGCCACCGCGTCGGCGAACGCGGGCGGGCGCAGGTAGTTGGGTGGCGTGTTGACCCAGTCCCGGGCCTGCGCCACGGCCTGCGCCACCACGGACGCCCGCCGGACCTCCGCCCGCGCGGCGCGGTCGCGGACGTCCGGCACGTACAGCGTCACCGAGCCGACCCGCTCGGTCCGGGGCGGTGTCGACCGGTAGCCGTCGTACCGGTACGCGCCCAGCAGCGTTCCCTCGGCCAGCGCGCGGACCGCGGTGGCGAGCCCGGCGCCGTCGGGCACCGGCAGGGCGACGGCGACCCGGCGGTGGCCGTCGAGTGCCCGCACCGCGGTGCCGGCGGCGCGGCGCAGCACCTCCGGCACGGGCGTCTCACCGGCCGGCTCCGGTCCCAGGCCGACCGCCACCACCAGTGGGGCGGTGATGGTCCCGAGGGTGGCGAGCTTGACCACCTCGCCGGCGGCGCCGGTCGACCCCAGCAGCTTCAGGGTCGCGGTGAGCCGTCCGTCGAAGGCCGCGGCGATGCTCTCGGCGCCGGCGCCCACCAGCAGGTCGCCGCCCTCGCGGCTGTACACGCCGATCACGATCGCGTCGACGTCGAGCTCGGCCGGGTCGGTGTCGAACAGGCTCAGTCGGGGGAGGGTCACGGGCTCTCCAGTGCGGTCAGGCGGTTGCGGGCACCGGCGTGAGGCGCCCCGGCCGATCGTAGCCACCGGCCCGGCGGCAGGTAGGTTGCCTCCCATGAGCGGAGCCACCGAACCCGGCCTGCGCCGGTCACCTCTGCACGAGCGGCACGCCGCCCTCGGGGCACGGTTCGGCCCCTTCGGGGGCTGGGAGATGCCGCTGGAGTACGCCGGCGGCGGGGTGATCGCCGAGCACACCGCGGTCCGCGAGGCGGTCGGCGTCTTCGACGTCTCCCACCTGGGCAAGGCGCGCGTGACCGGCCCGGGCGCGGCGGCGTTCGTCAACTCCTGCCTCACCAACGACCTGGACCGGATCGGGCCGGGCGGGGCGCAGTGGACACTGTGCTGCGACGACGCGACCGGCGGCGTGGTCGACGACCTCATCGCCTACCGGTACGGCGACGACCACGTGTTCCTCGTCCCGAACGCGGCCAACACCGCCGAGGTGGTGCGGCGGCTGGCCGAAGCCGCACCACCGGGTGTCGCCGTCACCAACGAGCACGAGCGGTACGCGATCCTGGCCGTGCAGGGTCCGCGGTCGGCGGAGCTGGTCGCCGCGCTCGGCCTGCCGTCCGGGCACGAGTTCATGACCTTCCGCACCGCCGAGCGCGACGGCACGCCGGTGGTCGTGTGCCGCACCGGTTACACCGGCGAGCACGGCTACGAGCTGGTGGTTCCGGCCGAGGCGGCCGGTCCGGTGTGGGACGCGCTGCTGTCGGAGGGAGAGCGGTACGGGGTCCGCCCGTGCGGTCTCGGGGCGCGGGACACCCTGCGGACCGAGGCCGGCCTGCCCCTGCACGGCCAGGACCTGTCACTGGAGATCACTCCGCTGCAGGCGCGCTGCGGCTGGGCGGTCGGCTGGGACAAGCCGGCGTTCTGGGGTCGCGAGGCGTTGCTGGCCGAGCGGAAGGCGGGCCCGCGGCGGGTGCGCTGGGGTCTGGAGGCGACCGCGCCCGGGATCCCCCGACCGGGCATGGCCGTGCTGCGCGGCGA
>VSCG01000166.1:0-4831 GCA_047459115.1 Micromonosporaceae bacterium
GGCAGTCCCAGCCGAAGCGGCGCTCGACCCGCCGGCCGCGCATGGTCTGGTAGCGGGGAACGACGTCCTTGACGTATCCGGTCAGCAGGTGTCCGTAGTGCGGCAGCCCGTTGGCGAACGGCGGTCCGTCGTAGAAGACGTACTCGTTGCTGCCGCCCGCACGGCCCTCGACCGACGCCTGGAACGTCTTGTCCGCCGCCCAGTAGTCGAGCACCCGCCGCTCGACCGCGGGCAGGTCCGGGCTCGCCGGCACCCCGGCGTTCGTCTCGTGCATCGGGTAGGCCATCGGTGGTCGCTCTCCTCGCAAAACTCACTCGTCGCCAGGTGCGAGGACGAGCCGACGGTGCGCCTGGGCCTCTGTCGGCAGAGGCCGGGCACCGCGACCCGCGGTACCACCTCGCTTGCCGGCCCCGGTGGGGCCGACCGCTCGTTGGCCGGCTGTGACGGGCCGGACCCGTCCGGTTCTACTGGGGCGCCGGTCAGGGCGCCTGTTCTTCCGGAGGCTCGCCGGTGATGGCCGGGTCATCGCCACTTCCGTCAAGGCTACCCGACGACGTGGGCCACGCTCATCCCCATTGCCCGTCCCGCGGGGCAGCATGCGGCGCGCGCGGGAAAGCCTGGATCAGACCAGATGACTGGATAAGACCAGATGACCCGGATCACAGCCACCACCTGTCACACCCGGCCCTGCGCCGCACGTCCGAGCAGTGACACGTCACCGAGGACGAGGATGGATCGGCATGAAACCCCGCATGGAAATGATCAAGGTGGTGCCGCAGGCGTACCAGGCGGTGCTCGGGCTGGAGACGTACGTGCGCGAGCACGTCGACCACACCCTCCTGGAACTGGTGAAGCTGCGCGCCTCGATGCTCAACGGCTGCGCGTTCTGTGTGGACATGCACAGCCGGGACGCGCTGGCCGCCGGCGAGTCCACGCGTCGGCTGTTCGCGGTCTCGGCGTGGCGGGAGGCGCCGTTCTTCACCGCGCGGGAGCGCGCGGCCCTGGCGCTCACCGACGCGGTGACCCGGCTCGGGGAGCACGGCGTGCCGGACGCGGTCTGGGACGAGGCCGCCGCCGTCTTCGCGGAGGAGGAGCTGGCGAATCTGATCATCGCGATCGCCACCATCAACGTGTGGAACCGGATCGCGGTGAGTACCCGAACCCAACCTCCCAGCGAGGAATGACCGCAGGGTCACTGCCGCCGAGCGCGCCGATGGCCGGCACGGTCGGCGGTGCCTAGGCCAACTCGGGAAACCAGAGGGCGATCTCCCGCTTCGCGCTGTCCGGGGAGTCGGAGGCGTGCACCAGGTTCTCCCGGTTGGAGAGCGAGTAGTCACCGCGCACCGTGCCCGCCGCGGCCTTCCGGCCGTCGGTGGCGCCGACCAGCGCCCGCACGACGTCCACGGCCTGGTCACCGGAGAGCACCATGGCGACGAGCGGGCCGCCGGTCATGAACTCCTTGAGCGGCGGATAGAACGGCTTGTCCACGTGCTCGGCGTAATGGGCGTCGGCGAGGCCCGCGTCCATGGTGCGCAGGACCATCGCCTCGATGGTCAGACCCTTGCGCTCGAACCGGCTGAGTATCTCACCGACGAGACCGCGGCGGACCGCGTCCGGCTTGATCAGTACGAGCGTGCGCTCGGTCACGAATCGCCTCCCGAAATGCGGCAACAGCGCGCTCAGCCTACCGAACGCGCGTCGGACTTCCGCTCGTTGCCGGAATCTGCCTAGCCTGGGTGATATTCGCCCTGGGAGGTCGTGCCGTGCCGAATGGCCGTCGGTGGAACATCTCGTACCCGCGCAGGTTCACGGCCGCGGGCCTCACGGCCGTCGGGGCGTTCGTGATCAGCGCCGGTGCCGGCGCCAGGAGCTGGCAGCTCGCCGGGGTCGGGGCGGTCTTCGTGGTGCTGGCGATCGGACTGATCGTGGTCTCGGCGGTCGGCAACGGCGGGCGTACCTACGTCCGGGGTACCGCGCACGTCCTCGACGTGACCGAGCCGCCCGCGAACGTGGCCGTGGGCCGCTGCCATCTGCAGATCGTCGTCGAGGCCGAGGGACTCATCCCGGTCCAGGTGAAGATCACCGATGCCCGGGTGCCGGTGGCGAAGTGGCCCGACATCGGCGACACGCTGCCGGTGCGCGTGCCGATCGAGAACCCGCGCCACGTACGGGTGCTCTGGGACGAGGTCCGCACGCACGGCGAGGAGGCCGCCGAGGACGAGCGGTTCCACGAGTACGTGCAGCGGCTGGTCGAGGCGGAACTGGGCGACGGCAGCGACGGGGCGTACGACCACGACGACCACGACGAACGCTACGAACACGACGAGGCCGACAGGCGCCGGCAGGCCGAGGAGCCGACCGCGCAGGTACCGGCGGCCGAGCCGCCGACGGGCCACGTACCGGCGGAGAACGGGCCGGGCGAGGCGGCGACCGTGCCGCGTCCCCGGCCACGGCCGAGCCCGCGGCCCCGGCCGAGCCCGCGCCCACGCCGGCCCGCGGACGACGCGGCGACCGTGGCACTCGCGGAGCCGGAGGGGGGTGCGCCCGCGGAGCGCCCAGCCGGGGAGGTCAGCACGGGCCACGGGGAGGCGGCCGGCGCGGTCGGGATGATCGGCGCCATCCACGGGGCGAGCGTCACCCTGGTGGTGGCCGACCTCGCCCGCACGATCGAGTTCTACCGGGACACCCTCGGCTTCGAGGTGCTCGACCGCGGACCGGACAGCGCGCTGCTGGCGTACGGACAGACCCGCCTGGCGGTGCGCTGCGTGCCGGACATGCCGCGGGTGGACCGGCGCCTGGTGCAGCTCAACCTCGAGGTGGACGACGTCGAGGCGGCCTACGCGAGGCTGCGCGCCAAGGGGGTCAGGTTCATCCATCCGCCGCGGGCCGTCGCCAGCGGCGCGCGCACCCAGGTGTGGGCGGCCATGCTGCGGGATCCCGACTCACACGGCATCACCCTGGTCAAATGGCGCGAACTCCCCTGACCGGGATCGCGGCCTGCCGCGGCGGGCGCGCCGCCTAGCCGAGCACCCGCCGGCGCACGTAGAGCACGTACGCCCAGACGAGCCCGAAGAGCAGCCCGAGCGCGGCCAGCGACCAGTGCAGGACCCCGGCGGCGAGCAGGAGCACCTGCAGGACGCTGCCCGCCGACCAGGCCCAGCGGTGGCGCAGCAGCCCGGCGAGCACCACGGCGAGCGCCGCGAGGACACCGACCGTAGCGACGGCCGCGCCGCTGGCGTGGCCGCCGAGCGCGCGCAGCGGCAACACCGCGAGCAGCAGCACGAGGGCCTCGGCGACGAGGGTGCCCGCACCCACCCCACGCACCGCGGCGTGCGGATCGCGCAGTCCCGACGGCTGGCTCACCGCTTGAGCAGCTTCCGTGCGTCGGCGGCGGTGACGACCGAGCCGGTGACGAGCACCCCGACCCCGCTCAGCTCGCCGGCCAGGTCGGCCTCGGCGAGCAGCACCGCGGCCTCGATGGCGTCGGGGAGTTCCGGCTCGACGCGCACCCGCTCCGGGCCGAGCACCTCGGTCGCGACGGCGGCCAGCGCGTCGGCGGGCATCGCCCGCGGCGAGGTGTTGCGGGTCGCCACGACCACGTCGACCACCGGCTCCAGCTGCTCGAGCATGGCGCGGGCGTCCTTGTCGGCGAGGACCGCGACCACCGCGACCAGGCGGCGGAACGTGAACTCGTCACGCAGCGCGGCGGCCGTGGCGGCCATGCCGTGCGGGTTGTGCGCCGCGTCGAGCAGGACCGTCGGTGCCGTACGCACCCGCTCCAGCCGCGCGGGGGACGTCACGCCCGCGAAGCCCTCGCGTACCACGTCCGCGTCGAGTGCGCGGTCGCGGCCGGCGCCGAGGAACGCCTCCACGGCCGCGAGCGCCACCGCCGCGTTCTGCGCCTGGTGGGCGCCGTGCAGCGGTAGGAACACCTCGTCGTACTCCCCGGACAGACCCTGCAGGGTGAGCACCTGCCCGCCCACGGCCAGTGTGCGGCGCAGCACGCCGAACTCGCTGCCCTCCCGGGCGATCGTCGCGCCGGTCTCCACGCACCGCTGCGCGATCGGGTGTACGGCGTCCTCGGGCTGCACGGCGCAGATCACCGTGGCGCCGTCGTGGATGATCCCGGATTTCGCCGCCGCGATGTCGCCGATCTCGTCGCCCAGCCACTCGCTGTGATCCAGGCCGATCGGCGTGATCACACAGACGCCCGCGTGCAGCACGTTCGTCGCGTCCTCTGCGCCACCCAGTCCGACCTCCACCACGGCCACGTCGACCGGTGCGTCGGCGAACGCCGCGAACGCCATCGCCGTGGTCATGTCGAAGTACGTCAGCGGCTCGGGGTGCCGCTCGTCCACCAGCTGCGCCAGGGGCGCCACCTCGTGGTACGTCGCGATGAAGCGCTCCTCGTCGATCGGCTCCCCGTTCAGGCTGATCCGCTCGCGGACGGTCTCGAGGTGCGGGCTGGTGTAGCGGCCGGTGTTCAGACCGTGGGCCCGCAGGAGGCTGTCGATCATCCGTGCCGTCGAGGTCTTGCCGTTCGTCCCGGTCAGGTGGATCGACGGGTACGCCCGCTGCGGGCTGCCGAGCAGGTCCAGGAGCTCCTCGATCTTGCCGAGGTCGAAGACCATCCGGGTGAAGCCGCGCGCGAGCAGCTCCGCGTCGATCTTCGCGAACTCGTCAATCATCGCGACTGCAGAGCGGCCAGCGCCGAATCGATCCGGGCCAGGTCGGCCTCTGCCGCGGCCAGCCGTTCGCGGACCTTCGCCACCACCGCGTCGGGCGCCCGGTCGAGGAACGCCGGGTTGTTCAGCTTGGCCTGGCACTGCGC
>VSCG01000167.1:0-4775 GCA_047459115.1 Micromonosporaceae bacterium
CTGGCAGAGCGCGCTGTGGGCGTTCAACGCCGCGTTCGCCGGCTGGCTGCTCTGGGACCACCTGCCGCCGGCCGATCAGGAGCGGCTCGCGCGGATGGTGCGGGCTGAGGCCGACGCGTTCCTGTACTACCAGGTGCCGTACTACCAGGACGAGACCGGACGGGTCATCACGCCGGGCGACAGCAAGGCGGAGGAGAACGCGTGGAACGCGGCTTTCCTCAACCTCGCCGTGTCGATGATGCCGAACCACCCGAACCGGGCCGTGTGGCAGGACAAGGCGCTCGAACTCATGATCTCCGCCTACTCGCGCCCGAGCGACCTGCAGAACCCAACAAAGATCAACGGCAAGCCGGTCAAGGACTGGTTGAACGGCTCGAACATCTTCGACGACGGCACGCTGGTCAACCACAACCGGATCCACCCCGACTACTTCACCAGCATCGCCAACAGTGTCGGGGCCCCGCTGGCGTACGGGCTCGCGGGGCTGCCGACCCCGCGGGCGGCGTTCTTCAACGCCGACATCGTGTATGACGCGCTCGTCGACCACGTGTTCACCGCGCCCCCGTACGCCGCGCCCGGTGGCACGATCTACGTGCGCGGCCAGGACGGCGGCGCCAGCGCGGACATCTACTACCCTCAGGGCAACGACTGGGGGACCAGCCGGCAGATGCACTTCCTGCTGCTGGACACCCTGGCCGCCACCTTCGGCTTCGACCACTTGGCGAGCGTGCCCGGCCGCGAGTGGGCGAGGGCACACGCCGAGCGTGCCTTGCAGATGCAGTCCCGGTTCCCGGACGGACGCACCTACGGCCCGCCCTCGGAGGACACCTACTCCGGTCGCGAGGAGTGGGTGGCGCTGCTGGCCGCGCGTACCTACCTGACCCACTGGCTCGACCACAACGCGGACCTCGCCGTGACCAACCGCGCCTTCCCGGTGACCCCGCGGGACTACCCCGGCGCGACGATCACGCTCGACGCGGCCGGAAACTATCCGCGAGGAATGGCGACGCCGCTGTCGCTCACCGTGCGCAGTGGGTCTGAGGTGCCGCTCATGGACGTCTCGGTGGAGCTCTCGCTGCCCGCCGGCTGGTCCGCCGTCCCCACCGGTGGCCTTCCCTCGACCGTGGCCCCCGGCGCCACCGCCTCGGCCAGCTGGCTGATCACACCAGGACCGTCAGTCTCCGAAGAGAGGGCAGAGCTACGGGCGATCGTGAGCTACCGGCACTACGGGCTCGTGCGGCAGCTCGACACCACGGCCTACGTGGCGGTGCCCCCTGGGCGCAATCTCGCGCTGAACGCCCCGGTGACCGCCTCCTCGGCGCTGCGGCCCACCTCCACGGGTGACAAGGCCGTCGACGGCGGATTCAGCGACGACAGCCGCTGGGTGTCGGCCGAGGACGATCCGGCGCCAGTCCTCACGATCCACCTCGGGAGGATGGCGCACATCGGCAGCGTCTACGTCTACAGCGGTTACCAGCGCACCAACCACGATCTGACGAGCGTGTTGGTGGACTTCACCGTCGAGGTGCACACCGACGCCGGCTGGCAGCAGGTCGCCTCGGTCGTGGACAACACGCAGCACAAGGTGGTGCTGAGCGACCTCGATGTGCGCGGCGACCAGGTGCGGCTGTCGATCAGTGACCCCTCGCGCAATCCGATCGACGTTGCGCGGGTGTTCGAGGTCGAGGTGTACGAGGCGGTGGCGTGACGCTCGATCTGCTTCGGCGCGTCGCCGAACGGGCTACGGAGTACCCGTACCGGGTCTGGGGATTCGGCGAAGGCCACGCACTGCTGGGTCTGCTCGCCGCGGCCGATCTGCTCGGCCGCGGCGAGCTGGCCGAGACCGTGCGGCGTCACGTGGCGCCGTCTCTCGCGGCACCGGCCAACCCCGAGGACCACCTCATCGCCGTCGACGTGCTCCTGCGTCTGCGGCAGGTCTACCCCGAACTGGACATCCGGCCCGCGGCCCGACGCTTCGTGGCCAGCGTCGAGGGTGCCGCACGCCCGGTCGCCGGCCAGCCCGCCGTGCACCGGCCCGACCTGGCCGGGCTCGGCCGGCTCATCTGGGTGGACTGCATGCACACCGACGGGCCCGGCCTCGCCGCGCTGCGCCGGCCCGCCGCCGACCTGATCGAGGAGTCGGCGGCGGTGCTGCAGGACGCCTCGGGCCTGTTCCACCACGGCTACGACGTCCACGCGCGCCGGCCCAACGGAGTGCACTGGGGCCGCGGGCAGGGCTGGGCGCTGTGGGGTCTCGTCGGGACGCTCGTGCACGAGGACGACACCCGGCTGCGCCGGCGGCTGGACGGGCTCGTCGACGCCCTCGGGGAGCACGAGACCGAGGGGCGGTGGCGAACCATTGTGGACGACCCGGACGCGCCAGTGGAGGCATCGGTCTCGGCGCTCATCGCGGCCGGGCTGCTCGCCGGTCTGCACGCGGGCGTGGTCCGGCCCGATGCGGCGGGCCTCGCCGAGCGCGCGCTCGCGGCGGCCTGTGCCGACGTCGAGGACGGGGCCCTGGCCGTCTCCGAGGCGACCCCGGTCGGCACCGCGGTGACATACCTGACCCGGCGCATCGGCGTATTTCCCTGGGGCCAGGGCCCGCTGCTGGTGGCGCTGGCGGTCGCCGCCGGCTGGGCACCGTTCGCCGCCACCGATCTCGACGTCGACGGGGGTTGCTCGTGAAGATCGTGTCTGTGTCGGCCTTTCCGCTGCGGGTTCCGCCGGCGGAGACCTACTGGGGCGCCCGTACCTGGGGCGAGGGGACCGGCGCCGACCTCGACGCCTACCCGCCGGTGGCGCGTCGCCGGTACGCGTACTCGCGGACCATCGACACGGTGCTCGTGCGGGTCGAGACCGACGACGGCGTCGTCGGCTGGGGAGAGTGCAAGGCGCCGGTGGCGCCGTCGGTCGCCGCGGCGTGCGTCAATGAGCTGCTGCGCCCGATCGTGCTCGGTAGCAGCCTCGATGCGATCGCCGTGACCTGGGAGCGGATGTACGCCGCGATGCGGGTGCGTGGTCACGACTCGGGGTTCTGGCTAGAGGCCATCGCCGGGGTCGACATCGCGCTGTGGGACGCGTGGGGGCGTACTCTCGGCCAGCCGGTGTACGCGCTGCTGGGCGGTGCTTTCCGGGAGGCGGCGCCGGTCTACGCCTCGGGTGTGCCGGCGGCCGGCACGCGGGAGGGGGCGGAGGGCCTTCGCCGGGTCGAGGCGGAGGCCCGGCGGCTGAGGGACGCCGGCTGGACCGCGATCAAAGTCGCGGTCGGTGTCGACCCGGAGGGTGACGCGGCGTCGGTGGCAGTGGTACGCGACGTCCTCGGCCCGGGTGGCCGGGTCTTCGCCGACGCGGCGGGCGCCTACGACGTGCGCCAGGCGCTGCACCTCGGCGAGCGTCTGCAGGAACTCGGCGTCGGCTTCTTCGAGATGCCCGTGCCGCCCGAGCAGGTCGACGACTACGCGTACCTCGCCGCCCGGCTCTCCATCCCCCTCGCGCTGGATTCGCTGGCGACCCGGCACCGGGCGCTCAGCTTTCTGCGCGCCGGGGCGCTGCACGTCCTGCAACCTGACGTATGCCGAGCTGGTGGGATCAGTGAGACGATGCGCATCGCCGCGCTCGCCGACGCGTTCGGCGCGCAGGCCACACCGCACGTCTCGATCGGCTCGGCCGTCCACTTCGCCGCCAGCCTGCACTGTGCGCTCGCCATGCCGAACTTCGACATCATGGAGCACTGGATCGGATCCAACCCCCTCGGCCGCGCGCTCGCCGCCGACCTGGATGAGCCGGCGGCCGGAGTCCGTTCGCCGACGGTCGGGCCCGGACTCGGCATCACCATCGATGAGCAGGCTGTGGCGAGGCTGGCGAGCGGTGGCTGAGCAGAGCATCCGGACCGCCTCCGCCGCCGCATACGAGCTCGGTGAGTGCCCACGCGTCGACCCACGCACCGGCGAGCTGCTCTGGGTGGACGTCCACGTCGGACGGTTGCACGTCGGCTCCTACGACGGGAGCGCCGTGCGAACCCGCGCGACGTACGAGCTGGGCGGCCGGGTGAGCGCCGTGGCCCCCGCTGTACCCGACGAGGGCTGGCTGCTGGCCACGTCCCGCGGCCTTGAACACCTCGGCCCCCACGGGCGCCGGCTCATCGGCGAGGTCCGCGGCCTGCTCAACGACGGCGTCCGCGACGGGCGCGGGCGGTTCTGGGTCGGCACCATCAGCCCGCCCGAGGCGCCATACAGCGGCGTGCTCTACCGCCTGGACCCGGACGGCGGCGTGCACGAGATGCTGCGCGGGATCGGTGCGTCCAACGGCATCGGCTGGAGCCCCGACGGTCGGTGGATGTACCTCGTCGACAGCCACGCCAAGCGGGTAGACGTCATCGAGTTCGACATCGAGAGCGGCGCACTGGGCCGACGGCAGGTCTTTCATCGGTACGAGCAGGGCACGCCGGACGGCTTGGCGGTCGCTGCGCGCGGCGACGTGTGGGTCGCGGTCTGGGACGGCTGGCGCGTCGACCGGTTCTCGCCCGACGGCCGCCTGATCCGGTCCTACCGCGTCCCCACCGCCCGGCCGACCGCCTGCTGCCTGCTCGACCCGACCACGGTGCTCGTCACCTCCGCATACTGGGGCCTGGACCGGACGGAGGATCCCGACGCGGGTCGGATCTTCGTCCTCACGTTTCGATAGATCGGTTGGCAAGAGGCGAGCGTGAGGGGCGCCGCATGATCCGGTGGCGCCGGGCGCGAATGGGCAGGAACCCGACATCGTTATCGTCTTAG
>VSCG01000168.1:0-4713 GCA_047459115.1 Micromonosporaceae bacterium
GGCGGGTCCCCGCCGGTCCAGCTCGGCGGCGGCGCGAGCGGCCCGGGGTACCAGGGCACGTTACCGGCCCGCCAGCGCAGCCACGCGACGTTGATCACGAAGGCATGCGCGATACAGACGACCCAGCTGGCCAGGAGCGCGCCGGTGGCCCAGTCGCTGATCGCACTCTCCTCGCCGGACTCGCCCACGAGGACGAACGCGGTCCACCCGACCACCAGGTAGACGATTCCCGGGATCCACCAACTGCGGCGCCGGGCCCGCAGCCCGACGTACAGGAAGCCGGCACCGCCCAGGCAGCTGCACCCGACGATCGGCAGCAGCAGCCACAAGCTCTGCTGAATCCACCAGTTTGTGTTTGCGGCCGGGTGCGCCGTGGGCGAGGTACCGGTCGGCTGTCCGTCAGGCGCGCTCGACATCGCGCTCCTCCTGCACGTCCCGCACGGTCACCTCGGTCCTGCTGTAGTCCGCGGTGTACGCGCTCTCGACCGTCGTCGCGTCGAGCAGATCCTCCAGCACGGCAATGTAGTCCAGACACGCCGGGCCGAGCAGGCCCTGGGTCTCGGCGCTCAACAGACCGTCCGGCCCCACGGTCACGACTATGCGCGGCGTTCCGGTCACGACGAGCGCCCCTCGACCGCGAAGACCAGCCGTACGCTCGCGTCCTCGGCGACGGTCTCGGATTCGAGCCGGAGTCCCGCGGCCGGCGCCCGCTCCCGCAGCCGGTCGAGCACGGCACGCTGCACCTGCCGCCCGTACCCCGCGTCCACGGCCCGGACGATCTCGATCGCCCGCTGCTCGTCGACGTCGCCGGTGAGGTGCGCCGACCACACTCCGTCCCGGTCGCGGCGGAAGGTCGCCTGCACTCCCTCCCAGGCCGCCACGATCTCGTGTTCACCCGCGGTGACGGCGGCGTTGGTCTCGCGCAGCGCGGCCGCGAGCAGCGTCTCGTCGCGCATCCGGGTCTGCACCTGACACACGATCCGGCCTTCGTGGTCGCGCCCCGCGGTCACGCCGCGCACGCCTGCCGCGGCGGCGACGGCCAGCGGCACGAGCAACAGTGAGACGCTCACCAGTCCTCCCTGGGATTCCCACTGCTCACCCTAGAACTCGACCGCCCGTCCCCCCGAACCCCGGTACGGCGGTTCGGCGGTACCGCCGACTTGACCGCCGGACGCAGCGGGGCCGCGCTCGAGGTCCCAGTCCTCGGCGGCGGTGGCCGCCACCGCCCGCACCTCGGCCCAGCCGCGCAGGGCGCCGATCCGCTCGGCCTGCGTGGTGCTCAGCGGCACCATGTTCACCACCGCCCGGATCAGGTCGTCCTTGCGCAGCGGTCGCCGTTCGGAGAACGCGTCGAACAGGCCGCCGATCACCGCCTGCTCGATCTCGGCCCCCGAGTAGCCCTCGGTCAACTGCGACAGCTCGCGCAGCAGCGCGTCGTCGACGGTGATCTCGCCCCTGACGGCGGGACTGGTCAGCCGCTTGGTGAGGTGCACCCGCCAGATCGAGGCACGTTCGGCGCGGGTCGGCAGGTCGACGAAGAAGATCTCGTCGAAGCGCCCCTTGCGCAGCAGTTCCGGCGGCAGGTGTTCGATGTTGTTCGCGGTCGCGATGACGAAGACCGGTGCCGTCTTCTCCTGCATCCAGGTCAGGAACGTGCCGAAGACCCGGGCGGAGGTGCCCGAGTCGCCGGGGCCGGCCGCGAAGCCCTTCTCGATCTCATCCACCCACAGCACGCACGGGGAGGTCGCCTCCGCGATGCGGATCGCGTTGCGCATGTTCTGCTCGCTCGACCCGACCAGCCCGGCGAAGACCCGGCCGATGTCGAGCCGCAGCAGCGGCAGCCCCCACGTGGCGGCCACCGCCTTGGCCGTCAGCGACTTGCCGCAGCCGGGAACCCCCGTGATCAGCACGCCGTGCGGGGCCGGCAGTCCCCACGCCGCGGCCTCCGCCAGCCAGGAGCCGTTGCGTTTGGCCAGCCACCGCTTCAGGTTCTCCAGGCCGCCGACATCGCCCATGTCGACGTTGACGTCGACGAACTCCAGCGCGCCCGACTTGCGTACGGTCTGCCGTTTCTCCTCGTGCACCTCGGCGATGTCGTCGAGGTCCAGGGTGCCGTCGTTGACCATGGCCCGGGCGAAGGCGTTCTCCGCCTCCTGAAGGGTGAGCCCGACGGCGGCCTTCGCGAACCGCTCCTTGCCCGCCTCGTCCAGTTCGATGCGGATCCGCCCGTTCGCCGCGTTGGCCGCGATCATCGCGTCGAGCACCATCCGGATCTCCTGCTCGGTGGGCAGCGCGAAGTCGACGATCGTGACGTCCTTCTCGAGTTCGACCGGCAGGCGCAGCACCGGAGAGACCAGCACGAGAGCCCGCGGGATCGGGCCCGACTTGAAGGCGACCGCGATGTCCCGCAGCAGGCGTACCACCCGGGCATCCCCGGGCCGGTCGCCGCCTCCGTGCGCCGCGTGCAGGTCACGGAAGATGATCACGCTTGGCTCGTCGATGCGCAGCACCGCGTTGAGCGCGTCCTCGGGATCCGTCGTGCCGCTGCGATGGGCGCCGTCGGGCTGCACCAGCCCTTCGGTGACCGACCAGGTCCAGACCGCTCGGGGAGTGCGTACGAGCGCGGCGTCCCGGGCGACCGCGCTCACCTCCGCGATGACACGCTGCTCCTCGTACGACTCGATGTACAGGACCGGGAAGCGTGCCTTGAGCAGTTGGGAGAACGCCTCCCGGAAGGGCCTCGTCACCGCGGATCTCCTCCCACCGGCCGCCTCCGGATCGGCCCCGACTGTAGCAGTCGGGTGGGATCGAGGAAGATGACGCAACCGGCGTGACCGAGGGTTGCTGGTGCCTTTGACCTGCAAAAATGCGCCGCTCAGATGTGTCGCCGTCTGGACAGGGCCCGCAGCGCCACGAACCCGGGCGCGAGCGGCAGCCAGAACGTCGCGAACCGGTAGATCAGCACGCCGGCCACCGCCGGGCCGGTGGCCACCCCGTAGATCAGCAGCCCGGACACGAGCGCCGCTTCCGCGGCTCCCAACCCGCCCGGGGTGGGTGCCACCGACGCCACACCTTGGCCCAGGATCCCGAGCAGCAGCACCGGTGGCACCAGGGACAGGTCGACCGGCAGGCCCACAGCCAGCAGGGCGAGGTACAGGCAGGTGCCGTACGCCAAGGTCAGGGCGAGGGACACCCACAGCAGCCGGAGGCCACGCCGTTGCCGGGTGAGCGAGCGCAGGCTCTCGGCCACCTGGTGCGCGACCACGGGGATCCGGGAGCGTAGCTTGGGCAGCGCCAGGACGACGGCGACGAGGAGCGACACACCCAGCACCACCACCAGCACGGGGAAGCTCTTCGGCACCGGCGGCACGGGACGGGTACGACGCGCGAACGGCAGCAGAAGCGGCAGCAGCAGCAGGACCGAGAGAGCACCGGCCACCCGGACCATCGCCGTCACGGTCGCCGCCCTCGCCAACGGTATCCCCTGGCGCTGCAGGTAGCGGACGGTTACGGCGAGGGCGCCGACGCTGCTCGGGGCCAGGTTGGCGAACGCCGTGGCCACCTGCACGGCGATCGTCCGGCGCAGGGGCAGTCGGCGGGCTGCCGCGGAGCGCAGCGCAAGCGCACCGAACAAGAACGTGGCGGCCGCCGCCAGGAGACTGCCCAGCACGCCGAACGGGTTGGCGTGCGAGAGCGCGCGCAGCGCCGAGCGCACCTCACCGACGCGCGGCAGGAGGAGGTACACGAGCAGGCCGAGCGCGAGCAGCAGGAGGAGATCACGGCGGGCGGTGCGCCAGCCCTGGCCCGGTTTGCCGGCGTCGGCTGGCTGGTCTCCTTTTCGCGGCATCCCTCCAGGCTGCCGTACCGCGGCGGCGCCAGCGGCAATTCCACACGCCTTCGCCGAAACAACCCGGGCGCGGGCGGCGGCGTGCCGGCCAGAATTTCGGCATGGATCGTGAGCGCCTGGTCAGGTTGAGCAAGCGGATGTCGACCGTGCTGCGCCACCAGCCGGAGCGCGCCGGCCTCATGCTCGATGAGGGCGGATGGGTGCCGGTGGACGAGTTGCTGGTCGCTCTGCAGATCACGCGCGCGGAACTCGATGCGGTGGTGGCGGGCAACGACAAGCAGCGGTTCGCCGTGCAGCGCGGCGCCGACGGCGTGGAACGGATCCGCGCCAGCCAGGGTCACTCGATCCCCGTCGATCTCGGGTTGACCGCGGTGCCGCCGCCGGATCGGCTCTACCACGGCACGTCGGCGCTCGCGCTGGACTCCATCCGCGCGACCGGGCTGCACCGCGGCCGACGCCACCACGTGCACCTGTCCGTCGACACCGAGACCGCGTTGCGGGTGGGCCGCCGCCGTGGGGGTCCGGTCGTCATCATCACGGTCGACGCAGCGTCGATGGCGCGCGACGGCCACCTCTTCTACCGCAGCGCCAACGGCGTCTGGCTCACCGACGCCGTGCCCCCGGCCTATCTGCTCGACCACACACTTCAGTCCTGATTCACCGGTCTGGCCTACGACACCTGCCGGGAGCAGGTTCGCAGGCCCGGCTTTCGAGCGCGGCCGCCTCCTGACGCTCCACGGTGGGAGAGCCCACGCAGCCGCCGCCGTCGCTGCGGTCGTTCGCGTTGTGCCATGGACACGTCGGTTACGGCTTGAGTCATTCATATGATGCTTGTGACGGTGCAATATCCGCGTTAGTGTGACCAC
>VSCG01000169.1:0-4651 GCA_047459115.1 Micromonosporaceae bacterium
GGCTCGCATACGCTCGCTCCTCGCGCTCACGGTGCCACGTAGCCGGTGGGTTCGGGGCCGAGGTCGACGATCGCGGCCACCGGACCGCCGCCGTCCGGGCCCTGGTGCGCCGCGGACACCGACACGAACACGGCCGGGTCCCCGGTCACCGACGCCGCGACACCGCCGACGCAAGCCTTGATCTGCCGGTGCCAGTGCACGTCGGAGTCGTCGAGCATCGCGTTGCGCCGGCCGCGCACCACGCCGTCGGAGGACGCCTCGCACTTGAGGAACACGTTGACCAGCCGCCCGCCGAGGTCGGTGTGGTGCGGGCGCTCCGGCAGGTCCAGGCCGGCGTCGCGGATCGCCGCCCAGATGCCGTCGGTGTCCAGCGCGTCGCGCATCACCGAGTGGCCGATGCGGTACCGGCCGCCGATGCCCCGGGCGTTGCCGACCACGACCACCTGCGCCTGGTCGAGCTCCACGCCGGACGAGCAGCTGGCGACCGACGAGTACAGCGAGCGGTCGTGCATCACCGCGGCGTCGTCGGGCATCTCGATCTCGCCGAGGGCGACCGCGATGCCCAGCGCGGTCGTGCCGTTGGACAGGTCCATCGACTCGTGGGTGTGCTCGGTCCAGACGGTCTTGCCGCGGCTCTTCGCGTCGCGGATCGTGTGGATGGTCAGCAGCGGGGTCTTCGTCTGCACGTAGTGCACGTCCGCGGGGTCGGTGATCCCGGCGCGCCCCATGGCCTCCCGGACCGCGGCGGCCACCTTCTCGATCATGCCGCGGCGGCCGATCTCCTCGGGCAGGATCGGCTCGCTCATCGCGAATCCCACGGTCAGCCGCGGCTCGTCGGTCGGCTCGACCGACTCCGCCGGCACGGTCGCGAAGATCGTGGCGTGCGGGGAGATGACACCGTCGGTGCCGCCCGACCAGACGATGGGGATCTGGCCCACCTCCTCGGCCGACCGGCTGCCGCGCGCGACGAGCACTTCCCGGAACGCCCGGTCGGCGATGATCCGGGTGTAGTCGTTGACGCCGCCGTTGCCCTCGGTCTTGCCGATGATGGCGATGACCCGGTCGGCCTCGATCACCTTGGCGTCGATCAGCTCGGCGAGCCCGGACGCGTCGGAGACGTTCTTGATGGGCACCTTGCGGACTTCAATGGGCTGTGGCACAGCGTCACCTCTCGTCGTCATTCCGTCGTGTCGTCAGCACCAGTCGCGGCTGGTTGGTTCGCGGTCACCACGGTGCCGGCCCGGCCGGCCACCGCCGCGGCGATGCGGTCCAGGGAGCAGATCACCGCCCGCTCGCCGCCGCGCTCGACGAACCGGCACGCCGCCTCGACCTTAGGCCCCATCGAGCCGTCGGCGAAGTGCCCGTCGGCGGCGTACCGGCGCAGTTGCGCGGCGTCGACGGCGTGCAGTGGCCGGGCCTGTGGCGTACCCCAGTCGAGCATCACGGCCTCGACGTCGGAGGCGATCGCCAGGACGTCGGCCCCGATCGCCCGGCCGAGCAGCGCGGCGTTGAGATCCTTGTCGATGACGGCCTCCACGCCGCGTAGCGTGCCGTCCGCGTCGCGCACCACCGGTATGCCGCCGCCACCACCGGCGACCACCACGAATCCGGCGGCCAGCAGCGCGGTCACCGCGGGTGCGTCGAGCATCTCGACCGGCTCGGGCGAGGCCACCACGCGCCGCCAGCCCCGCTCGCCGCGGTCCTGCCACACCTGGCCGTGGCCGATCATCACCCGCGCCTCGTCCTCGGGCAGGTAGCGGCCGATGGGCTTGGTGGGGTTGGCGAATCCGGGGTCGTCGGGGTCGACGAGGGTACGGCTGACCAGCGCAGCCGGCGGGTTGGGCAGGTACTCGGCGAGCGCGTTGAGCAGGATGAAGCCGATCGTGCCCTGGGTCTGCGCGCCGCACCAGTCCAGCGGCACCGGCGGCACCACCGCGGCCGACAGCTCGTTCTTGACCAGCAGGTTGCCGACCTGCGGCCCGTTGCCGTGGGTGACGACCACCTCGGCACCGGTCGCGGCGACCTCGGCGATCCGCTGCGCCGCACGCCGCACCGCCGCGATCTGATCCTCGGGACGGGCGAGGCCGTCCGCCGAGGTCATCGCGTTGCCACCGAGAGCGACGAGGATCCGCACGGATGGACTCTAAGAACTGGTCAGGCACGGCTGCATGGGCAAGGTTCGCCGAACAACACGACTGTATTCGGCAGAAGTTCCCGTACGGCACGCCACGTTCAGAGCCGCCGGTACCGCTCCCGCCGGGCGGCGAGCCGCTGCACCGGATCGGCGTCGAGCAGGGTCGCCAGCTCGTAGGCGAGCACCGCCCCCAACCGGTCGAGGAACGCCTCCGGCTCGTCGGCGGCGTCGGGCCGCTCCGCCACGATCCGGTCCACGATGCCCCGCGCGTACAGGTCCTCGGCGCGGATGCCCTGCGCGGCGGAGACCTCCGGCGCGCGTGTGGAGGTGCGGTACAGGATCGCCGACGCGCCCTCCGGCGGCAGCGGCGAGAGCCAGCCGTGCGCGGCGGCGACCACCCGGTCGGTCGGCAGCAGGGCGAGCGCCGCGCCGCCGCTGCCCTTGCCGAGCAGCACGCACAGCGTCGGCACCGGCAGCGTCACGAGGTCGGCCAGGCAGCGCGCGATCTCGCCGGCGAGACCGCCCTGCTCGGCCTCGGCGGACAGCGCCGCGCCGGGGGTATCCACCACGGTGACCACGGGCAGGCTCAGCTCGGCGGCGAGCCGAAGCCCGCGCCGGGCGGCCCGCAGACCCGCCGGGTCGGGCGGGCTGTCGCGCCGGTCGTGGCCGACGACGACCGCGGGCGCCTCGCCGAACCGGGCCAGCGCGACGATCACCCCGGTGCCCGTCTCGCCGCTCTGCGTGCCGTGCAGCGGCACCACGTCGCGGGCGGCGTGCCGCAGCAGGGCCCGGGTGCCGGGGCGGTCGGCGCGCCGGGAGCGCTGCACCAGCTCCCAGGCGACGGGCGCCTGCGCGACCTCGTCCGGCGGCCGCGGCCCGGGCGGGACGCGCCGGGGTGCGCAGAGCGTGGCGAGCGCCCGCGCCGCCACCTGCGCCACATCCTCGGGGGCGAGCACGGCGTCGATCAGCCCGTGCCGGTGCAGGTTCTCCGCGGTCTGCACACCCTCGGGGAACGGCGCGCCGGTCAGCGCCTCGTGCACCACCGGGCCGAGGAAGCCGATCAGCGCGCCCGGCTCGGCGACGGTCAGGTGCCCGAGCGAGCCCCAGGAGGCGAACACCCCGCCCGTCGTCGGGTGCCGCAGGTACACCAGGTACGGCAGCCCGGCGGCCTTGTGCGCGGTGATCGCCTGGCTGATCTTCACCATCTGCAGGAACGCGACCGTGCCCTCCTGCATCCGGGTGCCGCCGCTGGCCGGCGCGGCCAACAGCGGCAGGCCCTCCGCGGTCGCCCGCTCGATCGCGCGCGTCAACCGTTCGGCCGCGGCGACGCCGATCGAGCCGCCGAGGAATCCGAACTCGCTGGCGACGACGGCGACCCGCCGCCCGCCGAGCCGGCCCGCCCCGGTGATCACCGCCTCGTCCAAGCCCGTCCGGCGCCGGGCCGCGGCCAGCGCGTCGGCGTACGCCGGGTCGAGCGGCGCCGGGTCGGTGACCGGCTCGTCCCACGACTCCCAGGTGCCGGAGTCGATGGTGAGGGCGATCAGGTCCCGCGCCGACCGCGTCACAACAGATCGACCTCCGCGTACGGACGCCCGCCGGAGAGCAGGGCGTACCCCGGACCCCGGTCGAAGAACGGCTCGTCGCCGGTGCGCCGTGCCCGCATCTCGGCGCGCAGCGCGTCGGAGGCCGCCACGTCGACCCGGTCGCCGTCCATCACCACCCCGTAGTCCTCGCGGGCCCCGGCGACGCTCACCTTGCCCCAGGCGACGTCCCGGGCCACCTCCTCGTACGGGCGGTCCAGCGGGTCGCCCCAGCCGCCACCGCCCGTGGTGCGGATGCGGATCACCTCGCCGGCCCGGACCGGCGCGGCGTCCTCCAGCGCCCCGACCTCCCGCTCGTTGGGCCCGCCCGGGTCGATGACGACGCTGAACGGACGCCCCGCGCGCCCGCCGTTGACGCCCCAGCAGGACAGCACCGAGCGGTCGGCGATCGACATGAAGTGCGCGTCGCGCAGCATGCGGATGTGCTTCTCGTAGCCGAGCCCGCCCCGGTAGCGGCCGGGGCCACCGGAGTCCACCGCCAGGCCCAGCCGCTCCACGATGAACGGCCAGCGGGCCTCGGCGAACTCCACCGGGATGTTGCGCGAGTCGGGCACCACGTGGATGGTGTCCTCACCGTCGGCGTAGTAGCGCCCGCCCGAGCCGCCGCCCAGCACCTCGCGCATCAGGTACGGCTGGCCGTCGGCGTCGGTGCCGTACACCCCGGTGTACCGGATGGTCTCCTGGTCGGCCGGCATCCGCCCGTCCACCGCCTTGGCGAGCACCCCGGCCAGCACGCCGAGCAGGCGCAGGATGACGAAGGTACGGGCGTTCGTCGGCGCCGGGAAGATCGGGGTGAGCAGCGTGCCGGGCGGCGGGAAGCGCATCTCGATGAGCGGCACCACGCCCTCGTTGACGTCCAGTTCGGCCATCCGCTCGGGCGTGTCGGCGAGGTTGCGCAGGATCGGCGCGAGCCACT
>VSCG01000170.1:0-4554 GCA_047459115.1 Micromonosporaceae bacterium
GTCTCCACCGACTACGACACCGCCGACCGGCTGTACTTCGAGCCGCTGACGTTCGAGGACGTGCTGGAGGTGTGGCACGCCGAGCACACCTCCGGTCAGGCGGCCGGCGGGCCGGGCGTGGTCGGCGTGATCGTGCAGCTCGGCGGGCAGACGCCGCTGCGACTCGCGCAGCGGCTCACCGACGCCGGCCTGCCGGTCGTCGGGACCACGGCCGCGGCGATCCACCGCGCCGAGGACCGGGGCGCGTTCGGGGAGGTCCTCGCCGCCGCCGGGCTGCCCGCGCCCGCGTACGGCACGGCCACCTCGTACGAGGAGGCGAAGCGGATCGCCGACGAGGTGGGCTACCCGGTGCTGGTCCGCCCGTCCTATGTGCTCGGCGGCCGGGGCATGGAGATCGTGTACGACGACGCGACCCTGCGCGACTACATCAGCCGGGCCACCCAGATCTCCCCGGAGCACCCGGTGCTCGTGGACCGGTTCCTCGACGACGCCATCGAGATCGACGTGGACGCGCTGTGCGACGCGACCGGCGAGGTGTACCTCGGCGGCATCATGGAGCACATCGAGGAGGCCGGGATCCACAGCGGCGACTCCTCGTGCGCGCTGCCGCCGATGACGCTGGGCGCCACGCACCTGGCGATGGTGCGCCGGTACACCGAGGCGATCGCGCGCGGCATCGGCGTACGCGGGCTGCTCAACGTCCAGTACGCGCTCAAGGACGACACGCTGTACGTGCTGGAGGCCAACCCGCGGGCGTCGCGGACGGTGCCGTTCGTGTCCAAGGCGAGCGGGGTGCCGCTGGCGAAGGCCGCGGCGCGGATCATGCTGGGCGCCACGATCGCGCAGCTGCGCGCCGAGGGCCTGCTGCGCCCCTCCGGCGACGGCGGCGACGTGCCGCCCGGCGCGCCGATCGCGGTCAAGGAGGCGGTGCTGCCGTTCAAGCGGTTCCGCACGCCGGCCGGCAAGGGCGTGGACTCGCTGCTCGGGCCGGAGATGAAGTCGACCGGCGAGGTGATGGGCATCGACGTGCACTTCGGCCACGCCTTCGCCAAGTCGCAGGCGGCGGCGTACGGTTCGCTGCCCACCTCCGGCAAGATCCTGGTGACCGTCGCGAACCGGGACAAGCGGGCGGTGATCTTCCCGGTCAAGCGCCTGGCCGACCTCGGGTTCCAGATCGTGGCGACCGCGGGCACCGCGGAGGTGCTGCGCCGCCACGGGGTGGCGTGCGAGGTGGTGGCCAAGCACTACGAGACCGAGATGGTCGCCGGGGGCGGCGGGCGGGGCATGCGCCACGCGGTCTCGCTGATCGCCTCCGGCGAGGTCGGTTTGGTGGTCAACACGCCGCAGGGGTCGGGCGCGCGGATGGACGGGTACGAGATCCGTACCGCCGCGGTCGCCGCGGACATCCCGTGCATCACCACGGTGCCTGGCCTGTCCGCGGCGGTGATGGGCATCGAGGCGCTGATCCGCGGTGAGATGACCGTCCGGCCGTTGCAGGAGCTGCACGCCAACCTTCCGCATTTTCACGGAAAGTGCGTCGCTGGAGATCCACAACTCGACACCTTCCCGGAAAATGCCGTACGGGTCGAGGAAGGGCACGGCTGAGTTGATGTTCGAGCGGGTCGTCCGGCCGGCGCTCTTCCGCATCGGTGGCGGGGACGCGGAGACCGCGCACAACCGGACGTTGGGGTGGCTGGCGGCCGTCGCCCGCCACCCGGCGCTGCTCGCCGCGCTGCGCGCCCGCTACGCGGTCCGGGCGCCCCGCACGGTGTTCGGGGTGCGGTTCCCCAACCCCGTCGGGCTCGCCGCCGGCATGGACAAGGACGGGGTCGCGTTGGCCGCCTGGCCCGCGCTCGGCTTCGGGTTCGTCGAGGTGGGCACGGTCACCTGGCACCCCCAGCCGGGCAACGACCGCCCGCGCCTGTTCCGCGAGCCTGAGCGCGAGGCCATCGTCAACCGGATGGGCTTCAACAACGCCGGCGCCCGGGCCCTGGCCGAGCGCCTGGCCGCCGCCGGCCCGCGTACCGGACCCCGCCCGGCGCCGCTCGGCATCAGCCTCGGCAAGTCCAAGGTGACCCCGCTGGAGGACGCGGTGGCGGACTACGTCGCCTCGTACCGGGCGCTGCGCGAGCACGGGGACTACTTCGTCGTCAACGTCTCCTCGCCGAACACGCCGGGCCTGCGTACCCTCCAGGACCGCGGGCACCTCGACGCGCTGCTGGCGGCGTTGTGCACTGGGGAGAAGCCGATCCTGGTGAAGATCGCGCCGGACCTGACCGACCACGCCGTGGCCGAGGTGCTCGAGGTGTGCGCGGACCGGGGAGCGGCCGGCGTCATCGCGACCAACACCACGGCCACCGGGGCCGGTGGGCTGTCGGGCCGTCCGCTGGCCGCTCGCGCCCGTGAGGTGGTCGCGTTCGTCGCCCGGCATTCGACGCTGCCGGTCATCGGTGTGGGCGGAATCACCACCCCCGACGACGCGGCGGCCATGTTCGACGCCGGGGCGAGCCTCGTGCAGCTCTACACCGGATTCGTCTACCACGGGCCGGGTCTGGTCCGCGCGATCAACCGGACCGTCGCGCGCGCCCGGCCGACCCCGGTCGGGGCCTGAATCGAGAGCAGGAGGGGCGGATGGAGCACTTCGGGGCGCGGCTGCGGGCCGCGCTGGACGAGCGGGGCCCGCTGTGCGTGGGCATCGACCCGCACCCGGCGCTGCTGTCCGCCTGGGGTCTCGCCGACGACCCGGACGGGCTGGCCCGGTTCGCAGACACCGTGGTGGCGGCGCTCGGCGACCGGGTCGCGGTGATCAAGCCACAGTCCGCGTTCTTCGAACGACACGGCTCGCGGGGGATCGCGGTCCTTGAGTCAACTATCCGACAGTTGCGCGACACGCGGGCGATATGCTTGCTCGACGTCAAGCGAGGTGATATCGGGTCGACTGTCGAAGCGTACGCGCAGGCATACCTCGACCCATCCAGTCCGCTGTATGTCGACGCGGTCACCGCGAGCCCCTACCTGGGGTTCGGCGCGTTGCGACCCATGATCGACACCGCGCTCGCGAACGGCGGCGGCGTATTCGTGCTCGCCCTCACCTCCAACCCCGAGGGGGCCGGGATCCAGCGCGCCCGCACCCCGGATTCGCGGACCGTCGCGCAGCTCCTGATCGACGAGATTTCGCAGGTCAACGCGGGTGTGACGCCGTTGGGCAGCATCGGCGCCGTGGTCGGCGCGACCGTCGATCCCACCGGGCACGACCTGCACCGGCTGGGCGGCCCGATCCTCGCGCCGGGGCTGGGCGCGCAGGGCGCCACGCCGGACCGGCTTCGGGCGCTCACCGGCGGCGGCCGGTCGGCCGTGCTACCCGCGTACTCCCGGGAGGTGCTCGCGCACGGCCCCAGCGTGGCGGGCCTGCGGCAGGCGGCGGACCGGGCGCTGGCGGCTTGTGCGGCTGCGCTGCGGGCGGCCGCCTGACTCGGACACGTGACAAATCTGACCGTACGTGCGTCGCCACGTTGCCGAAACGGCCGTTGACCGCTAGTTTTCCCGGCGCTGGTAACCACATCCGTAACAATGGGACCTGAGGAGAACTGGTGGCCCTCCCGTCACTGAGCCCCGAACAGCGTGCCGCTGCACTGGAGAAGGCGGCCGAAGTTCGCAAGGCCCGCGCCGAGCTGAAGGAACAGCTCAAGCGCGGTGAGGCGAGCCTCGCCGAGGTGCTCGACCGCGCCGAGACCGACGATGTCGTCGGCAAGCTGAAGGTGTCGGCCGTGCTCCAGGCGCTGCCCGGTATCGGCAAGGTTCGGGCGACTCAGATAATGGAGAAGTTGAAGATCGCCGACAGCCGCCGGCTGCGCGGCCTCGGCGAACAGCAGCGCAGAGCACTGCTTGGGGAGTTCTCTTCGAGCAAGTGATCCGCGCAGTGTAGAAACAAGCGGTGTGAGCAACGACGACGCGCGCCCGGCTGCTCGGCTGATTGTGCTCTCCGGCCCGTCCGGGGTCGGCAAGGACAGTGTCATCGAGCTGATCCGGGCGCGCTCGCGTTCGGTCTGGCTCTCCGTGTCGGTCACCACCCGGCCCAAGCGGGACTACGAGGTCGACGGGGTCCACTACTACTTCGTCGACCGGTCACAGTTCCGGCAGATGGTCGAGCGGGGCGAACTTCTCGAATGGGCCGAGTTCGCCGGCAACTTCTACGGCACCCCGCGCCGGCCGGTCGAGGCCAGGCTGCGCCGCGGCCTGCCCGCCCTGCTGAAGATCGACCTGCAGGGCGCGCGCCAGGTCCGCCGGGCGATGCCGGGAGCGCTGCTGGTCTTCCTCGCCCCGCCGAGCTGGAACGAGCTGGAGCGGCGGCTGATCGGGCGCGGCACCGACGATCCGGAGACGATCCGGCGCCGGCTGGAGCACGCGCGCGAGGAGCTCGCTGCGGAGCCCGAGTTCGATGTGACCGTCGTCAACGACTCCGTCGAGCGGGCCGCGGAGGAACTGCTAGAATTGCTCGGCTCGACCGCAAAGACGCCGGTCCATCCCAGACAGCTCTGACACCGCCAAAACAGA
>VSCG01000171.1:0-4245 GCA_047459115.1 Micromonosporaceae bacterium
GCCGGGACGGGTTCGTCGGCCGGGACGGGTGCGGCCAGGCCAGCGGCCGCCGCGGCCCGCCGCACCGCCGCGGCGGCGGCGTGCAGCCGGCCGGCCGCCTGCGCCTCGACGCCCATGGCCGCGATCCGGTCGAGGTAGCGGCGCTCCTCGTGGTCGAACAGCGCCCGGACCCGCGCGAGCAGGTCCTCGCGGGCCCGCGCGGCCAGGTCCCGGATCGTCTGGTCGCCGAAGACCGCCGCCAGCACCTGTTGAGCGGGTGCGGCGGTGTCGTCCCCGCCGGCCTCGGGCCCGGCCGGCAGTCTCGGCGCCGAGGCACACACACCCATCATGACGAGTAGGCCGCCGGCGTTGACCGCGTACGCCGCGAGCCGTGCCCCGGCCCGCTTCCCGCCGGCCTCGGCGCCCACCAGCCGGAGCACCTCACGCTGCCACTCGCGCACGAGCCGCTCGATCCGCCAGTCCAGGTCGTCCGATGGCCGGCCGAGGTCGCCCGGTTCGTCCGTCTGGCCGGCGGCCAGCAGGTGGGCCCCGGCCGGGTCCGCACGCCAGGCGGCGGCCGCCTGCTCAGCGGCCTCGGTGGCCGCCGCCCGAACGAGCGTGGCCACGCTGGACCTGATCGCCGCCTTCAACGCCCGGCCACCCTTCGGCCGGCCGGTCACGATCGTGCCCATCTGGTCGCGTAGCCGCCCGATCCGGGCCAGCAGCCCGCCGAACAGCTCGCCCGTGCCCACGTACTCCTGCCACCGGTCGAGCACCTCGCCGCGCAGCAGGGCGCCGTCGCGTATCCCCTCGTCCACGGCCGAGAAGGCGACCCGGTACGCGGCCCGTGTCCGGTCGGCCAGGGCGTGCACCGCGCTGGCCTGGTCATCGGCCGCGGCCGCCAGGCCGTCGACCAGGCCGGTGGCCGCGGCCACGGCGCCGGCCGTGGCCTGCCGCGCCACCGCGGCGCGGGCCGCCGCGTCGCGGGCCAGCTCGCCGAGCCAGGTACGCAGCTGGGTGATGGCCGGTTCCGGCAGCAGGCCCTGACCGGCGACGGCGGTCTCGGGCACCACGAACAGCGGGAGGTCGCCGAACCCGTGCGTGGTGAGCAGTTCGGCGAGGTGCCGGCTGACCTCGTCGGCGACCTCCGGCGCGACCCGGTTGAGGACCAGGGCGACCGGGGTGCCCCGCTCGCGGGCGGTGTGCAGAAGCTCCCAGTGCACCGCGTCGGCGTAGCGGGCGGCGCTGGTCACGAACAGCCACAGGTCGGCGGCGGCGAGCAGCTTGCTGGCGAGCGCCCGGTTGTCGTCGACGACCGAGTCGATGTCGGGTGAGTCGAGCAGGGCGAGGCCGGGTGTGAGGGCGTGCGCGGTGACGAGCTGGACGCTGCCGGGATCCCGGGCCGGCTGGTTGGTGCGCACCAGGCCAGGTAGCACGTGCGGCCGGCGGAACCACGGGGTGTCACCGGGGTGGCTGACCAGCACCGGGGCGCGGGTCGTGGGCCGCAGCACCCCGACGGGGCTCACCGGGGCCTGTGCGAGGCTGTTGACGAGCGTGGACTTGCCGGCGCCGGTGGATCCGCCGACGACCGCGAGCAGCGGGGCGTCCGGCTGGGTGAGACGGGGCACCAGGTAGTCGTCTAGTTGGGTGACGAGGAAGTCGCGGACGCCACCGGCCTCGGCCGCGTCGGGTAGGGCCAACGGGTAGGACGTGCCGGCGACGGTGGAGCGCAGCGCGGCCAGCGCCTCGGCGAGGACGGCTGGCGGATCACCGGGGGTCGACACGGGTACAGCGTGCCCGATCAATGCGTGACCGACAACAAGCCGGCCGGATCGGGGCAGCGTACCGGCCACGGGTGGAGAAAGTTGCGCCGATCCGGCTCAACTTAACCTTGATCTCCGACCGTGCTGTGGCAATATTGAGTCGGACCCACTCAACTTAGTCATCCGGGCGCCCTCTGGGCGCCGATATCTGGAGGAAGAGGAACACGAACATGGCACGTGCGGTCGGCATCGACCTCGGTACGACCAACTCGGTCGTCTCCGTGCTCGAGGGTGGCGAGCCCACCGTGATCGCGAACGCCGAGGGGGCGCGCACTACGCCGTCGATCGTCGCGTTCGCGAAGAATGGCGAGGTGCTCGTCGGTGAGGTCGCCAAGCGGCAGGCGGTGACCAACCCGACCCGGACAATCCGGTCGGTCAAGCGCGAGATGGGCACCAACTGGGCGATCGACATCGACGACAAGAAGTACACCCCGCAGGAGATCTCCGCGCGGGTGCTGATGAAGCTCAAGCGGGACGCCGAGGCCTACCTCGGTGAGCAGATCACCGACGCCGTGATCACCGTGCCCGCGTACTTCAACGACGCCCAGCGGCAGGCCACCAAGGAGGCCGGCGAGATCGCCGGGTTCAACGTGCTGCGGATCATCAACGAGCCGACGGCGGCCGCGCTGGCGTACGGGCTGGACAAGGGCTCGAAGGAGCAGACCGTCCTGGTCTTCGACCTCGGTGGCGGTACCTTCGACGTCTCTCTGCTCGAGCTGGGCGACGGCGTCATCGAGGTGAAGTCGACCAGCGGTGACAACCACCTCGGTGGCGACGACTGGGACGAGCGGATCATCGACCACCTGGTGAAGACGTTCCGCGGCCAGCACGGCATCGACCTGTCGCAGGACAAGATGGCGATGCAGCGGCTCAAGGAGGCCGCCGAGAAGGCGAAGATCGAGCTGTCCGCGGCGACCACGACGACGATCAACCTGCCGTACATCACCGCCGGCCAGTCCGGGCCGCTGCACCTGGACATGAACCTGACCCGGGCCGAGTTCCAGCGCATGACGCAGGACCTGCTGGACCGCTGCCGGGGCCCGTTCGAGCAGGCGATCAAGGACGCGGGTATCGACATCCAGGCCGTGGACCACGTGATCCTCGTCGGCGGCTCGACCCGGATGCCGGCCGTGTCCGAGCTGGTCAAGCAGCTCACCGGCAAGGAGCCCAACAAGGGCGTCAACCCGGACGAGGTGGTGGCCGTCGGCGCGGCGCTGCAGGCCGGTGTCCTCAAGGGCGAGGTGAAGGACGTCCTGCTGCTGGACGTGACCCCGCTGTCGCTGGGCATCGAGACCAAGGGCGGCATCTTCACCAAGCTGATCGAGCGCAACACCACGATCCCGACCAAGCGCTCGGAGATCTTCACGACGGCCCAGGACAACCAGCCGTCCGTGCTGATCCAGGTCTTCCAGGGCGAACGGGACATCGCGGCGTACAACAAGAAGCTCGGCACCTTCGAGCTGAC
The DNA here is from genome assembly GCA_047459115.1 of Micromonosporaceae bacterium. GTDB lineage: Bacteria > Actinomycetota > Actinomycetes > Mycobacteriales > Micromonosporaceae > VSCG01. The sequence goes on from VSCG01000171.1 coordinate 3,268, forward strand.
CGGCATTCCGCCGGCGCCCCGCGGCGTCCCGCAGATCGAGGTCACCTTCAACATCGACGCGAACGGCATCGTGCAGGTGTCCGCGAAGGACCTGGGCACGGGCAAGGAGCAGTCGATGACGATCACCGGTGGCTCGGCGCTGCCCAAGGAGGACATCGAGCGCATGATGCGCGACGCCCAGGAGCACGCCGAGGAGGACCGGCGGCGCCGGGAGGAGGCGGAGACCCGCAACCTCGCCGAGCAGCTGCAGTGGCAGACCGAGAAGTTCCTCGCGGAGAGCGGCGACAAGCTGCCGGCCGAATCCCGTGAGAAGATCAACGAGGCTCTCGGCGAGCTGCGCGGCGCGCTCGGCGGCAGCGACATCGAGAAGGTCAAGGCGGCGCACGAGCGGCTGGCGCAGGTCTCACAGGAGGCCGGCTCGGCCCTGTACGCCCAGCAGGCCGCACAGGCGCAGGACGCCGGCGGCCCGGGTGCGGGCGGCACCGGGACGGGCGCGGCTGGCGGTGCGAGCGCCGGCGCGGAGGACGTCGTGGACGCCGAGATCGTGGATGAGGACGATAAGAAGTGACTGAGGCACGGGCCGCGGACGGCGATCGCCAGGCGGCACCGGGCAAGGCCGCCCCGGCCGCGGGGACTCCCGCGGCCGGTGGCCCCCGCTCTGGTGCGGAAGGGGTCGTCGTGCGCGACAAGCGAAAGATCGATGTGAGCGCGTCGAAGCCGTCGGCTGCCGGAAGCGAGCCGGAGCCGGCGGCGGCACGTGAATCGGAGCCGGCGGCGGCACGCGAGCCGACCGACGCCGCGGTGAGCGAGCCGACCGACGCCGCGGTGAGTGAACCGGCGGCGGGGGCCGCGGCGGCGGCCGAGGCCGCGCCGGACGAGTCCAGTGGCGAGCCGGTCAGCGCGCCGTCGACCGCTGGTGAGTCGGCGGCCGAGGAGCCGGTGGCGGCGGCCACCCCGGTCGCAGAGCCGGCGGCGGCC
>VSCG01000172.1:0-4115 GCA_047459115.1 Micromonosporaceae bacterium
TTGCCTGTGGTTCTGCGGTTGAGGGTGGTCCGGTGGCGGCCAGCGGGACGCCTGCCGCCCCACGACCACTACCTATCGTCCCATGTCCGCCACCGCGCCGAGGAACTCCCGCCCGGCGCGGATCGCTCGTCGGGCCTCCGCTCGTCGCTAATTCCCGCGCCGAAGACCCGCCGCCTAGGCAATATTGCTCACATGCGAAGGGTCTGGCTGCCGACGGTGCCGTACGAGGAGACGGCGCAGCGGCCGGAATGGACGGACCTGCCGGCGGCGGTCCGGGCGGCGGTCGAAGCCCACCTGGGGGCGCCGGTGACCACGGTGCGGCTGGCGCGCGGCGGCTTCACCCGAGGGTTCGCCGCCGTGCTCACCCCCGCCTCCGGCGAGCCGGTCTTCGTCAAGGCGTCGTCGGACGACTACCTTGTGTACGCGTACGGGCGGGAGGCGGAGCTGACCGCCGCCCTGCCCGCGTGCGTGCCCGCGGCCCGGCCCCGCTGGAGCGCCACGGTCGACGACTGGTTCATCCTCTGCCTCGACGCCGTCGACGGGCACATGCCCGGGCTGCCGTGGCGGCCGGTCGAACTCGACGCCGCCCTGGCCGCCTGGGCCACGGCGGCCCAGGCCCTGCGCGAGCCGCCGCCGTTCGATGTCGATCTGCCCCACTTCAGCGACGCCTGCCAGGAGAGCTTCACGACGTGGCGACAGATCGCCGCCCACCGGGCGCCGGTCCCGCCCATGCCCCGGTACGCCCTGGCGCACCTCGACGACCTGGCCGCGCTGGAGGGGCGGCTCGCCGAACTCGCCGTCGGTTACCGCGGCCTGATGCACTTCGACCTGCGCCTGGACAACGTGCTGATCTCCGATGACGGCGCCGCCTGGCTGTGCGACTGGAACTGGCTCTGCCACGGACCGGCCTGGTTCGACACCGCGGCGCTGCTGGTCACGGCGTACGCGAGCGGGATCGACGCGGACGTGCTGTTCGCCGCGCACCCGACGGCGCAGGGCGCGCCCGCCGACGCGCTCGACGCGAGCCTGGCCGCGCTGTGCGGCTTCTGGTTCAGCCGCGCGGCCCAGCCCTCCGAAGCGTCTCCGAGCCTGAGCGGGCACCAGCGGTGGAGCGGGAGGGTGGCGCTGGCCTGGCTGGCCGAGCGGGCCGGCTGGGCGACCGAGGAGCCGGTTTTGGCCCCGCCCGCCCAGGCCTGGTAGCCTCGACCCTTGCGCGTACGGCGAGGTGCCGCCGTGTTCGCGTGCAGACCAACCAACGAGCAACCAAGACGAGGCTGTCGCGTGGCGAACATCAAGTCGCAGATCAAGCGCAACCGGCAGAACGAGAAGCGCCGGCTGCGTAACAAGTCGGTCAAGTCGTCGCTGAAGACCGCGATCCGCAAGTTCCACGAGGCCGCGCAGGCGGGCGACACTGAGACCGCGACCGTGCTCCTGCGTGAGGCCTCACGCAAGCTCGACAAGGCCGTCAGCAAGGGCGTCATCCACCGCAACCAGGCGGCGAACCGCAAGTCGGCCATCTGGAAGCGCTTGAACGAGCTGACGTCCGCCTGACGGTCGGTCGGGCCGGCCGTCCGGTCGACGATGGTCAGCCGGGCCGGTGCCGCTCCTCGCCGCGCCGGCCCCGCCCATCACCGGGCCGGCCCCGCGCCGCCGGTCGCAGCAGCGCGCCGGCGATCACATCGTTCAGCTTCACCATCCCCGCCACTGCCAGCGGCAGCACCGCAACGCCCCACCAGCTCATCTGCTCGGCGAACGCCAACAGCGCCGACAGCGCGATCACGCCCTCGAAGAGCACGAAACACAGCCCGGCTCCCGGGTTGATGTGCCGCAGTCGGAGCATCCGGGCGTAGGCCGGGCGCGTGCGTGCCGACGCCGGGCGACGGCGGAAGTGTCCGGGACTCACCGGGCGGGCCTTCGCGCACTCACCATCGCGAGCACGGCCCGCTCCAGGGCGTACGCCCGGTCGTCCGCGCCGCCCTTGACCTCGGCGTTGCACACCGCCGCCGCGCGCATCGCCTCGACCAGGCCGTCCGCCGTCCAACCGCGCGCCTGCCGCTGCGCGCGCTCGACCTTCCATGCCGGCATGCCCAGGGTGCTGGCGAGTTGGTACGACGATCCGCGCCCGGCGGAGGCGACCCGGGCCACGGTGCGCACACCGTCGGCGAGGGCGTCGGCGATCGGCACCGGGTCGACGCCGATGTGCAGCGCCCAGCGCAGCGCCTCCAGTGCCCCGGCTGCGTCGCCGACCATCGCGGCATCGGCCACGGTGAAGCCGCTCACCTCGGCACGGCCCCGGTAGTACCGGGCCACCGTCTCGGCGGTCAGGCGGCCGTCGGTGTCCGCCATCAACTGCGCGCACGCCGCCGCCAGCTCACGCAGGTCGTTGCCGACCGCCGCGAGCAGCGCCTCGGCGGCGTCCTCGGGGCACCGACCGCCCAGGCGGCGCACCTCGTCGCGGACGAACTCCACCCGGTCGCGATGGCGGGTCAGCTTCGCGGCCGGCACAACCGTTGCCCCCGCGGCGCGCAGCCCGTCCGCGAGCGCCTTGCCCTTCGCGCCGCCGGCATGCGTCACGATGAGGGTCGCATCCGGATCCGGGTCGCGCGCGTAGGCCAGGATCGCCGCGGCGAGGTCCTTCTTGGCGTCCTGACCGTCGCGCACCACGGCGATCCGCCACCCGCCGAACAGCGACGGGCTCAACATCTCGGCGAGTTCACCGGGTGCGAGCGCGGACGCCTGGTACTCGTGGACGTCCACGTGCGTCCCGTCGGTGGCGGCGGCCGTACGGGCCGCGGCGACCGCGTCGGCCACCGCCCGCGTCACGAGCAGATCCTCGTCGCCGAGCACCAGCAACAGGGCGCCAGGGGGTCGCGGAGTCACCCCGCCATACTCGCACGAGTTCTCTCATTCGGCCCGCACCGACGGTCCGCGAGCGAGGGCCGGCGTATCACGCGGGACGGGCGCTGCCTGAGGCCTGACGCGCAAGGTATGACACTGTTACGATCTGAAGTATGAGCAAGCGGATCACGGTCTACCTGCCCGAGGACGTCGCCGCCCGAGTGGAACAGGAACCCAACGCCTCCGCCTTCGTCGCCAGCGCGGTGCGCAGCGTGATCAATCGTGAGAAGACCCAGCGGGCCCTCGACCAGGCCGGGATCGAGGTGACCGCGGAAGGCATCGCTGCTATGCGCGAACGCTACGAGGCGGGCAAGCGCAGGCTGGCCAGCCGGAGGCGGGCGACTTGACCGTCACCCTCGTTCTGGACACCAGCGCCGTGCTCGCCTACGCCAAGGGATCCATCGCCGTCGGTGAACTGCTCAGCATCATCACCGACGACGGGGACACCGTGCTCATCCCTGCCACCTGCCTCGCCGAGGCACACCGACGCTTGGCCGATGGGGAAGACCGGGTGCTCACGATCCTGTCGACGATCCCATGCGTCGAGCTCAGTCCGCTCCTACCCGAACAATCGGCGAAGGTCGGGCGCGCGGCGCGCAACGGTGGCGGCGTGGACGCGGCGCATGCGGCCCTCGAGGCCGTTGCCCGCGAAGCCCAGGTTGCGACGCACGATGTCGTGGCCATGAGCCGGCTCCTGCCACCCGACTGGCCGATCATCGAAGTCTGAGGCGTGAGAAGCCGCGCCGCTCATCGCTCCGTCGAGAATGCACTGCGCGGTCTGGCTGTCGCATCGCTGACTCCGTCCACACAAGTCTGACTCGTGGTGCTCGGCAGGCCGATCCCGCGAGCCCGGTGACCGAAGTAACGATCAGCCCGATCGATCGTTGGGATGGTCAGTTCATCCACCGCTAGACGTTGGGAGATCAGTCATGTCCGGTGGCAGCCTTCCGAAGACCGGATTTGGTGTCATCACCATTGGCGGGGTTGCCGGCGTCGGCACGTACACCCTGCCCCTGCCTATCGCGATCGCGCTGGCTGGCGCTACGGCCGTCATCGTCGGCGCGATCCTCATTCGACTGTCCTTTCGGCGGAAGCGACCGGTCGGCTCCAAGTGACAGCTCGGGTAGTCCCGGGTCGGCACCTGCTCGCGGGGGCGGTTGTCCTAGCAGCCGTTGCCGCCTGGGCCGGTCATCATGCGCTTGCGGTGCTCGGCGCCA
>VSCG01000173.1:0-4009 GCA_047459115.1 Micromonosporaceae bacterium
TCAGCAGCCGGGGATGTGCACGCCGCGGTCACGCAGCCACTTGGCCGGCTCGATCTGGTTCCACATGCCCCGGTGCACCTCGAAGTGCAGGTGCGGGCCGGTGGAGTCGCCGGTGGAGCCCTCGGCGCCGATCTGTTGGCCGGCCGAGACCCGCTGACCCGGCGAGACGGTGGCCTTGCTCAGGTGCGCGTAGTGGGTCAGGTAGCCGTTGCCGTGGTTGATCACGACCGAGATGCCGTAGCCGGCGTACAGCCATCCGGCCGCCTCCACGGTCCCGGCGCCGACGGCCAGCACCGGGGTGCCGGGCGGCAGAGCGAGGTCGATGCCGGCGTGGAGGGTCCCCCAGCGGGGGCCGTAGCACGAGGTGACCTGGGCGCCCGGCATCGGGCTGACCCAGTCCGGCTTCGGCGTGGGCTTCGGCTCCGGTGAGGCGGGCGGAGGGCTGCTCGGCGGGGCGCTGCTCGGCGGGGTGCTCGGTGTTGCCGCGGCAGTCGCCGGCTCGCTCGCTGACGGCGAGGCGTCGGGGGCGGTGCGCGCGGAGCGGTCGGCCCGCTCCTGCGTCGAGCGGTCGATGACGCTCTGCGTCACGGCGGACGTGTCGGTCGGCTCCGGCACAAGGCCGCCGGGGGCCGAGCCGCCTACGGCGGACAGGCCGGCGATGGCGAGGGCGGCGGCCCCGAGGCCGAAGTGGCGGCCGCGGCGGGCGACGTCGCGGGCGCGTCGGGCGGCGTGGCGACCAGCGCGCCTGGCCGCGTGGCGCCCGCGTCGGAGAGCGCGGGTCACGCGTCCGGTGCCCGTCTGTGTCGGCTCGTCGTTGTCGGTTCGCTTGTCGTTCAGGTCGGCGTCCTGCACGGCGGAAACCTCCGTCGTCTGGGCATTTGGCGTTCGCGTTGACCGGGGTCCGTCAACAGCACGTGACTGCCAACTCTGCTCCGGCGACGAGGGCGGCCTGCAGGGGATGGGTGTCGGCCGGGCATTTCGTGCGCCCGCCCACGTACAGGCGCAGGCGATTTGCCCAGTTAGATGGGCATCTGACCGGTAAACGTCAATGGCGCAAATGTGGCGCAGGTCTCATTGCTTCCTGTGGTCTATACCACATCACATTAAGGAAAACCGCCCGTACGGATCGATACGGGCGGTTTTCGTCGTGCCTCGCGTCGCTCGTCGCGACTCAGGGAGCAGCCTCGCCGGAGAAGATTGCCTCGACTTGTCGCGGAATGTCCACACCGTGCCGGCGCAGGTAGGGTACCGGGTCCGTCGGCCGACCGTTGATGTGGATCTCGAAGTGCAGGTGCGCGCCGTACGAATGCCCCGTGTTGCCGATCAGCCCGATGACCTGGCCGGCCTCGACCCGCTGCCCCTCCTTGACCAGGAGTTTGGAGGAGTGGCCGTAGACGGTCTCGATGCCGTCCCCGTGGTCGATGACGATGCAGTAGCCGTAACCGCCCCACCACCGAGCCAGCTTCACCACCCCGCCGCGCGCGGCCATGTACGGCGTGCCCTCGCTGATCGCCAGGTCCACGCCGGCGTGGAGCTTGCCCCAGCGCGGGCCGAACTGAGAGGTGAACCGGTAGCCGTGCAACGGCAGCAGCCACACGTCGGGCGCGGGCTGGTTGATCGAGGTGGTCGGCCCTCGGCTCAGGTCGCGGGAAGACCGCTCGGCCATGGCCGCTCGGTCGAGCAGGGCCGCGGAGTCGACGGACAGCGCCTGAGGGGACTGCTTGGCGTCGGGCATACCGGCGCCGGCTGCGAAGGCCACGACGCCGGCGCCGACGAAGGCGGTCGTGACGACTGCGGCGTAGCGGCTGCGGGGAGGGGTAGGTGCCCGACGGCGCCCGCGGTATCTCTCAGGCTCCTTCGGTGGTGGCCGGTAAACCACGCGCGCCCTCCGTTGTCAGTGTGAAAACTGGCGTGGATGTTGCACCGGGGGACACCGTAGCCAACTCGTTATCAGCCCACAAGCCATACCCGCACATTCATGTTGCTGATCTGTCACGATGCGCTATGAGCCGTCCGAGTTGATAACTGTTTGTACCTTGACTCGTTTACGGCGATTCCCTCACTCAGCGCCTCTGACCTGCTGCGCTACGCGATCGGCGAGCGCTTCGGCGGAACCGGCGCCGGCCTGGGTTAATGTTCGTTCAGCAGGGCGGCACTGCCCGTGATTGGACGAAGGAGCTGCCGACGATGAGCTCTCGGATTCGGGTTGTCGTGGCCAAGCCCGGCCTGGACGGCCATGACCGCGGTGCCAAGGTGGTCGCCCGGGCCCTGCGCGACGCCGGCATGGAGGTCATCTACACCGGGCTGCACCAGACGCCGGAGCAGATCGTCGAGACCGCCATCCAGGAGGACGCCGACGCGGTCGGGCTCTCGGTGCTCTCCGGCGCCCACATGACGCTGTTCCGTCGCGTCGTGGAGCTGCTGCGCGAGCGGGGCGCCGACGACATCGTCGTCTTCGGCGGCGGCATCATCCCGGACGCCGACATCCCCGAGCTCACCCGGCTCGGTGTTGCCAAGATCTTCACGCCGGGAGCCACCACCCAGTCCATCGTCGACTGGGTGCGCGCCCACGTGGGCACCCCCGTCAGCTAGCACACCTCCGGCTGCCCCGTCACTCACCGGCCGCCCCGTCGAGGCGCTCCCGCAGCAGGTCCGCGCGATCTCGGCGACGACCACGTGCCGGGCGGGCAGCTTCCGCCGAACGGAAAGAGGAGAGGCCGGACGCACCCCTCACACGTCCGGCCTCTCATGCACGACGCCCCGCCGCCACCCCTCGACCGACAGGGCATCGGCCGCCTTCAATTCTGTCATCCGGGTCACTCGTTGTCGGCTGACCGGCTGACATCTGACACAACGACCGAGCCGCGATCGGGTGACGTACCTCACGGCGTGGGTGTTTTCGGTGTCGTGTGGCTGACAGGCGGCGGGCGGGCCGCCGCCGAGCGGCGTACCCGTCGGCGACCTGCCTGGATCCGCTCGTTAGGCTGCGGTCGAGTCCCCTACGACAGCGACGAAGAGGTTCCGGTGGACCTGTACGAGTACCAGGGGCGCGAGCTGTTCGCGCGGCACGGCCTGCCCGTGCTCGACGGCGGCGTCGCGGAAACCCCGCAGGAGGCCCGCGCCATCGCCGAACGGCTCGGTGGCCGCGTGGTTGTCAAGGCCCAGGTGAAGACCGGTGGCCGCGGAAAGGCGGGCGGCGTCAAGCTCGCCGACAACCCCGAGGAGGCGGTGGCCCGGGCGACCGACATCCTCGGTATGGACATCAAGGGCCACACGGTCCGCAAGGTGATGCTGACCGTCACCGCCGACATCGCCGAGGAGTACTACCTCTCGTACCTGCTGGACCGGGCGAACCGCACGTTCCTGTGCATCGCCAGCGTGGCCGGCGGTATGGACATCGAGCAGGTGGCGGCGGAGACGCCGGAGCGGGTCGCGAAGGTGCCGATCGACGCCAACCGCGGCGTGGACGAGGCGAAGGCGCGCGAGATCGTGGCCGCCGCCAAGTTCCCGGCCGAGGTCGCCGACCAGGTGGTGGACGTGGCGGTCAAGCTCTGGCGCGTGTTCGTCGCCGAGGACGCCACGCTGGTCGAGGTGAACCCGCTGGCGAAGACGTCGGACGGCAAGGTGCTGTGCCTGGACGCCAAGGTGACGCTGGACGGCAACGCCGACTTCCGGCACCCCGAGCACGCGGTGTACGAGGACACGTCCGCGGTCGACCCGCTCGAGCAGCGGGCCAAGGAGAAGGACCTCAACTACGTCAAGCTGGACGGCTCGGTGGGCGTCATCGGCAACGGCGCCGGCCTGGTGATGTCCACCCTGGACGTGGTGGCCTACGCGGGTGAGGAGTTCGGCGGCGTGCGCCCGGCCAACTTCCTCGACATCGGGGGCGGTGCGAGCGCGGCGGTGATGGCCAACGGCCTGGAGATCGTCCTCTCCGACCCTGCGGTCAAGTCGGTGTTCGTCAACGTCTTCGGCGGCATCACCGCCTGCGACGAGGTCGCCAACGGCA
>VSCG01000174.1:0-3943 GCA_047459115.1 Micromonosporaceae bacterium
GGGCGACTCCGGATGGTCGCCGAAATGCCGCCGCCGGCAACCTGGGCGACATGATCGTCTCGCCGGCTCGGCAGCGGCACGCGCGTGTGTCCGCCGTCGTCGCGCTCCTCGGCATCCTGGTGGCCGCGGTGGCCGCGGTCGTCGGGCACGTAGGTCTCGGCCCCGCCTTCGACCCGGTCGCGCTGACCGTCAGCGACTTCGCCCTCTCGACCACGGCACCGCCATCACGGTCGCGATGGTCGCCCTCGGCATCTCCTCGCTCGCCCTGGTCGCTGGCCTGCTCGCGGCGTGCGCGCCGGTGCGTGGTGCCTGCTCGCAATGGCGTACGTCGCGTTCCCCGGAGACCGGCTGCTGATCGGGCTCGTCGAGCGGGTGCTGATCGCGCTGGAGGTCACCTTGGTGGCGGCCCTCGCCGTGTGGCTGCGCCGCCTCACCCGCTGCGAGGCGCGTGCGCCGCAGCTAACTCAGCGAGGCGGCATCGAGATCGGCGGCACGGGCGAGCCGATCGGCGAGCGTACGCAGGTGAGCCGCGAGCTCGGGGGGTTCTAGCACCACGAAGTCCACCCCCAGCGCGGCCAGGTGCACGGCGATCACGTCGAGCGAGTTCGCGCCCAGGGTCAGCAGACAGGCCCGCTCGTCCAGAGCCTCGACGATGCCCACGGTGGGCGGCACGGCCTGGGCGATCTCACGCGCCGGCGCGGCCAGCCGCACCCGGGCCCGGTACATGTAGGGCGCGGTCGTCACCGCGTACCCGACGAACGCGGCGGCGTCGGGTGGGTCGCGCGGCACGAAACGTCCGCCCGTCGTCACCGGCGGCTCCAGCCGGTCGGCCCGGAACGTGCGCCCAGTAGCTGACGTTGGTGCAGGTTCAGCGCGGAGGGGTATGCGTCGGCCAGCGAGTCCAGCCCGACGACCTCGAGGTGACGCTGCGCGTCGCGGCGGGCCGCGGCGAGCGGCTCGGGCGAACGGCCGAACATGATGGCCATGGCGACGTTGTCGCGCACGGTCATCGACGCGAACGGCCGCGGGATCTGGTACGTACGGGCGACGCCGACGTGGGCGACCCGGTGCGGCGGCAGCCCGGTGATCTCCAGCCCGCCCACGCGGATGCTGCCGCGGGTCGGGCGCAACGTGCCCGACAACATGCCGACCAGGGTGGTCTTCCCGGAACCGTTCGGCCCGACCAGACCCACCAACTCGCCTTCGCGGATCGTCAGCGTGACGTCCTCGAGCGCCCGCACGCCGCCGAAGTACCGGGCCACACCTCGGCACTCCACGAGCACCTCGCCGGGCTCGGCCGCCGGACTCACGGCCTTTGCGCGCGCCACGGATTCGCCGGATGCCACGCTCTCCGGCGGCCCGGCCGCCACCGACGGCGGCGCGGCCGCCGCCGAGGCGCCGACCGTCTCGGCGGCCACGCTCTCCTGATCGCCGGCGGTGGCCGCGGTCGCCACCCCGGCGGCACCGGCCCCGGTCGTCTGGACGCCGGCGCGGCGGCGGGCTGGCCACAGCGCCACCACGGTGGCGGCGAGCATGCCGGCGAGGATCGCGTCCAGCGGCTCGGCCGGGATCATGGGAGCCCACAGGGCCGCGGTGACCAGGGCGAAGGCGGCGAGCACCGGCGCCGGACGGGCCCGCAGGCGGGCGAGGAGACCGTCCGGCGCGATGATGACCAGCGCCGCCAGCACTACACCGAGCGCGATGAGCTGCCAGTTGCCCAACCCGGACGCGGTGAGCCGGTCCTGGAGGAGCACGATGAAGGCCACGCCGATGACCGGCCCGAACCAGTGGGTGCGCCCGCCCAGCACGCTCATCACGATGACGAACAGCGGGATGGTCAGGTTGAACACGCTCTCGACCGCGACGAACCCGATCTGCAGGGCGAACACGCTGCCACCGACACCGCCGATCACACCGCTCGTGACCAGCGCCTGCAGCTTGTAGCGGAAGGTGGCGACCCCGAGCCCTTCGGCGACGTCCTCGGCGTCGCGGATCGCCGCGAGCGCCCAGCCGGCGCGGGACCGCTGCATGGTGAACGCCACCGCCAGTGCCGCCCCGGCGACCAGCAGGTTGATCAGATAGAGGAAGTCCTGGAAGCGCCCGAGCTCGGCGGGGAACGGCGGGATCGGCACCACCACGCCCTGCCCACCGTCGATCTCTGGCCGGATCCGCGCGAGCGCGGCGAGGATGAACGGCACCGCGAGGGTGAGCAGCGCGAAGATCTCCCCGCGCAGGGAGCGCAGCCGGAACGCCAGCGCGCCGACCGCCAGGGCGAGCAGCGCGCACAGCGCGGCCGAGACCACCAGGGTGAGATAGAAGTTGACCTGGTGGCGCCCGAACAGCACCGCCGTGGTGTAGGCGCCGACTCCCACATACGCCGCCTGGCCGAAGCTGAAGTATCCACTGTAGCCGGACAGGATGTTCCAGCTCGTGGCCTGGGTGATCCAGAACAGCACGGTGGTCAGCAGCGCGAGATAGAACAGCGGGAACCCGATGGTCTCGCGGTACAGCGACAGCGTCGCCAACGCCGCGAGGGCCAGACCGAACGACACGGCGTACCGGATGCCGGCCGCCCGGTCGCGGGCGGACGCACCGGTCCCCCGCAGGCTCCCGATGGACCGCTCGGTCATGCGGCTCCTCTCGTCGTGAACAGGCCTTGCGGGCGTAGGAGCAGGGCGAGCACGATCGCGGAGAACAGCACGAACGGCGCGGCCGCCGGGGACAGCACCACCGAGACCACCCCGGAGACCACCCCGACGAGCACCCCGGCGGCGAGCGTGCCGAGCAGATGCCCGATGCCGCCGAGGATCACCACCGCGAAGACCGTGCCGAACCATTCGAAGGCCGTGGCCGGGGTCAGCGCGTTGCCGAGCGCGAAGAGCATTCCGGCGACGGCGGCGGTGGCGCCGGCGGCGGCGCCGAGCAGCGTGCCGACCCGGCGATGGTCGATCCCGAACGCGGCGGCGACGGCCGGGTCCTCCGCGCAGGCGCGCAGGGCCCGCCCGAGGAACGTGCGCTGCAGCGTCAGATGCGCGCCGACGATCAGCACGACCGCGAACCCGAACGCGAGCAGCGTCGTGATCGGGAAGACCAAGCCGCCGACCGTCGGCGACCCCGTAGCGTAGGGGTTGACGGATTCGCTCATCCGTTGGAAGTCCGCGCTCCAGACGTTGCTCACCGCCTGCACCATCACGATCAGGAAGCCGAAGCTGAGCAGCAGCGAGTTCAGCTCGCTGATGCCGAGGCGGTCGTACGCCCACTGGATCGCGCCACCGAGGGCGAACATGCCCGGGACGGTGATCACCAGCGTGAGGATCGGATCGACTTCCCAGGTGGAGGCGAGTTGGAAGGTGAGGTACGCGCTGAGCAGGATGATGCCGACGTGGGCCAGGTTGATGATCCGCAGCACGCCCCAGGTGACCGAGACGCCGGCTGCCATCAACGCGTACAGCCCACCGATGAGCGCCCCGGCGAGGGCCGCCTGAAGTGTGATCATTCGTCTCCTCCGTACGCCGTTTCCGCGTCCTGTTCAGCGGTCCGCCCGGGTCGACGACCCGGGCGGACCGCTGGTGGTCCTCAGGACGAGGCCGGCGCGCGCAACTGAGCGGCGGCCCGGTCGGGTGGCCAGACCGTGACCCGGTCCTTGTCCTGGATCTGCTTGAGCAGCTGGTTGGAGGGCCAGAAGTTGTTCTTCGCCGGGTCGAACTCCAAGGTGCCGGCGAACGTGGTCTTCGCCCCGTTGGCGTGCAGCGAGTCGCAGATCTTCTTGTGGTCCAGGCCGCCGGCGCCCTGCACCCCGGCGACCAGGATCTCCCACGCTGTCCACGACGCGGCCGCCTGGGTCTCGAACGCGGTGTACGGCAGGTTGGCCGCCTGCGCACGGCTGTGGAACTCGTTGACGATCTCCGTCGCCTCCGGCCCGAGCCGGTCCAGCGCGGCCTTT
>VSCG01000175.1:0-3877 GCA_047459115.1 Micromonosporaceae bacterium
GCCGCGCCGCCGCTGCCGACCCGGGTGCCGTCGGTACCCCCACCCAGCGGGATCGCCGCACTGGGCGGCGGTACGCCGATCCGGGCATCCGCCTCGGTCCGGGCATCCGTACGGGTCACCGCGCCGGCCTCCGCCGTCGGCGCGTCCACCCTCGATGCGTCCGCCGTCGGTGGCTCCGCAATGGGCGCCACGGTCGCCCGGGACCCGGCGTTCCAGCCCGCCAACGACGTCGAGCGCAACCTGCTGCAGGCGGCCGAGGCGGGCAACACCGACTCGTTCTTGTCCACGCTGCTGCTCGCCACCGTGCTGCTGCGGGTGCCGCCCGGCGTGCCGGCCGACGCCCGGCCCGGCGACCCGGCGTTCCGCTGGCTGACCGAAACCATCGACGAGCAGCCGTACGTCGTGGTCTTCACCTCGCCCGAGCGCCTGCGCGACCACGCCGGGGCGCAGGCCGAGACCGTCTCCGTGCGGTTCGTACAACTCATCCGGCACTGGCCCGACGAGCAGTGGTCGTTCGCCGTCAACCCGGGCAGCCCGGTCGGCGCGAAGCTGCCCGGCGCACAGATCGTCGCGCTGGCGAACTGGGCCGACGAGGTCGGGCTCGGGCAGGAACCGGCCGGGGAGCCCGCCGCCGAGGAGTCGGCGCGCCCCGACCGGTCCGGGGCCTCGGCCGCGCACGGTTCCACATCGGCCGAGCCGACCGTGATGCAGAAGGTCGTGCCGCCGGCCCAGGTGGCGTACTACCTGGAGCGCGGGTACGACCGCGTCTCCGGGTTCGTGCACCGGGCCACCGAGGTGGCGCATCTGCGTACCCCGGCCGACCTGTTCACCGCGCTCGGCCTCAGCTACGCCGGTTCTCCGTTCAGTGCCGACGCCACCGAGGTCCACGTGCTGCGCTGGGCCGCGCACCGCCCCAGCCTGTACCGCATCCCCTACGGCGGGCAGCACGAGGCCGCCATGCAGGCGATGCGCGGGTGGGTCATCGAGCGGGCGCCGTTCAGGGGCAACGGGTTCGCCCCGGGCGACAGTGGAGACATCATCGCGGAGTTCAAGGTGGACAGCGTCCGGCTCCCGCACGGCGCGCAGTTGCTGCGGGTGGGTGTGGACGGCACCGAGACGCTGGTGGCCACCTTCGACGCGGACAGCTCACGTTGGCGGCGCGCGGAGCCGGAGGCGTGATGCGCGACGGTTACGTGGCCCGCTGGCGCGGCAAGGAGTACGAGGCCAGCCCGGACGGTGACCAGGTGCGCCTCTACCAGGCCGAGCCGGCCGAGGGCTTCGAAGAGGTCCGGGAACGCCGCTACCGGCGCATCGTGCCGATGTCCGAGGTGGACGAGCTGGTGTACGTCCGCACGACGTGCACGTGGCGGGGTGCGCCGTTCATCGTGCTCGGACAGCACGACACGTGGCTGCGCCTGGAGTACACCGGAGGCAAGGCGCCGGTCGCCCGGTCGCTCGGCCTGGAGGAGTTCGACTACGGCGTCTACCAGGGGTGGGCGCCGGCCACAGAGGTGACCGACCTGCGTGAGCAGCGCGTCTGAGGGCCGCCGGGCGCTGCGCGCCTGGGCCGTCAGTCCTTGACCCAGCGCAGGATCTCGCCGGTGATCAGCTCGGGCGACTCCAGATGTGGGAAGTGGCCGATTCCGGACAGCAGCCGCCATTCGTAGGTGGCGATCACGTACCGGCCGCTGCCCAGCGCCGTGCGTGGCAGGATCGCGCTGTCCTCCGCCCCGTGCAGGTGCAGCGTCGGGGTGACGATGGGCTGCTGGAGCAGCTTGACGAACCGGTAGCCGTGCAGCCGCAGCGCCGACCGGAAGGCCCAGCGGTACCCCTCCAGCGCGCAGAACGCGGCCTGCGGAATCCGCATCGCCTCCCGGTAGCGCTGCTCCACTGCGGCGAACGACGGGCCGGACACCCACGTCCGCCCGCCCCACCGGCGCAGGTAACCGCCGATCTCCGCGCCCCCGTGCCGGGTGAGCACGTGCTCGTAGCGGGGGAGCTGGAACCGCAGCAGCGGCGCGGCGGCGGCGAGTTGCCCGCGCGGGTCGGCGACGACCGCCGCCCGCAGCCGTAGCGGGTGCGCGGCACCCATGATCACGAGCCGGCGCACCATCCGGGGGTGGAACGCCGCCGCCGTCCACGCCACCATGCCGCCGAACCCCGCTGCCACGACCGCCGCGGAGCGTTCACCGAGCGCCCGGATCAGGCCCGTCACGTCCGCCGCCAGCGTGTACCCGTCGTAGCCGCGCGGGGGCTTGTCGCTCGCGCCGTACCCGCGCAGGTCGACGGCCACGGCGCGGAACCCGGCGTCCGCCACGGCCGGCAGCACCGCGTGCCACGCCCACCAGAACTCGGGGAAACCGTGCAGAAACAGGACCAGGGGCCCGGCGCCGGCCTCGACCACGTGGAACCGGCTGCCGTTGGCGCTCACGAATCGGTGGGTCCAGGGCCCCTCCACGAGCACGCACGACTCGTCGGTACTCATGGCGCCCAGCCTAGGGCCCGCGTGCCTGCCTGCGTCCCCACGCGCTGCGGTCGGACGCGGACCGCCGGACTCACCCCGGTTTGCGGGTAGCCTCACGGCATGGATCCGCTACCGCTCATCACCGTGTCCGGTACCCCCGCCGAGTGCGGCGGGGCGTACGGCGCGGCCGCCGCCGACCGCATCCGGGCCAACCTCGACGCGTACGCCCGTCGGTTCTTCGAGCAGGCGGGGCTGGACGAGGCGGCGGTACGGGCGGCGGGCTCGCGGTTGAGCGGCGTGACCCGTGAGTACGAGCCGCGGATCGCGCAGATGCTGGACGCGATGGCCGAGGCCGCCGGGGTGGATCCGAATCAGGTGTACGCGTTGAACGGGCGCACCGAGCTGCTCGCCACGGCCCGGATGGGCCAGCCGGAGGGCGCCGAGGGAGGCTGCACGGCCGCCGGCGTCCTCGGCGGCCACACCGCCGACGGCCACCTGCTGCTCGGGCAGAACTGGGACTGGCATCCGGACCAGCGCGACACGATGGTGCTGCTGCGCACCACCGACGAGCGCGGCCACACCGTGCTCGCGCTGACCGAGGCGGGCATGCTCGCCAAGACCGGGCTCAACTCGGCCGGTGTGGGCGTGTGCGTGAACATGCTCGGCTGCGAACGGGACGGGCTCGCGGTCCACGCGGGCGTGCCGTACCACGTGCTGCTGCGCGCCGCGCTGGAGGCCGACTCGTTGGGTGCGGCGCTGCGCGCCACCATGCGCCCGCCCCGCAGCGCCTCGATCAACCTGCTGCTCGGCCAGGCCGACCACCACGGCCAGGAACTCATCGACCTCGAACTCGTGCCCGGCGACGCCGGATGGCTGCACCCGGTGGGCGGTGTGCTCACCCACGCCAACCACCTGGAGACCCCGCTGCCGGTCCACGACGTCATCAAGGCCACCGGCGGCTCGTCGCTGTTCCGCGCCGCCCGGGCCCGCCGGCTGCTCGCGGAGGTCGCCGCCGAGCGCACGGTGACGGCTGACGATCTGATCGCGGTGTTCCGCGACCACATGGGCCGCCCGATGTCGATCTGCCGGCACGTGGACGAGCGGGACGCGCCGCTGGAGCGGGCCGAGACCCTGTACTCGGTGCTGCTCGATCTCGACGCGCGGCGGCTCGCGGTCGCCGCCGGCCCGCCGTGCGGCCACGACTACACCTGGCTCGACCTCTGACCCAACCTTTCCGGCCGCGCCCGCGTTTGCATCCGTGACAGCCGGCCTCGAGATCTTCAACGAGGTCGACGGGGAGCGTGTCGTCGTCACCCGCCTGCCGGTCGACGCGAACGTGACGGTGATGGGCCAGGCCCGGTGAGGCATGCTGGGTAGCAGCCGCTCCAGCTAGGTAGTAACACTGCTACCTAG
>VSCG01000176.1:0-3695 GCA_047459115.1 Micromonosporaceae bacterium
GGCGCCTCGTGCACCACCACGCAGCGGCCGGTCCGGCGTACCGACTCGTACACCGGGTCGAGGTCCAGCGGGGACAGCGTGCGCAGGTCGATGACCTCAAGCTCGCGGCCCTCCTCGGCCGCGGCGGTGGCCGCGTCCAGCGCGGTGCGCACCATCGGGCCGTACGCCAGGACCGTCACATCCCGGCCGGGCCGGGCGACGCGGGAGGCGTGCAGCGGGTACGCCTTGGCCGGGTCGACGTCCAGGTCGACCTCGCCCTTCTCGTAGTAGCGCCGCTTGGGCTCGAAGAACACGATCGGGTCGTCCGACGCGATCGCCTGCTGGATCATCACGTACGCGTCCACCGGCGACGCGCAGGACACCACCTTCAGGCCCGCGGTGTGCGCGAAGTACGCCTCGGGTGACTCCGAGTGGTGCTCCACCGCGCCGATGCCGCCGCCGAACGGGATGCGGATGACGATCGGCAGGCGCACCTTGCCCTGCGACCGGTAGTGCATCTTCGCCACCTGGCTGACGATCTGGTCGAACGCCGGGTAGACGAAGCCGTCGAACTGGATCTCGCAGACCGGCCGGTACCCGCGCAGCGCCAGCCCCACGGCGGTGCCGATGATGCCCGACTCGGCCAGCGGGGTGTCGATGACCCGCTCCTCGCCGAAGTCCTTCTGCAACCCGTCGGTGATCCGGAAGACGCCGCCGAGCTTGCCGACGTCCTCGCCCATGATGAGGACCTTCGGGTCGGTTTCCAGGGCGCGACGCAGTCCCGCGTTGAGCGCCTTGCCGATCGTCAACGTCTCAGCCATCAGTGCGCGCTCCCCTCGAACGAGTCCAGGTACGTCACGAACTGCTCGCGCTCGGTATCCACCAGCGGCGAACCGTTCGGGTACACGTGGTCGAAGATCGCCGTGGGCGCGGGGTCGGGCATGTTCAGCACCCGGTCGCGCAGGTGCAGCGCCTCCCGCTGGGCCGCGTCCTCGACCTCGGCGAAGAACGCGTCGTCGGCGATCTGCTGCTTCTCCAGGAACGTGCGCAGCCGGCTGATCGGGTCCCGGGCGCGCCACGCCTCGACCTCGCTCGCGATCCGGTAGCGGGTCGGGTCGTCGGTGGTGGTGTGCGGACCCATTCGGTAGGTGTACGCCTCGATCAGCGTCGGCCCTTGACCGTGCCGGGCCGCGTCGAGCGCCGCGCGGGTCACCGCGTACGAGGCGAGCACGTCGTTTCCGTCGACCCGGACGCCCGGGAAGCCGAAGCCGGCGGAGCGCCGGTACAGCGGCACCCGGGTCTGGCGCTCGATCGGCTCGGAGATGGCGTACTGGTTGTTCTGGCAGAAGAACACGATCGGGGCGTTGAACACGCTCGCCCACACGAACGACTCGTTGACGTCGCCCTGCGAGCTCGCGCCGTCACCGAAGTAGACGATGACCGCCTCGCCGTCGTCCCCGCCGACCTTGCCGTCCTTGGTGATGCCCATGGCGTACCCGGTCGCGTGCAGCGTCTGCGCGCCGATCACGATCGTGTACATCTGGAACTTGAACTCGTTGGGGTCCCACCCGCCGAGGTCCACGCCGCGGAACAGGCTCAGCGGCATGATCGGGTCGATGCCGCGGCAGTAGAGGACACCGTGCTCGCGGTAGGTGGGGAAGGCCATGTCCTGCGGCCGCAACGCCCGGCCGGACCCTACCTGTGCCGCTTCCTGGCCCAGCAGGCTCGCCCAGATGCCCAGTTCGCCCTGGCGCTGCAGCGCGGTCGCCTCGGTGTCCAGCTTCCGTACGATGACGAGGTCGCGGTAGAACCCGCGCAACTCCTCGTCGGTGAAGTCGACCGTGTACTCGGGATGGTCGACCCGCTCTCCTTCCGGGGTGAGTAGCTGCACGTACTCGGGTTGTCCGTGGAACGGCCCGGCTACGTCGCCCTTCGCCATGCGTCTCTCCCTGTCTAGTGCCCGGCAGCGGGATCACCGTGCCGGAGCGGTTCTGCCTCTCCGGCCGATGGCTTTCGACCGGAGACCCGCTGGGCGGTGCCCACCTGGTCAGGTGGTGTGCGGCGGGAGCCCAGCACCCGTGCGGTCGGTAACCCCACGAGGGTCGGCAGTGACGCGGGCTTGCCGGGGGGTACCGGAGACCGCGCTCACAGCGCCGCCGCCCCCAATATTGCAGACCACGCGCGGTTGCTACAGAGCGGACGGCGAGGCGATCGGGACACGCCGGTCCGGCACGAGCAATTACGACTGTCTCAGCAGGATAATTCGGGAAAGTCGAATATTGGTATTTTGACGCACTGTCACGAAGCGGTGGGCTAACCGTCACCACATGCGGTACGCCGCCGTTGTCGTAGCGACCCCGTCACCCCCCCGAGTCAGCACTCCGTGTCAGCACCCTCCCAGCCCTCGAGGAGCACGTGTGTCGGACGTCCCCGCCGGCCCGGTTCGCTCTCCCGAACCCGTCCCGTCCGCCGGGCCGATTCGTCGCTGGTACGCCTCGGCGCAACGGTTCGACGGGCTGTCCGCCCCCGGACGGGGGTACACGCTGACGGTTGTCGCACTCGTCGCGCTCGCATCGGTGCCGACCGTCGCCGCCGCGACCGCGGGGACGGCGGCGCTGAAGGCAGGTACGCCGCGCCGATCGCCCTTCATCGTGCAACGGCCGGGGCCGTCGGTGGTCGTCGTGCCCGACCGCGGTGTCGCGATGCCGCCGGCGCTGGTGCGGGCCCGCCAGGTCGCACCACCGACCGAGCCGCTCGTACCGATCCGGGCCGCCGCCGGTGCGCCGGTGCGCGATCCCCGCCCGGTCGCACCGCGCCAATCGGCTCCTCCCGTCAGCGAGCAGCCGAAGCACCCTCCGGTCGGAAAGCAGCCGAAGCAGCCCTTCGCCAGGCGACCGAAGCCCGGCGACGATCACTGGCGGGCTCCGTGGCGGCACCGGACGACCGGACACCAGGGCGGGCGCCGATAGCTCCGGCCCCGCGGCCCGCGCTGGCCCGGCCGCCCGCGCCGCGCGTTGGTCGGTCTGCGCGGCGTCACGCCGGCCGACGCCCCGCGCGTCTCGCGAGCACGAGCAGTACGCCGGGCGCGAGCACGCCGAGCACGAGGGCGACCAGGCTCGCCGGAGGCAGCCCACCCTCGACGTCGCGGTGCAGCATGTGGAAGACGAGGTGCAGGACCGAGAACACGAGCACACCCACCAGCACCACCACCGTGACGCGGCGGTCGCGCAACAGCGCGGCGAGCGTGAGGAGCACCCCGAACGCGATGAAGGTGGCGCCCAGATCGGTGATCAGGTGCGCGTTGTACGGCGGGTAGGTGGCCGTCCACCGTTGGCCGAAGCCCGGGAAGGTGTCGTAGAAGTGCCGGGGCGCGAACCATGCCCAGCCGCCCTGGAGCAGGTTGATGACGCCGAGCACGGCGAGCCCGGCCGTGGCCAACCGCCCGATGCCCGGCCTGCCGGTCCCCGGCGCGCCCCGGCCGGTCACCGGGCCCGTCCCGCATCCGCGAGAGCGGTCCGCGCATGCTCGTACGCGGTCAGCACGGCGCGGACCGGAGCGACGACGTACTCGCGGGACACCTCGGCCACCGCGCCCCGCAGCCGGGACTCGGCCCGCAGCCGGGCGCGGCGGGCCGCGGCCGCGGCCAGCGGACGAGTCGCCGCGGCCAGCGCGGGCCCGAGCACGGCGCCGCCGACGGCGCGCAGCGCGGGCAGCGG
>VSCG01000177.1:0-3608 GCA_047459115.1 Micromonosporaceae bacterium
CTGACCGTCCGCCGCCACCTGACCGTCCGCCGCCACCTGACCGCCCGCCGCGGCTGACCGCGCGCCGCCGGTCCTCAGGCGGGGGCACGGGCCGGCACGGCGGGCAGCCGCCTGCCCAGCGGCGTCACCAGCCCCGCGGCCAGCGCCAGGAAGACGGGCACGAGCAGGAAGGCGCGGTGGGCACCGACGCCGTCCGCCACCGCGCCGAGCACGAACGGGGACACGCCGAAGGCGAGCGCCATCCCGTACGACGCGCGGGCGGCCGCCCGGTCCTCCTGGCCGGGGGCGGCGCGCAGCGCGAGCGAGATGCCCAACGGATAGTGCATGGCGTTGCCGAGCCCGAGCACCAGCAGGCCGAGCACGGCCAGCCACGGCACGGTCGCCAGCCAGAACAGCGCGAACCCGGCGCCGCTCAGCGCCAGCGCGCGCAACATCAGCGGGACCGGGCCCATACGCAGGGCGAGCCGACTGCCGACCAGCCGCCCGACGAACATCCCGGCGACGATGGCGGACAGCGCGGCGGCCGCACCACCCGCGTCCATGCCCGCCCGTCCGCGCAGCACCTCCGCGGCCCACAGCGACGCGCACACCTCGACCGAGCCGGTGGCCGCCAGCAGCGCCCAGGCCAGCCAGTACGGCGTAGGCAGCCGCGCCGGCGTCACCAGGCGGACCGCGGCGGCCTTGGGCACGCCGTACGGCACACGGATCCGGGCGGCGAGGGCGACGACGGTGAGCAGGCCGACCAGGCCGACCACGACGGCGATCGCCGGCCGCCACCCGAGCCCGGCCCGCACGGTCAGACCGACCACGGCCGGCGCCACGACACCCATGCCGCAGGCCACCGCGTTCGCCTCGGCGATCGCGGCGGGGCCGGCCGCGCCGTGGTACGCGGTTAGCGTCGCGACCACCGCGTTGATCAGCAGTGATCCGCACGTCGCCACGGCGACCGTGGCGAGCAGCGTGGCCGGCAGCGCGCGGGCCAGGCACAGCACCGTCCCGGTCACGCCGACGCCGATCAGGGCCAGCCAGAGCGCCCCCGCGCGGCCGAGCCGGCGGGTCAGCGCGGGGAACAGCGCGCCGGCGACGACCGCCCCGACGGCCAGCGCCGTCCCGTGCAGGCTCGCCACGCTGGCGCTCACCCGCTGCTCGTCGCGCAGCAGCGGGACCACCGGGCCGAAGCCGTAGAGGAAGTAGCCCCACACCCCGAGTTGGGCGTAGATCAGCAGGGTGACACCGTCGCGACGCAATCGGGGCACTCCCGCACGCTAACCGCGCCACGGAAGTGCCCCGACAAAGTGAGACAGAGATCTCGGTTTATAAATGGCGGAGCGTCGTCATCGGACGCTGCGGGCGAACTCGCGGGCCCCCCAGACCACGCCGAGCACCGCGAGCCCGCCGAGGATCGCCAGCGCCTGCCAGACCACGGCGGCGTCCCACTGGCCCTGGAAGAGTTCGCGGGACGCGTCCGCGGCCCAGGTGAACGGGTTGACGTCGCCGATCGTCTGCAGCCAGCCGGGCGCGTTGGTCAGCGGCAGCAGGATGCCGGCGGTCAGCAGCAGCGGGAACGAGAACGTGTTCATGATCGGCGCCAGCGCGTCCTCGCTGCGGGTGAGCAGTCCGAGTCCATAGGAGACCGAGGAGCACATCACCCCGATCAGCGCGATCATGCCGAACATCAGCAGCAGCGGCCCGACCGACACCTCCAGGCCGAACGGGATCGCGAGTACCACGAGCAGCATGCACTGCACGAACAACGTCACGATGTCGCGGCCGGTGCGCCCGAACAGCAGGGCGACCCGGCTCACCGGCGTGACCCGCATCCGTTCGATCACCCCGGCGCGCAGCTCCGCGATGATGCCGAACCCGGCGAACAGCGTGCCGAACATCGCCATCTGCACGAGCAGCCCCGGGATGAACCACTGGTACGCCTCGGCGCGGGTGCCGCCCGCCTGCTTCATCATGCCCTCCAGCAGCGGCGCGAAGAGCAGCAGGAAGAACAGCGGCTGGAGCAGGCCGACGACCACCCAGACGGGCTGGCGGACCTGGAGCTGGAGCTGGCGGGCGAAGACCAGCCAGGTGTCGCGAAGGAACTTCCTCATCGGTTACCCCCCTTGGTCGCGGCCGGCTCGTCGCGCAGCGACCGACCCGTCTTGGCGAGAAAGACGTCGTCGAGGCTGGGCCGGTGCAGCTCGACCGAGCGCAGCGCGATCCCCTCGTCGTCGAGGCGCCGCAGGATCTGCGGGATCGCGGCGGCGCCCGCGTCGACGTACAGGCGCAGCGTGTTCTCGACCGGTTCGATGCCGCGCACGTACGGCTCGCCCTCGAGCAGCTTGCGCGCGATGGCGCTCGCGCCGTTGAGCCCGAGGGTGACCACGTCACCGGCGATCTCGCGCTTGAGCTGGGCCGGCGTGCCCTCGGTGACGATCCGGCCGTGGTCCATGATCGCCAGCCGGTCGCAGAGGGCGTCCGCCTCGTCGAGGTAGTGGGTGGTGATGAACACGGTCATCCCCATCTCGCGCAGCCGGCGCACCTCGTCCCACATGTGCGCGCGGCTCTGCGGATCCAGCCCGGTGGTCGGCTCGTCGAGGAAGACCAGCCGCGGCTGGTGCACGCAACCCAGGGCGATGTCGACCCGGCGGCGCTGCCCCCCGGAGTACGTCTTGGCGCGCCGGTCGGCGAACGATTCGAGCTGGAACGCCTGGATGGCGGCCTGGGCGCGGGAGCGTGCCTCGCGCTTGGTCATGCCGTACAGGCGCGCCTGCAGCTCCAGTTCCTCCCGGGCGGTCGAGTCGTCCCAGACTCCGCCGCCCTGGCTGACGTAGCCGATCCGCTTGCGCACCTCGCCGGGCTGGGTGCGCAGATCCGCCCCGGCGACCGTGGCCTCGCCCCCGTCGGGTGGCAACAGCGTGGCGAGCATGCGCAGGGTCGTGGTCTTGCCGGCGCCGTTCGGCCCGAGAAAGCCGAAGATCTCCCCCTCGCCGACCGTGAGGTCGACACCGCGCACCGCCTCGACGGTCGCGGCCCTGCCTCGGCCGCGAAATGACTTTCGCAGCCCTCTCGTCTCGATCATCATCCTCTTCCCCCGCCCGGATATCAGTTATGGTGTCGAGCTGACATCATAGTGACGTCATCAGCGATGCGGTCCGACTGTACCGATGCCTGTCACGGCAGACAAGTGTGATTGCTGGCGCCGACATTTCCGCGCCCCGGCGCACAGGCGGGGGCAAGCTGCCCTCCGTTCATGATCAAGTGTGGAGTTACACTGCGGCGCAGGACGTCGGCGGGAAGGGCGTAGCCGTGCACAAGGTGTTGATCGCCAATCGGGGTGAGATAGCGGTACGCGTGGTCCGCGCATGCCGGGACGCGGGCCTGGCGAGCGTCGCAGTCTACGCGGACTCCGACCGCGACGCGCTGCATGTCAGGCTCGCCGACGAGGCGTACGCACTGGGCGGCGACACCGCCGCGGACACGTACCTGCGCATCGACAAACTGATCGACATCGCCACCACCGCCGGGGCGGACGCGGTGCACCCCGGGTACGGGTTCCTCGCCGAGAACGCCGACTTCGCGCAGGCGGTCATCGACGCGGGCCTGACCTGGATCGGCCC
>VSCG01000178.1:0-3516 GCA_047459115.1 Micromonosporaceae bacterium
CAGCTGTGTCGGCACCGCGATGAGGCTGAACGAGCCACCAACCGCCGCGACCGCCGACGCCATCCACAGGCGGCGGAACGCGGGAATCGCCAGGGGCCGGCGGTCAACGACGTACGTGCCCAGATTCACAGCGTCACCACCTCCGCGACGACGCAGGCGACGTTACCGGGCGCACCACCGTGGTGGTCCAGCGCGATCAGCTCCTCGACCGCCTCGCCCGGACTGCTCCGGCGCCTCGACGCGGCATGTGTCGACCCTGTCGACGACCGCCGGCCGCGTGAAGATACCGGCATGACCGTCACCGACCGAACCCCCGTCGCCCGGGTCGCCGCGCCCGCCGCCGACCCCGCGACCGTCGCGGGGCGCGACCCCGCCGCGGTCGTCGAGGCGTGGCTGGCCAACCGGCGGCTGTCCGCGCACACCCGCGCCGCGTACGGCCGCGACATCGCCGGCTGGCTCGCCTGGTGCGCCGAGCGTGACCTGGACCCGCTGCGCGCCACGTTCCTGCACGTCAACGAGTACGGCCGCACGCTGGAGTCCACTGTAGACGGGCGTACCGGCGTGCCGCTGAGCCCGGCCACGGTGGCGCGCAAGCTCTCGGCGCTGTCCAGCTGGTACGAGTTCCTCGCCAGGCTGGGCGCGGTGGCGGCCAACCCGGTGTCCGGGGCGGACCGCCCGCGCCTCTCCCGCGACCACTCAGCCACCGTCGGGCTGACCCCCGAAGAGGTCGACGCGCTGCTCGCCGCCGCCGCGCGCGACACCGCCCCGACGGCCGCCCGCAACCACGCGGTGCTGGCGGTGCTCGCCGACCTCGGACTGCGGGTCAGCGAGGTGATCGGCCTGGACCTGGCCGACCTCGGCCACGAACGCGGCCACCGCACCGTGCGGTTCGTCGGCAAGGGCGGCAGGGCCCGCCGCCGGGCCCTCAGCCCCGGTGCGGCCGCAGCGCTCGACGCGTACCTGGCGACGCGGGGGACCGAACCCGGGCCGCTGTTCGCCACCGCCACCGGCGCGCGGCTGGACCGCCACGCGGTGTTCCGGCTCGTGCGCCGCTACGCGAAGGCCGCCGGCATCGCGAGCTGGGACAGGCTATCCCCGCACTCGCTGCGGCACGCGTTCGCCACCACCGCCCGCGCCGAGGGTGTGCCGCTGGAGGACGTTCAGGACGCGATGGGCCACGCCGACCCGCGCACCACCCGCCGCTACGATCGCGACCGGAACAACCTCGACCGCGACCCCGCGTACGCGATCTGGGCCGCCCGCGCGCGCCGGACCGGGTCCGGGCCGTCGTCGCCACAGGAGGGATGAGCAGCGATGCCGGACCGGTATCCGCCGATCCCGCCTTTCGCCCGGGACCGCTGACCGGCCGGCAGACGGCTGACAGCAAGTTTCACTCCGAGGTGGATCCGTCGGAGCGAATCTTCCAACACCACCGGATCGTGTGTAGTCTCTGCCCACAACTCTGAGCACCGCACCGCTGGACCGCTCGGGAGGTGACGGCATGACCGCGACGGCACCACCGCCGGCCACGGCCGCCGCCCCCGAACGCGCCGGGCGCCGGTCGGCGCTGTCCACCGTGGCCGCCCGGGTGTACCGCAGCTACGTGGTGCGGCGGGTGCTCAAAGCGATCCTCACCGTCTACCTGGTCGCTTCCGGCACGTTCTTTCTCGCCCGGATGCTGCCCGGAAGCCCCGTCGACGTCTACATCAACCAGCAGATCGTCCAGTACGGCATGTCCTACGAGCAGGCGGCCAGCCAGGCGGCCGGCCTGTTCTCGTTCGACCCGAACCGGCCGCTGCTCGAGCAGTACTGGGAGTACATGTCGGGGGTGGCGCGCGGCGACCTCGGCGAGTCGCTGCTGTCGCCGGGCACCCCGGTGGCCGCGATCGTCTTCGAGTACCTGCCGTGGACGCTGTTCAGCATCGGCCTCGGGGTGGTGATCAGCTTCGCGCTGGGCACCACGCTCGGCATGCTCATGGCGTACCGGCGCGAGGGCCTCGTCGACCATGTCCTGTCGGCGCTCGCGTCGCTGACCCACTCGATCCCGAACTACCTGCTCGCCATGCTGATCGTGGTGTTCTTCGGGGTTCAGCTCGGCCTGCTGCCGATCACCGATATGCGCGGCGCCTACTCCCCGGGCGTGACCCCCAACGTCAGCCTCGACTTCATCTCCGACGCCCTCTACCACGCCAGCCTGCCGATCACCGTGTACGTGCTGACCACGGTCGGCGGGTGGATGCTGATCATGAAATCGTCGACGGTCGAGACGCTCGGCGAGGACTACGTGACCGTGGCCCGGGCGCGCGGCCTGCGCGATGGCCGCATCCGCTCCGCGTACGTCGGGCGCAACGCCGTGCTGCCGCTGTTCCCGCAACTGGCCATCACCCTCGGGTTCGTGGTCGGCGGCTCGATCCTCGTGGAGAAGGTCTTCCAGTACCAGGGCGTCGGTTTCCTGCTGCTGGAGTCGGTGCAGCGGCGCGACTACACCGTGCTGCAGGGCATCCTGCTCATCGTCACGATCGCCGTGGTCGCCGCCAACCTCATCTCCGACCTGCTCTACAGCCGGCTCGACCCGCGGGTGCGCGTCACCGGGGAGGAGGACCGATGAGCCAGATCGTCGACACCGGCGGCCCACTCGAGGCCCCGGTGCCCACCCGCCCCGGGGCCGGTCCGCTGCGCGTGTTCTTCCGCTCGTTGATGCGCTCCAAGGCCGGGTTCGTGGGCTTCCTCGTGTTCACGGCGATGGTGCTGGTGTCGCTGATCGGGCCGCTGTTCACCCCCGACCGGCTGCCGACCAACCTGGACGCGATCTACCAGCCGCCGAGTTTGGCGCACCCGCTCGGCACCGACTCCGAAGGCCGCGACATCGCCATCCAGATGATCAACGGCGGGCGGTCGGTGATCCTCGTGGGCCTGCTCGCCGCCGCGATCTCCACCCTCGTCGCCGTCGTCTTCGGCTCGCTCGCCGCCTACCTGGGCGGCTGGGTCGACTCGCTCATCGTGTCCGTCACCGACATCGTGCTGACCGTCCCGCAGATCGTGCTGCTCGCCGTGCTCGCCTCGCTGTACAAATTAGACAGCCCGGTGCTGCTGGCGGTGCTCATCGGGGCGTTCTCCTGGCCGTTCCTGCTGCGCTCGGTGCGCGCCCAGGTGTTCTCGCTCAAGGAACGCGAGTACGTCGAGGCGGCCAGGCTGCTCGACCTGGGCACCGCGCGGGTGGTGGCCCGGGAGATCCTGCCCAACATGGCCAGCTTCATCGTGATGAACTTCGTCGTCACGATGACCAACGCCATCTACGCCCTGGTCGGACTGTACTTCCTCGGGCTGGCGCCGCTCGCCGACGACAACTGGGGGGTGATGCTCAACATCGCCTACACCCGTGGCGCGATCTTCTTCAAGGACAGCATCTTCTACATCCTCGCGCCGGTCATCGCGATCAGCATCCTGCAGCTCGCGCTGGTGACGATGACCCGGTCGCTCGAGGAGATCCTCAATCCGCGGCTGCGGGAGAACTAG
>VSCG01000179.1:0-3382 GCA_047459115.1 Micromonosporaceae bacterium
GCGAGCCGGAACACGAGTTCCCGCAGTTCGTCGCCGCGCTCTCACTGATCGGGGCGCTGCCCCCGGACGAGGTGCTGGCGTTGCTTCGGCAGCGGCTCGCGCGCCTGTCAAAGCAGCGCGACGAGGCACGCCGCGTCATCGACGACGCCACCGCGGACGGGGTGCACCCGCTGTTCGTGATCGAGGAGGAGTACCGCGCGGCGCTGCTCGAGGCCGAGATCGTCTTCGTCCACCGCTTCATAGAGAGAATCACCGACCCAACCGACGGCTGGGGTCCGCAGTGGGCCGAGTTTCATGCCGCACGGTCGCCTGGCTTCGAAGGGGCCGCGCCATGAGCCACTCCACGACCGAGCCGGCAGTCACGACCGGTGAGATCACCTCCGCCGACGGCACGAGGATCGGCTACCGCATCCTCGGCTCGGGTCCGGGGGTCGTCCTGCTGCATGGCGCGATGTCCTCGGGCTACCACCACCTGCACCTGGCCCGGCTGTTGGCCGACCGGTTCACCGCGTACCTCCCCGATCGGCGTGGCCGGGGTCTGAGTGGTCCGTACCGGCCAGACGACGGTCTGGACACCGAGGTCGAGGACCTCGCGGCGCTGCTCGCCGACCCCGCCCAGGCTCGCGCGACGCTGGCCCGCTTCGAGCGGGCCCTGGCCGCTGGCGACGTGAATCGGGCGCTCGCCATCGCGATGAAGGGCGCGCAGATGGGGCTGGCGCTCCTGCGCGCGATGCCCGACGCCCTGCTCGTCCGGCTGACCGCGATGGCGATGCGGGCCGAGTCCCGCAAGCCCTCCGAGTACGTGCCGATGAGCGTGCTGGCACCAGCGCTGCGCCACGACCTGCGGGTCGTCGCCACGCTGAGCGGACAGCCGCGCCGATTCTCCGCAATCACGGCGGACGTTCTGCTCATGGGTGGCAGCAAGAGCCCCAAGTACCTCAAGGACGCGCTCACCTCGATCGAGCTGGCGCTGCCGGCGGCGCGGCGGATCGAGTTCGCCGGCCTGGACCATGCTGCGCCGTGGAACGACGACCGGGGCGGCAGGCCCGGCCCCGTCGCCGCCGAGCTGCGTCAGTTCTTCGCCTGACGGTGCTCGCCGCGACCGCCCAACGACACACGGGGAGCACCGCAGGCGTGTCAGCCGCCCAAGGGCCGGCTCTCGGCACCTGCGTGACAGTGGTTACTATGTAACCGTTACTCAGTAACCATTGACGACGACACCGAGGGCATCGACATGTCTGTGAAGTACGCCCTGCTCGCGCTGCTTTCGTGGCGACCGTCCACGACGTACCAGTTGCGCAAGGACTTCGACGCATCGACCGGCCAGACGTGGCCGCTGAACATCGGCCAGGTCTCGACGACACTGCAGCGCCTGGAGCGCGACGGCCTGGTCGTGCGGGAGGGTGGGTCGGGTGACGACGCCGCGGCTCCCGGAGCGTGGCGGCTCACCGACCGGGGACGCGACGAGGTGGCCGCCTGGTGGCGCACCCCGGTCTCCCCGGCGAGCCGCGGCCGCGACGAGCTTGTCATCAAGCTGGCGCTGGCGGCGGTCGTGCCCGGAGTGGATGTGGCCGAGCTCGTCCAGCGGCAGCGGTCGGCGATTCAGCGTACGCTGCACGACCTGACCCGGCTGCGGCGCGCTACCGATCCGGCCGACCTGCCGGCGCGGCTCGTGCTCGGCAACCACATCTTCACGGCCGAGGCGGAGCTGCGCTGGCTCGACGAGGTGGAGGAGACGGTCGCGCGGGCGAGCCTCGTGGCGCGCTCGGCGCCAAGCCGCGACCGGACCGCCGAGTCCACGCAGGACGCCCCGGCCCGGAGCGCCCGATGAGCGCCAACCTCGGCCCGGCGCAGACCAGGGCGGCGGGACGGGTCCTCGAGATGCGCCGGGCCTCGCGGGTGCACGGTCAAGGCCCCCGTACGGTCCGGGCGCTGGTCGACGCGGATCTCGTCCTGCATGCGGGGGAGTTCGTCGCGGTCATGGGTCCGTCGGGGTCCGGAAAGTCCACATTGCTGCACCTGGCCGGCGGCCTGGACGCGCCTACGTCCGGGCAGGTGCTCGTGGAAGGCACGGATCTCGCGACCCTGAGCGTCGCGGCACGGGCCGTGCTGCGCCGTCGCGCCGTCGGGTACGTGTTCCAGGATTTCAACCTGCTGCCCGCGTTGACCGCGGCCGAGAACGTCGCGTTCCCCCTCGAGCTGGACGGCTGGCCCGTCCGACAGGCACGTCAGGCGGCGCTGGCCGTGCTCGCCGAGATCGGCGTGGCGGAGCTCGCGGACCGCAGACCCGAGGACATGTCCGGCGGTCAGGCTCAGCGGGTCGCCATCGCCCGCGCCCTTGTGGGTCCCCGACGCCTGCTGCTCGCCGATGAACCGACCGGGGCACTGGATTCGGGCACCGGCACGGAGATCCTGCAGGTGTTGCGCGACCGCGCCGACCGGGGCGCCGCCGTGCTCATGGTCACCCACGAGGCGCGGTTCGCCGCGTGGGCCGACCGGACCGTGTTCCTGCGCGACGGCCGGATCGTCGACGAGACCGGCCCCTCGGACCCGGCCGAGCTGCTGGCGCAGGAGGCACGGTGACGGCGCCATCGCCCGCAGCGCGGCGCGCACCACGGTCCGGGCTGCGGCGGCTACGACCCTGGGTGGCGGCGATGCGGATGGCGTCACGCGACGCCGCCCGCCACCGGGTGCGCACGGTGCTGGCGACCGTCCTGGTCGCACTCCCGATGGCCGCGCTGGTCGGCGGCACGGTGCTGACGCAGTCGGACGTGCCGGCCCGCGACGCCGCGCTGGCGAGCATTCCCGACGGCGTGCAGGCGGTCATCACCGCGACGGCGGTCCCCCGGACCGGGGCGCCCTTCCCGCAGCTGCCGGAGGGAGCGCCCGGGCCGTGGATCGACGACCTCCAGCAGGTGCCGGCCAGCGCCGCCGAACTCGCCGCGCTGCTGCCGGCCGGCAACCGCCTCCTGCCGTTCTGGAACTCCCCGGAGCTGATCGCGACGAGCGAGCTGGCGCTCGCGCCCGGCGAACAGACGGCGGCCGGGGCGGGTGCCGAGGCGTTGACGGGTCTGGACCTGTCCCGAGTGTCGGCGGCCACGCTGCGCGAGACCGAGCCGGAGGCGCTCGCGCTGCTGGTGCCGGAACTCGCCGCGGGCCGCCGGCCGGCCGACGCGACGGAGGCCGTGGTCACCACCGACCTCGCCAAGCGGCTCGGCGTGACGATCGGCGACACGATCGCCTTCGTGGCCCCGCCGCACCACGGCTGGTACAGCACCGACGGCCGCATCGGCGAGGTCGTCGCGGACTCCCAGCGCGCCTACCGGATCTCCGGGCTGGTCGACGCCGACGAACAGCGGGCGTGGGCGCCGGCGGGGTGGAT
>VSCG01000180.1:0-3373 GCA_047459115.1 Micromonosporaceae bacterium
GTTCCAGTGCGGGTTCGAATCCCGCCGGCCCCACCCGAGCTCCACCCTCGCGGCCCGCGACAACCTGGGCCGGATCGCATGGACACTCCGGCCGGTTGAGTATCAAACCCGACTCTGGTGCAATCTGTTCGCACACCCTCCGGCGGAGTGGCGATGCGACAGCGGGTGAGGAGGGTCGGCCGCTCATTGGCCCCTGACCGCGTGGGGGTGCTGGCGTCATCCCCGCTGCTGGTGTGGTCGGCGATCCGCACCAGCAGGTCGCTGGACGCGTGTATGTCGACGCACAGCGCACGCCCGGACGGCCTGCCCGAGGGGCGATGGGCGTGTGACGACCTCTTGGCGCCGTGGGCGTTCGCGTGGCTGGGGCTGTTTGGCCTCTTGCTGATCACCGCCGCGACGGGCCTGTGCGTCGGGGTGGCCGAGGGGCGGCGCCGCCGAAGCTTCGCAAACGGCCGCTGGGTGTCAGCCGTGGTCGTCGGGGTTGCGGCACCGTGGGCATTGGCGACCTATTCCACCGGTTACGGTCTCGGGCGGCTCCTACCGGTGCCGAAGCATCAGTTCATGTTGCAGCAGGGCTGGGAGGCGGCGTTGAGCCTGTACCGGGGCCTGGTAGCCGGCCGGCCGCTGCGACCGGTCATGGCGCCCGGGTTCCTGGCTGACGAGACGGTGTTCATGGACGCGTCGTTGATGTACTCACGGTTCTACGGCATGAACGTCACTTACCAGCAGTCGTCAACGTTCGCAGTCGGGGCACCGTCGTTCGTCATCGGCGCCATGCTCGGCAATGCGCTCGGCAACAGCGTAGCCGCGTCGCGCGCGGCGAGCATGGCCAGGGCCCAGTGGCGGGAGCACCGGCAGACACGTGTGGTGGTCACCAAGTCAGCAACATGGTGCAATGTGGATGGCACTTGGCGGGTCTTCTACCACCATGCGGTGCTGGGGTACGTCATGGACGGCCCGTCTTCGGTGTTGACGTTCGCCGACATCGAACCCCTGCGGCTGGCCGGCCCCTCCGCGTGGTGCCACGCCGTGCTGTTCACCTATCTGCGTTACGGCGCGGCCGGGCTGCGGGATGCCCCATTCCTGCAGCCGGTCCGCGCCGCCGCCTCCGCTGTGCCGCTGGTCCCGCCGGTAACGAGCGATCAGCCGTAGGCTCCGGTCCGCTCCCGTCGGGTCAATCGATAGCGCGGCGGATCAGGTGCCGCGGCGCGCGGGCGATGACGAGCGCCACGGCCAGGCCGACGCCGATCACTCCGAGGGCCAGGCCGGCCTGGACGCCCCACAGCGGCACCGTCTCCAGCCAGGCCCCGTCGATCCCGGTCTGCCGGTTCCACGCGATCTGGTACGCGCCGAGGGCGACGCCGGAGAGCACGCCCAAAGGTACGCCCGCGGCGAGCACGACGGCCGCCTGGACCACCGCGAACCGGCGGAGGAAGGACGGGGTCGCGCCGACCGCGTGCATGGTCGCGAAATCACGGACCGCCTGGGTACGGGCCAGCGCCAGCGAGATCGCCGTGGCCGCCACGGCGACAGCCGCCAGCAGCGCGATGGGGATGAGAGCCACCATGTCTCCCCAGGGGTACGGCAGGTGCGGCCGGGCGACCCAGACGAGCGTGGTGTGCGCGTCGACCAGGTCGACCGCGCGAGCGAGGTCCCGAAGGCTCAGCTCCGTCGACGTCGTCACGTACTCGCCGACGTACTCGAGTTCGGTGACACCGAGCGTCCGCGCCGTCGCCGGTGAGACCGTCAGCGGCGGCGCGAAGCCGCGCACGAAGGCTCCGGGGAGGGTGACGACCTTGTCGGCATCGGCCTCCGTGGGCAGCCTCTCGCCCGAGACCGCCACGCGCACCATGCCGTCGGCGGCCAGCATCGCGGCGTTGTTCACCACGGCTCCGCCCCGGTCGAGGACGTCCGCCGCCTCGTCGGCGCCGGGCAGACCGGAGGCGCGCATCGCGTCCCCGTCCATCACGTGCACGTCCGTGCCGCCCCACCACGGCACGGCGAGCCCCGGGGCGTAGGCGCGCTCCCAATCGACGCAGCGCAGCGGCGCCCCGACCGCGACCGCCGAGGCGGTGTCGGGGAACAGCCCTTCCGGGCAGGAACGGTCTGCGGGCATGAGCACAGCCAGGTGGACGCCGCTGCCGCTGGAGATCGCGAACACCGGCTCGTGCCCCGTGACCGGCAGTTCCCGCGCCAACACGTCGACTGCGCCGGTGAGGACCCGGCGGTCGAACGCGTCGCTGACCGGCACCTTGGCGCCGAGCACGATCCGGCCGCCGGCGACCATCTCGCCGGCCCGGTCCCGCTGGTTCGCCACGAACGACCCGACGGTCACCGCGAGAAACGACGCGGCGCCGACCGCGACCAGCACGCCGATCGCGGCCGGGAGGAACCGGGACCGGTGATCGTCGGCGTCGCGCAGGGCGAGCCGAGGGGTCAGCGGCAGGTGCCGGGCCAGCCTCGCCGCGAGCCCGATGAGCGGCCGTACGGACAGGACGAGCCCTAGTACCGCCAGCAGCAGTGCCAGCAGCACCAGGATCGCCAGCGCGCCGGTCGACGCGCCGGTGCGCGGGATCGATTCGGGCGGTGGCTCGGGGTTCGGTAGGGGCAGCGACAGGGACAGCCCGGCGCACGCGGCGGCCGCGACCAGCAGCGCCGGACCGGCGAAGCGGCGCCAGCGGCTCGCGTCACCGGAGCGCCCGGGCGCGGTCGCGCGATCCTTGATCGCGTCGACCACCGCCAGCCGGGACGCGGCCCGGGCCGGCAGCAGCGTGGCGAGCACACCGAGCAGCGCGGCGGTCCCGATCGCGATCGGCAGGATCCACCACGGGAAGTGCATCGCGGAGTCCGGCGACTGTGCGCGGCGGGCGAGGATCCCGACCACGGCGCCGATGCCCGCGCCGAGCAGCCCGCCGGCCAGGCCCACGACGAGGCCCTGGGTGGTGACGATGCGCCGCAGGTCCGCCGGTGTGGCACCGGCCGCCGCGGCCAGGCCGAGGGTACGGCGGGACTGCTCGGTCGAGACGCTGAAGGCCGGCGTCACCAGGAACAGGACGAGCAGGGCGCCGACCGTGCCGGTAACCACGATCACCACGAGGCGGTTGAGGAGGACGACGGGATCCACGACGACCGGGTAGAGCTCGTCGGCCGGGGGATAGTGCTCGAGCACGTGCCGGGAGACGGCGAACGCCTGCAGCGGGTTGATCTGCTTGACGTGATCCCAGGTCACCGGCTCGTCCCCGACCATGAGCCAGTGCCCGTCCACCCCGGCCGGGTCAGCGGTGACCATCTCCGATATCCAGCCCGCGGGCGCCCACGCCCGCTGGCCGTCGGCGTCGACCAGGCCGGAGATGCGGTAGGCCCGCTGGGAGTT
>VSCG01000181.1:0-3164 GCA_047459115.1 Micromonosporaceae bacterium
ACGAGCAGATGGCCGGGCTGAACTTCGTGCACGGCATCGCGCAGGCGCTGTGGCACGGCAAGCTGTTCCACATCGACCTCAACGGCCAGCGCGGCGTCAAGTACGACCAGGACCTGGTGTTCGGGCACGGCGATCTGCTGAACGCCTTCTTCCTGGTCGACCTGCTCGAGTTCGGCGGCCCCGGCGGCGCCCCGGCCTACGACGGGCCGCGGCACTTCGACTACAAGCCGCTGCGGACCGAGGACGTGTCGGGCGTGTGGGCGTCGGCCGCCGCGAACATGCGCACGTACCTGCTGCTCAAACAGCGGGCGGCGGCGTTCCGCGCCGATCCGGCCGTGCGCGAGGCGCTGGCCGCCAGCCGGGTCGGCGAACTCGCCGTGCCCACGCTCGCGCCGGGCGAGTCGTACGCCGATCTGCTGGCCGACCGCTCGGCGTACGAGGAGTTCGACCCGGAGGCCGCAGGCCGGCGCGGGATGGGGTACGTGCGCCTGAACCAGCTCGCCGTCGAGCACCTGATGGGCGCCGTCTAGCGCGCGGCGCGGGATCCGGCCTCAGCCCCGCTTGTCGGCCCCGAGCAGCTCGTCGAGGGCCGCCATGCTGCCCTCGATCGCCGGACGCAGATCCCCGCGCAGGTGCAGCCGGGTCGGGTCGAGGTCGTCGGGCAACGTGCCGCGCAGGTGCCAGTCGAGCGTGACCAGCCGCACGCAGCTCGATCTCGTCGGGCGCGGGGTCGCCGCCGCCGAGCGCGACGGTCAGCAGCCGCGGCGGCTCGCAGCGCACGATCCGGCCTTCGCCGAGAGCCTGCCGACGCACGAACCCGAGACGCGCGAACCCGAGACATCGGCGACGCGGTGAGCGTCCGGTGGCCGCCGGCCGCACGGCCGGCGGCCACCGGGCAGCCCTCACCAGTTCGCCTGCTCGGGCGGGTCGGGCAGCGCCACCGACCGCGGGCGGATCACGTAGCCGATGCCGCGGCTCGTGCTCAGCCACGCCTGTTCGAACTCGGCCCGGCCGACCGTCTTGCGTACCTCGTCGTTGGTCGGCGAGGACGGGTCGTTCAGCACCGGCTGACCGTCGGCGGTGAAACCGACCAGCACCATCAGGTGCCCGCTGGTCCCGTAGGTCAGCCCGGGGATCTGGTCCTTGCGGAAGGACGCGGAGACCACCAGCGGGATGCCCGCCGCGATGAACAGCTCCGCCTCGTTGAGCGAGCGCAGCCGGGTGACGAACGCGTCCAGCCCGTACCGTCCGGCGTACGCGGTGTTGAACGGCCAGTTGCCGCAGCCGGCATAGCTGTAGTCGTACGTGTGGCGGGCCGCGTAGTCCACCCACGGGTCGGGGCCCGGGTCGACCCAGGCGTAGTCCTCCGGGGTCGGGCCGGTGCCCCAGTAGGACAGCACCATCGACGTCGAGGTGGGGCTGCACCACGCCTCGCCGCCGTTGTCCCACTGCGGATAGTGTCCGATGTGGATTTTCTGTGAGTAGCGCGGCACGTCGAGCACCACGCCACGGGCGGCCTGTGGGGTGCTCGGCGCCGGCGAGTCCGCTTCGGGCAGGCGCGAGACCATCGCGCCCACGGACCGCAGCGCGGGCGTCTGCGCGGTTCCGGCCGGCCGCAGCAGGGTCACCCGCAGCGCGTACGCCGTCCAGCCGCGACCCTCGGAGGCGACGAAGGTGTCCGCCGCGACGGACCCGTCGTCGTCGCCCTGGCCGCGCTGTGACGCGCGGAAGATCTGCCCGTCACCGGCCGCCCACCGGCCGAGGTTGTACCACTTCGTGGTGTTACCGAGCGCGGTCACGCCGCGTGCCTCCACCTGGATCCAGGTCCCGCCCGGCGTGTCCGCGGTCCACGAGGGGACCAGCTCGGTGGCGGCGAAGCCCGGGAAGACCCACGGCGAGGTCCAGGTCGCGTACTCGTAACTAGCGGTCGTGCCCCGGTACGGATCGGCATAGGTGAGCTGGCCGACCGGGCCGGCGATGGTCAGCGCGTCGCCGGTGACCGTCGCGCCGTCCGATGTGCCGTCGGCGAAGCCGGCCGCCGTGGCCCACCGCCGGTAGACGATGTCGCGCGGTCGCGGCGGCTTCTTCCCGCCCGCCGCAGTCGCCGCCCGCAGCATGTCGCGTCCGTCCATGGCCCTCCTTGCGGCCGATCCCGCCGGCACGTAGATGACTGTCACTCATCGTCGTGCCGGCGGAGATAACCGGCAAGGGCCACGCGATCGGCGGATCGGGCGCGGGAAGCGTCAGTCCCGCGGGGGATGCACCACCGCGACCGGGCAGTGCGCGTGGTGCACCAGCGCCTGGCTGACCGAGCCGAGCAGCAGTCCCGTGAAGCCCCCGCGCCCGCGCGAGCCGACCACCATCAGCCCGGCGTCGCGCGTCGCCTCGATCATGCTGTACTCGGTGTTCAGGTTGTGGATCAAGCGCCGCTCGACCTGGACCTCCGGGTGCCGGGCCGCGGGCTCGGCGATCCCGTCGGCGAGCAGCTGTTCGGCCGCCTCTTCGATCTTCCGTTCCAGGTCGTCGCTCGGCGGCTCGAGATGGTCGACCGAGCGGACCCAGTAGACGTGCACGGCCACGAGCGGCACCGTGCGCAGGCCGGCCTCGGTGAACGCGAACTCGACCGCCCGTTTCGACAGATCGGAACCGTCCACGCCGACCATCACCGGCCCCTCCCGCAGCGGCCCGACCTCGCCGGCCGTGCCGGCGGGCCCGGAACGCACCACCACCACCGGACACTGGGCGTGCGCGGCCACCTGGCTACTGACCGAGCCGAGCAGCAGTTCCTTGAACCCGCCCAGGCCGCGGCTGCCGACGAACAGCATCTCGGCCTGCTGGGACTCCGCGACCAGCGCCCCGGCGGGACCGCCCATGACCTGCCGGGTCTGCACGGTCAGGCCCGGGTGGCGCTCACGCATCTTGGCCGCAACGTCCCGCAGCATGTCGTCCGCCTCCGGGCTCGGTTCCGGGATCACCACCGGGTACGGCTGCAGCGGCGCGCTGCCGTATCCGAGCGGATGCAGGTAACCGTGGACAAGGTGCAACTCCAGGCCGCGCCGGGCGGCCGCGTCGGCGGCCTGCTCGGCCGCAGCGTAGCTGTGCGGGGAGCCGTCGACGCCGGCGACGACGGGCAGGTGGGTGGTCGTCACGCCTCCACCCTAGGC
>VSCG01000182.1:0-2957 GCA_047459115.1 Micromonosporaceae bacterium
GCGGGGCGATCCCCGTGCACCTGCCAGTCGAGACCGGCGACCTCGTCACCGGGGCCGGGTGGCTGGACTGGCGCCGGCGGGTGGCGTACCTCGCCGTCCGGGACACCGCCGACCCATCCGGGCAGACGCTGCTGCGGGCGGACCCGGACGCCGTGCTGATGCTGGCCGGCGCCGACCTGACCTCGGACGGGCGACCGCCGCAGACCCCGCCGGAGGGCCGGTGGCGACGGAGCGTGTGGGGCCAGGACCGCCCGGCGCCGCTTGATCTGCTGCTCGGCGAGGCGCTCGCGCTCGCCGGCACGAAACGACGCGACGCGCAGGAGTTCGCCAGCACCGCCGTCTGGCTGCGCGCCGACGTGCTGCACGGTGTGCCGGTGACGGTGTACGAGGTGCCGCGGCCCACGGCGGAGAACCCGGTCGGCGCGGCGACCGCGCTGCGGTACTGGATCGACGCCGCGGGCGTGCTGCGCCGGCTGGAGGTACGCGGCCCGCTGGGCGCCTACGCTCACCTCGACGTCCGCCCGGACGGCCGGGTGCCGCGGCTGCCGGTGATCCGCACCGACGGCTGAGCTAACGGTCCGCCGGCGCCCAGCCGGTCCGGCGCGCCCACTCCTCCGCACGCGGCCGCACGGCCGCGAACCACTCCTCCTCGGCGGCCGCGTACCCCCCACCGGTTCCGACCGTGGACCGCCGGGCGAGGTCGGCGTACTCGGCCCGGCTCGCCGCGTCGGCGTGCAGGAAGTCACGCACGAGCAGCGCGGACCGCCAGGCTGGTGAGCCCGCCACGCGTACGTGCAGCGCGACCGGACGGCCCGGATCGGCCGAGCCGTGCAGCCGCGACCCGTCGGCCCGCTGTCCCCACGCGTGGGTCTCCTCGTCCGCCCGGGGCAGCCCCGCGCCGGCCAGCGCCTCGGCCACGGTGTCGACGCTGGCGGGGTCGGCGACGCCGAGCTGGATGTCCAGCATGTCCCTCGCCGGCAGCCCGGGCACGGCCGTGGGGCCGATGTGGTCCAGGTTGCGGACCGCCGACCCGAGCGCGTGGGCGATCCTGGCCGCCACCCGGGCGTACTGCTGCGGCCAGGTCGGGTCGTACGGCACCACCGTGTCCCGCCGAGGCCACGCGGCCCGGCGCAGCCGCAGGTTCTCCTCGTACCGCACGAGCCGATCGGTCCACAGCGCGTGGACCCGCCGGTCCAGCGCGTCGAGGGTGTCCTCGTTGGACAGCACGACGTCCGCCGCGGCGGCCCGCTGCGCGTCGGTCGCCTGGGCCCGGATGCGCCCGTACGCCTCGGACCGGTCCATGCCGCGGTGTCGCACCAGGCGGTCCACCCGGGTCTGCTCGTCCGCCCACACGACGATCACCAGGTGGTACGTGGGCGCGAGACCGCTCTCGACCAGCAGCGGCACGTCGTTGACGACCACGGCGTCCGGCGGCGCGGCCGCGGCGAGCTCGGCGCTGCGTCGGCGCACCCGTGGATGGATGATCGCCTCGAGCCGACGCCGGGCGGACTCCTCGCCGAACACCGCGCGGGCGAGCACCGCCCGGTCGAGGGAGCCGTCGGGGGCGAGCACACCGGGACCGAACGCGTCGACGACCTCGGCGAGCCCGGGGGTGCCGGGAGCGACCACCTCGCGGGCGAGCTGATCGGCGTCGATCACCACCGCGCCGAGCGCGGCGAGACGCGTGGCGACCGCGCTCTTGCCGGCGCCGATCCCGCCGGTGAGTCCCACCATGAGCACCAGGACAGTCAACCGCACGGGCGAACGGCGGCGTGACACACCCCGGCGCCTACATATGTAGGTGAAAACGCCGCTATAGGGTGTTTTAGCCGACAGGGAGCGGCCGGGCGGGATGCCCGATCACGCACCCGGCTCTCCCCGCCGGCACCCCGGAGCGCCTGGCCCCGGCGTCTCCGGCGACCGCTTCGGGTCGCAGCGTGGTCCAAGACACGCCGAGCCGGAGCGGTCGGCCGACCGCTTCGGGTCGCAGCGTGGTCCAAGACACGCCGAGCCGGAGCGGTCGACGAAGCGTCAGGCCCCGGCAGGCGGACCTGCCGGGGCCTGACGACGTCGCTTACGCGGACCGGCTCAGCTCTTGCCGCCGGCCAGCTTTTCGCGCAGCGCAGCGAGCGCCTCGTCCGTGGCGAGGGTGCCGCTCGGCTCCTCGCGGGACGGCGCCTGCGCGGCACCGCCACCCGATGGAGCCGGGGCGCCCGCCGCCTCCGCCTCGGCAGCGCGGGCCGACTGCACCTGCCGGGTGTGCGCTTCCCACCGGGCACGCGCCTCGGCGTACTGCCGCTCCCACTCCTCGCGTTCCTTCTCGTACCCGGGCAGCCACTCGCCGGTCTCCGGGTCGAAGCCCTCCGGGTACTTGTAGTTGCCGTGCTCGTCGTACTCGGCGGTCATGCCGTAGAGGGTGGGGTCGAAGTGCTCCTCGCCCTCGATGAAGCCCTCGTTCGCCTGCTTGAGCGACAGCGAGATCCGCCGGCGCTCCAGGTCGATGTCGATGACCTTGACCATGACCTCGGAGCCAACCTGCACCACCTGCTCCGGGATCTCGACGTGCCGCTCGGCGAGCTCGGAGATGTGCACCAGGCCCTCGATGCCGTCGTCGACCCGCACGAACGCGCCGAACGGCACCAGCTTGGTGACCTTGCCCGGCACGATCTGCTGGATCTGGTGCTTGCGGGCGAACTGACGCCACGGGTCCTCCTGCGTCGCCTTCAGCGACAGCGAGACCCGCTCGCGGTCCAGCTCGACGCTGAGCACCTCGACCTCGACCTCCTGGCCCACCTCGACGACCTCGGACGGGTGGTCGATGTGCTTCCAGGACAGCTCGGAGACGTGCACCAGGCCGTCGACCCCGCCGAGGTCGACGAACGCGCCGAAGTTGACGATGGAGGAGACCACGCCCTTGCGGACCTGGCCCTTCTGCAGCTTGTGCAGGAACTCGGTGC
>VSCG01000183.1:0-2859 GCA_047459115.1 Micromonosporaceae bacterium
CTGGGCGTGCCCGGCCCGGCGTACGTGGAGCTGGTACGGCCGGCGCCCGGCGCTGTCGCCGGTCCGCGCGTGGCGTTCGCGCTCGAACTGCCCGACGGGCGCGCGGTCGACCCCGCCCACGCCACGCTCGGCGGCCCGCCGCCCGCCCGCTTCCCGCGCGGCCACTACGGGTTCACCGTGCGCGACCCGGCCGGCGCGCCGATTCTCGTCTGGAGCGAACGGTGACCGTGCCCGTGTTGGACTTCACGCTGCCGGCGCGCCTCGAGGCGCACGAGCCGCCCGAGGCGCGCGGCCTGACCCGCGACGGCGTACGACTGCTGGTCGGTGCGGGCGACACGGTGACCCACCACCGGTTCACCGACCTGCCCGAGCTACTGTCGCCCGGCGACGTGCTCGTCGTGAACACCTCGGCCACGCTGCCGGCGGCGGTGGGCGCGGCGGACGGTCTCGTGGTCCACTTCTCCACCCGGATGGCGGACGGCACGTGGCTGGTCGAGCTGCGCCGGTCCGCGGGCAAGGGCACCGAGCCGTACCGCGGTGGGTCGGTGGGTCTGCGTCTGCCGCTGGCCGGCGGCGCGACGGTGACGCTGACCGAGCCGTACTCGACCGGGCGACTGTGGACGGCCACGGTGGACACGCCCGACGTGGTGGAGTACCTGCGGCGCCACGGGCGGCCGATCCGGTACGGGTACGTCCCCCGGTCCTGGCCGCTGTCCTACTACCAGACGGTGTTCGCCACCCACCCGGGCAGCGCGGAGATGCCCAGCGCCGGCCGACCGTTCAGCCACGAGCTGGTGACCCGGCTCGTGGCGGCCGGCGTGCTGATCGTGCCGCTGGTGCTGCACACCGGGGTGGCCTCGCCGGAGGCGCACGAACGGCCGTACCCGGAGTGGTTCTCGGTGCCCGCGACGACCGCCCGGGTCGTCACGCGGGCACGCCGCGACGGCCGCCGTGTCATCGCCGTCGGCACCACAGTGGTGCGGGCCATGGAGAGCGCCGCCACGCCGGACGGCACGGTCGCGCCGGCCGAGGGGTGGACCGACCTGGTGGTCACCCCGGAGCGGGAAGTACGCGTCGTCGACGGGCTGCTGACCGGGTTCCACGAGCCGCGGGCGTCCCACCTGGACACGCTCGCCGCGAT
Organism: Micromonosporaceae bacterium; assembly: GCA_047459115.1. Lineage (GTDB taxonomy): Bacteria > Actinomycetota > Actinomycetes > Mycobacteriales > Micromonosporaceae > VSCG01. The sequence continues at coordinate 1,142 of VSCG01000183.1, forward strand.
CGCCGGGCCTGACCTGCTCGCCCGCTGCTACGCCGAGGCGCTCGCGGGCGGCTACCTGTGGCACGAGTTCGGCGACGTCAACCTGCTGCTGCCCCACCGGTAGCGGGCGGGAGAACAGCTCGTCGCGTTCGTGCTGGGCGTCGCAATGAGGTTATCTGCCCACGACGCCGCGAGCTTCGTCGTCGAACTCTGCCCGGTACGTGGCGACCAACGCCGGGTGATCGTACTGCACCCCGCCGTCGATGTTCGCGACGACGATCCCCTCGCCCCGGACGTCGAACTCGGACCAGACCCGTGGCGCCTCGATGTTGGCCAGACCCCACTCCGGCCCCGCCGTTGGCGTGACGTCCGCGGCGGGCGCCGGCTTGATGAGCGGGCGGACGCCGGCCGCCTCGATGCGCTCGACATCGGCGCGTCTGGCGAGGGTGTCGATCAGTCCCTTGTCGCCCTTGACCCAGATCACGTTCGAGATCCAGAAGGTGCGGTACTGGACCTTGGCCGAGTCGAGCACGCTGACCACGCCCGCCTGGCTCTTCGCGGCGGTGCTGGTCAACTTCTCATAGACATGGGTCGTACGCTCAACCTTGTTCGCGATCGTCGATGCCGCTTCCAGGTCCGCCTTCTCGCGCAGATACACAAAGAACTCGGCGCTCTCCTGCGCGCCGAGCCCTTGCAGATCCTGTGCCACGACCGAGCGTGCCGGCGGCGGTGCGGCGACCGCTGTCACCGGTACCCCGATCGCGAGCGCGATCGCCGCGGCGAGGACGCCCAGCTGTCCCGGCCGGCGTGCCCGGCCGAGCCTAGGTCGATCTGACATGCTTCCTCCCCCTCGTGAGGCCCGCGCGGACCGCCCCGGCGCTGGCCAGGCGCACCGAAGGCGCCGCCGACCACGCGCCAGCGCGGTGCGAAGGTGGCGCCCCGCCAGTAATCCTTCGACCATATAGAGGTGATGATCAATGGCCGGACCTGGTCAGTTCTCGGGCAATACCATGTCCGATTTCCATCTATTAATATCTGCCCTGAGCTGTACGCGGTCAGGGACCGCGCCCTACGCCGAGGCCCGCGGGACGCCTGGAGTGTTGAATGATCGCTGAGGACGTGCCACTGATCGTGTGCGTCACGAAGGACGCCACGGTCCGGGAGCGGGTGGCGCACCAGCTCTGCGACTGCGGTGTGGTGGTGCTGTGTGCCGACATCGACGAGCTTCGGGCGGTGCTCGGCCCCGCCGACCAGGCGGGTCGCGCCACCGAGGCCGGTCGCACGCCCGCAGCCGCTGCCACCTCGGTCGACGCTGGCACGCCCGCACCCGGCGCCGTCGTCGCGCTCGGCGACCTCCTGCTGGACGGGGCCAATCACCTGGCGACCTGGCGCGGCGCCTCGCTTTCGCTGACCAGGCTGGAGTGGGAACTGCTGGGCGCTCTGGCGGCGCCGCCGAACACGATCTGGACGTATGAGCGCCTCTTCGGCGCGGTGTGGGGCGGCACTCTTCTCGGCGACACGTCGATCCTGCACTCGGCGATCAAGCGGCTGCGCCGCAAGCTGCGCGAGGCCGGCGACGGCCTGGTCATCGAGACGGTGCGGGGCGTCGGCTACCGGCTCTCGTTGACCGTCCCGTAGCTGCTGGTCGCCGTCGTACCACGGTCCGGGCGGGCGGGCCCGGGGAACCCGGGCCCGCCCGCCCAGGTGCCAGCCGAGCGCGACACCGGGCTCAGTCGAGC
>VSCG01000184.1:0-2848 GCA_047459115.1 Micromonosporaceae bacterium
GACGCCGCCGGACCGCTCGGGTTCGACTGGCTGGAGGCGCAGCTGACCCGCGTCTGGAAGCTGCGCGGCCCGTGCCCGGGTCTGCCCAGCGCGCTGGCGGCGTTCGGCGTGCCGCAGGCGGTGCCGTTCACCACCATCGACCGCGGCTGCTTCCCGGACCCGGTCGTCGCCGCCGAGCACCCGATGCCCAAACCGAGCGCGATGGACGACGCGCTCGACCCCCGCCGGGTGCGGGCCCTGGTCGTCGACGAGCTGGAGAAGGCGAAGGCGGCGGGCCACACGCTGCTGCCCCAGGCGGAGATCGTGACCCGCATCCGCGGGCGGGAACTGAGCGTGACGTGCCCGGTCACCGGCGACGTCCTCGACGCGCACCACCTGTCCGCCGGCACCGTGGCGGCCGGTGGGCCGCTGGCCGGAGTGACCCTGCCGGACGGCTCCCCGGCGCTGCAGCTCGCCGAACTCGCCGAGATCGGCGGCCTGATCCGCAGCCACGTTGAACGGCGGCTGCGTGCCGCGCCGATCGGCGGCGCGCCCGACTTCGCCGGGGCGCTCGACGCGCACCTGGGTGCGATAAGGAGCGATCTGCCCGGTGACGAGCGCGCCGCCGAGCTGCGGGCGCGGGAGGAGAAGGTCGCGGCCCTGAAGACGCTCTACTCGTCGCGGATCAGCGTGCTCATCGGCTCGGCCGGCACCGGCAAGACGACCCTGCTCAAGGTGCTGCACGACACGCCGTCGGTCAAGGCCGGGGGAGTGCTGCTGGTCGCGCCGACCGGCAAGGCCCGCGTGCAGTTGGCGCACCGGGTGCAGGCGCACGCGGTCACGCTCGCCCAGTTCCTGGTCGCCACGAAGCGGTACGACCCGTGGACCGAGCGGTACGTGGTCACCGGCGACGCGCAGACCCGCGCGAAGAACTACAAGACGGTGGTGGTCGACGAGGCGTCCATGCTCACCGAGGAGCAGCTCGGCGCGTTGCTCGACGCGGTCACCGGCGTCGAGCGCCTGGTCCTCGTCGGAGATCCGCGTCAGCTGCCCCCGATCGGCGCGGGCCGGCCGTTCGTCGACATCGTGCGCCGCCTCGCGCCCGATGACATCGCCACCCGGTTCCCCCGCTGTGGCCGGGGGTACGCCGAGCTGACCATTCCCCGTCGTCAGGCCGGGCAGGAGCGCGACGACCTGGTGCTGGCGAGCTGGTTCGCCGACGGCGAGCTGTCGCCCGCCGCCGACCTGGTGTGGCAGCGGCTGCGTACCGGCGAGCGGATGGAGAACCTGCGGGCGGTCCGTTACGAGCGGTCACGGCTGTTCACCACGCTGCTCGAGGTGCTGCGGGAGGAGATCCCGGAGCTTCAGGACGTCCCCGACGAGTACCTGGCGAACGCGTTCGGGCGCAGCTACGGCGGCTCGGTCTCCGCCAAGGGCAATCTGTACTTCCCGAAGGGCGCGGGCGGCAAAGTGGACGCCTGGCAGATCCTTTCCCCGGTGCGCGGGCGGGCCTGGGGCACCACCGAGATCAACCGCACGCTCAAGGACATGTTCGGTCAGCGTGCCCTGGAGCAGGCGATCGGACCCGACCGCTACCATGCCAAGCCCATCGGGCCGGAGCGGATCGTCGTCGTCGACCGGGGGTCTCGTGCACCGCACCAGGCGCGGCGAACTCGTGCGCAGCAAGAGCGAGGTGATCATCGCCGATCTGCTGCACGACCTGAACGTCACGTACGACTACGAGGTGCCGTTCACCGGTGACGACGGCCGGACGGTCCGGCCGGACTTCACCATCACCACCGACATCGGGGAGACGGTGCTCTGGGAGCACCTCGGCATGCTCGGTGACCCCCGCTACGAAGCGAAGTGGACGCAGAAGCGGGCATGGTACGCCGCCAACGGCGTGCTGTCGCCCGACGAGGGTGGCGCGCGCAGAGCGACGCTGATCGTGACCGATGACCGCAACGGCGTGGACGTCCAGGCCTGGCTGGACCGGGCCCGCAAGGTGCTCGGCCTATGACCTGTACGGGGCGCGCCAGCGCTCGGACCGAGCGCTGGCGCGCCCCGGTCACTGCGGGATGTCGGTGACCGCGATCCGCTTGCGGAACACCCAGTACGTCCAGCCCTGGTAGAGAAGCACCACCGGGGTGCAGATCACCGCCACCCAGGTCATGATCTTCAGGGTGTACGGGCTGGACGAGGCGTTGGCGACGGTGAGCGTCCCGGCCGGGTCCAGTGTGGACGGCAGCACGTTCGGGAAGAGCGCGGCGAACAGCGCCGCCACGGCCAGCCCGATCGCGGTCGCCGTGCCGACGAACGACCAGCCCTCCCGGCGTACCCGGTTGAAGGCCAGGCCGGCGACCAGGGCGAGCGCCGCGGCGACCGCGAGCCCGACCGTGGCCGGGCTGAAGCGCAGGTTCAGCGTCCAGGCCAGGAACGCGACCGCGAGCGCCGCGGCGACCACGCCGACCCGGCCCGCGAGCCGGTTGGCGCGCACCCGGATCTCGCCGGCGGTCTTCAGCGCGAGGAAGACCGCGCCGTGCGTGACGAAGACCGCCACCATCATCGCCCCGCCGAGCAGGGCGTACGGGTTGAGCAGGTGCAGCAGGCCGCCGGCGTACTCGTGCTGCGCGGTCAACGGCACACCGCGCACGATGTTGGCGAACGCCACGCCCCACAGCGCGGCCGGCACCAGGGAGCCGACGAAGATCGCCGTGTCCCAGCGGCGCCGCCATGTCGGCTCGTCGCGCTTGCCGCGGTACTCGAAGGCGACCCCGCGCACGATCAGGGCGAGCAGGATCAGCAGCAGCGGCAGGTAGAAGCCGGAGAAGAGGGTGGCGTACCACTCGGGGAAGGCGGCGAACATGGC
>VSCG01000185.1:0-2572 GCA_047459115.1 Micromonosporaceae bacterium
CCGGCCTGGCCGAGGCGATCCGCTACGCCGTGTCCCGCGGCGCGCACGTCATCAACATCTCGGCCGTGCTCTACCAGGACCACCCGGAGGTACGCGCGGCAATCCGCCAGGCGGTCGACGCGGACGTGATCGTGGTCGCCGCGGTCGGGAACCTGCACGACCGGGGCGACCCGACGCCGTACCCGGCCGCGTACCCGGGAGTGCTCGGGGTCGGCGCGATCGGGCCGGACGGCACCCGGCTGCCGCGCTCCCAAGTCGGATCCTATGTGGACGTCGTCGCGCCGGGTGGGCAGGTCACGGCGGCGACCCGCGTCGCCGGCCACGCAACGTACGAGGGCACGAGCTTCGCCGCGCCGTTCGTGGCCGCCACCGCCGCGCTGCTGCGCCAGTACCGGCCCGACGAGCCGGCCGACGCGGTGGCGCGGCGCATCCTCGCCACCGCCGACCCGGCACCGGGCGGGCCCGGCAGCACCGAGTACGGCCACGGCGTGCTGAACCCGTACCGGGCGCTGACCGAGCGCCCGGCCGTCGGCCCAGAGCCGGACCCGCCCGCCCCGCTGCCGCCCGAGGAGGTCGACCCCGCCGCGCAGGCGCTGTCCATCCAGCGCGACGGGGAGCGACGACTCGCACTGCGGACGGCGGCGGCGGCCGGCCTCGGGGCACTGGTGACGCTCGCGCTCGCATCCGTCGTGCCCCGTGGCCGTCGCCGCCGTTGGCGCCCCGAAGCCCTGTGACCGGGCCGGGACGGCTACCCGACCGGGGCGGCTACTGATACGACGGCTTACTGGAACAGGCGCACGTTGCGCTGCTCGGTGTCCCGGTAGTCGAGCGTCGATTCGTGCAGCGCCTTCTTGATCTCGATCAGCATCGCGCACAACTCGCCGGCGGCGGAGCGCCACTGCCGCTGCCGTGCCTCGTAGGCCGCCTTCGCGTCACCGTCCCACGTGGCGATGAGCGGGGCCACGTCCCGTTCGAGCTGGCTGAGCTGCTCGTTGAGGGTCCTGATCGCAGTGTCGATGTTCTCCCCAGCGGTCTGCATCGCGGCGAAGTTGACGACGAGCATGTCGTTCATGGCAGCTCCTTCAGGCTCCTCGGGCTCACAACGGCAGGGACAGGTTGGCGCGGGTGGCGCGCACACGACTGGCGGCCTCCGCGTCTGAGGCGGTGTAGTGCCGGCCTGCGGTGCGGATCGCGGTGGCGGTCTCGGCCAGCGCGCGGTGCATCCGCGCCTGGTCGTTCGCCCACTCGCGCCGCGTCTCGTCGAACGTGCGCCCGCCCGCGCCCTGCCACTGCGACCTGAGCACGTCGAGCTCGCTCATCAGCCGCTTGAGCATCGCGTCCAGCGCCTGGTTGACCTGCTCGACCTTGGTGGCGGTCCGCTCCATCAGCTCGAGCTGAGTCTGGGTCGTGGACACCGGTGCAGTCACCCCGCTTCCGCTCTATTCACGAATTTCACTCCGGCATTGACGTGGCCGACGGTAGCGGTCACCACGGTCGCGGGGTAGGCCCTGTGGATAACTCCCGGCCAATCCAATCCAAAGCGAACAATCATCCGAACAGCGGCGACCGAGCCGCCGCCGGATCCAGCGCTCGCCCGGCCGGCAGCAACGCAACCAGACCGGTGGGCAGACGCAGCGGAGCAACCTCGCCGAACCCCAGCATCGCCAGCACGTCCGGCCCGGGCACCTCGTACCGCAGGCCCAGATCGGTGACCACGCTGAACGTGCCCGCACCCGCCCGCGGCGACGCCATCGCCTCCACCACCGCGCCCCCACCGGGCGGCACCGCCACCCGGTCGGCCAGCACCGCGCCGCCGCCCGTACCCGACCCGGTGCGCGGCACGTCCGCGGCCGGTACCGGCACCGACGTACGCACCTCGGCGACCCCGTCCGCGTCACGGAACACCGCGCACACGCCATCGCCGGCGGGGGTCAGCGTGGGCGTGGCCGCGGGCAGCGACAGCTCGTTCGCGGGCCTCAGCTCACCCACCTTGGGCAGCAGCGCGTACCGCCCGAGGCTCATCGGCTCGACGTCGACCTGGCCGACCATCGACGCGGTCAGCGGATCGCCGATGAGCAGGTCGGCCTCCAGTTGCGTCACCACGGCCAGACCATCGCGCACGACGACCACGTGCTGACGGCCGCCGCCCTGGCCCTCCACCACGTAGACCTCGCCGACGCGCGCGTCCGGCACCGCCGCCGACCGCGTGCCGCGCCCGTCGAGCGCGATCCGTGCCAGATCGACCCCGGCGGGCAGCGCGTTGAGGAACGCGGGCGCGGCCGGCGCCGGTTGCTGCCCACTCCAGCCGAGCGCGGGCAGCACGACGGACGGGTCGCGTACCAGGTGACGGCGGCCCTGCCAGACCAGATGCAGGCTGCCGTCCGGGTGGCGCAGCAACACGGCCTCGTCGGTGAGCGGAGAGCCACCGCCGGGGTCGGCGCCCACGAACAGCACGGACTCCGCCCGGGCGCCGCCCTGCCCGTCGGCGGAGAGCCCGGAGCACAGTGTCCACGGTGCACCGACGAGCCGGCCGCCGGCCGGCAGCGGGTCGGGGGCGTCGGGTATTCCGAGC
>VSCG01000186.1:0-2478 GCA_047459115.1 Micromonosporaceae bacterium
GTGACGGTCGTCCCGTGGCAGGCCGCTGACCTTGACCGGCTCGGCCTGACCGTGACCGAGTGTGCCGAGGCGGTGCGGTGGGTCGGGCGCGACGGCAGCCGGGCTCACGGCCCGCTGGCGATCGCCCACCTACTGCGCACCGCCGGTCCGGGCTGGCGCGTGGCGGGGTGGCTGCTGGCCCGCCGTCCGGTGCTGGCGATCGCCTGGCCGGTCTACCGCTGGGTAGCGCGCAACCGCCACCGCATGCCGGGCGGGAGCGCGGCGTGTGCGCTGCCGGGCCGTGTGCCGTCGGGTGTATGAAGTGATAGTTGTCACATGAAACTCATGCGTAACAATGTGTAACTAGTTAATTCTTGTTGCGTCAAGAAACCTTACATTTTGATAACTGTGATCTGCGTCTCTGTTTAGAACCTTTGCTCACGGTCGGTTATCCGGCACCATCTTTCACATAGAGCGTGGGCGGCGGGTGCCGGGGAGGGCCTCGCCGCTCATTGCATTTCCGGGCACGCCACGACCTCCACGAACACCGGTGCCCGCCAGTGGCGCCCGACGGTGGGCAGCCCGACGCGGGTCGCCGCGCGGTGCCGGGCTGCAATCACGGACAGTAAGGACGCCGAGCCGGGTCGGAGTCGGCAGGTCGAGGAAGAGGTACGACGAGAGGCCGAGGGGTTGAGGGCGGGTGGATGACGCTCGAGCGCGCGCCGGGGAGACGGCGCCCGAGACCGACGTCGGCGAGGTCGGTGTCGGCGAGGTCGGTGTCGGGCCGTGGATCGGCCCGTGGCCGGACGACCCGCGCTACGACCCCGAGCTGCTCGCCAACGGCGACCGCCGCAACGTCGTCGACCGCTACCGCTACTGGCGGCGTGAGGCGATCGTCGCCGATCTGGACCGACGCCGGCACGACTTCCATGTGGCGATCGAGAACTGGCGCCACGACCTGAACATCGGCACGGTCGTGCGCAACGCCAACGCGTTCCTCGCCGCCGAGGTGCACATCGTCGGGCGACGCCGCTGGAACCGGCGCGGTGCCATGGTGACCGACCGCTACCAGCACCTGCGCCACCACGAGAGCATCACCGACTTCGTGGCCTGGGCGCGCGATGCAGAGCTGCCGTTGATCGGCATAGACAACCTGCCCGGCAGCCGGCCGATCGAGACCGCCGAGCTGCCACGGCGCTGCGTCATGCTCTTCGGCCAGGAGGGGCCCGGCCTGTCCGAGGCCGCGCGCGCCGCCTGCGACCAGGTCCTGCACATCACCCAGTACGGCTCGACCCGCTCGATCAACGCGGGAGTCGCGAGCGGAATCGCCATGCACGCCTGGATCCGCCGGCACGCCACACCGGCGTGACCGGTTGACGATCTCGTGTCGCGGGTACTAGCTCGACCGCGGTCGGCGTCGGTTGTGTACGGTGCTCCATCGCCGTACCTTCGTGGTATGGCGGGAACCGGGACAAAATCCCGGGCGCGTCGCGATCAGCTACGGCTGAGCAGGGCACACGACTGATACGCTGAGTACTGCCGCGGTCGGATCTTCCGGTACCGTGGGGAGGGGAAATGCCGGCGATGGTCAAGAAACTCCTCATCTGGGGCCTCGTCGTGTTCGTGATCTTCTTCATCGCGTACCGGCCGGACGCCGCCGCCAACGTCTTCCGCTCGCTGGGTGCTGTCGTGGTGGACATCGCCCAGGGCATGGGTGACTTCTTCACGAGCCTGGTCCAGTAGTGAGATGAGCGACCCGGTCGAGCCCGAGGAGTGGCGCCGTCGCCGCCAGGACGACGACGAGGGGGAGGAGCAGCGCTCCGCCCCGCGACCGCGCGAGGGGACGTTCGTGGGCAGCGCCTCGGTGCGCACCCGGACCGTCCAGACGCCGCCGGGCATCGACGCGGAGGAACTCGCCGGCCTGGGCGAGGAGGGCGATCCGCCGTTCGGTCCCCGCCGTGCTCTGCCGCTGGAGGACGAGGCCAGCAACTTCGTCTCCCGCTACCTGTTCCCGACCGAGCGGTTCCGCGGGGAGTGGAAGCGGCACTGGATCCACCTGCTGCCGCCGCTGCTCGTCGCCGCCATCGTGACCTTCGCCCTGGGCTACACCACCGGCGTCGTGGCCCGCTACGACAGAGGGATCCTTGCCACGGTCGCGGTGGTGATCTGGCTCGCCGTGATCATCTGGGTCGCGTGGCGCCTGGCCCTGTGGTACTTCGACCGCTTCGTCCTGACCAACAAGCGGGTGATGGTCGTCGACGGCATCGTCGCCCGGCGGGTGGCCATGATGCCGCTGCTGCGCGTCACCGACATGAAGTACGTGCAGTCGCCGCTCGGCCGGCTGCTCAACTACGGCACGTTCGTGCTTGAGTCGGCCGGTCAGGAGCAGGCGCTGCGCGAGATCAAGCACCTGCCGCACCCGAACGAGCTCTATCTGCGGGTGGTCGAGGAGATGTACGAGCCGCAGGCAGTGGAGGCGAGACTCGGCCGTACGGCCGA
>VSCG01000187.1:0-1957 GCA_047459115.1 Micromonosporaceae bacterium
TGCGCCGGCCGTCGGACGGCATGATCACGACCGTGACCATCCGGGCCGTGGCTGGGCCGTCGTTGCGGTACTTGTGGGCGCGGTCCGCATGGAACTCGATCGTCTGCGCGGTTTCGATGGTGTGGTCGGTGCCCCCGACCGTCACCGTCACCGTGCCTTCCAGCACGTGCAGGAGTTCGCGGGTGCCGGGCGCGTGGTCGCTCGACGCGTACGCGTCCCTGGGCGCCAGCCGCCACTCCCACAGATCCGCGACACCCGGGTCGTTGACCCCGCCCAGTAGCCGGCTCGATCCGCCGTACGGGCCCCGCCACAGCACCGGCGCGGCGTCCGCGTCGGTGATGCGTACGATCCGCTCGGCGGCGGGCTCGAGCAGTTGCGCCACGGGTACCCCGAAGGCGTCGGCCAGGCGGCACAGGGTGCCGATGCTGGGGTTGGTGCGGGCACCCTCGATCTGCACGACCATGCCCTTGCTGACCCCGGATCGGCCGGAGAGTTCGTCCAGCGACCAGCCCCGGGCCAGCCGGAGCGCGCGTACGTGATCGGCGACGGCCGCGGTGACCGCCGCGACGCTCGTGTCCGTCAACACCGTGTCCTACGCAGTCAGTCTGTGGGTAGACGCTCGGCCTGCCGATTGCTCCGCCTGCCGATGCTCCTACTCTGCCTGCCGCTCGTGCCGGCGGTGGCGCGGCGCGCCGATGTGGCTTGGCTGTGGCCGCCAAAGGTGGATGTGGCCGGCAAAGGTGCGACCCGTAGGCTGGCCTCATGCGGGTGGCGGTCTGTCAGCTGAATGCACGGGACGATCGGGCGGCGAATCTCGCCGCGGCGCGCGACCTGCTGTCGCGCGCCGCGGACGCCGGCGCCGACCTCGCAGTGCTCCCTGAGTACGTCGACTACCTGGGCCCGGCCGCGAACGCGCCGAAGCCCGAGCCGGTCGACGGAGAGTTTGGGGCCTTCTTCGCCGCCGCGGCGCGCGAACTGCGGATGTGGGTGCTCGCCGGGTCGTTCCACGAGATGTCGCCGGATCCGGCACGCACCTACAACACCTCGCTGCTGTTCGACCGTGCGGGGACCCTCTCCGCCGTCTACCGCAAGATCCACCTGTACGACGTGGAGATCCCCGGACGGGTCTGCGTCCAGGAGTCCCGGACCGTCGTCGCCGGTACCGACCCGGTCGTCGCGGACATCGAAGGGGTCCGGTTCGGCCTGTCGATCTGTTACGACCTGCGCTTCCCGGAGCTGTACCGCCGGCTCGCCGTGGACGGCGCGTCGGTGCTCGTGGTCCCCGCCGCCTTCATGGCGCATACCGGGCGTGACCACTGGGAGGTCCTCCTGCGGGCGAGGGCGATCGAGAACCAGTGTTATGTCCTGGCGGCGGGCCAGATCGGCGACCATGAGCCGGGCCGCAGCTGCTACGGCCGCAGCATGGTGGTCGACCCGTGGGGCACGGTCGTCGCGCAGTCGCCCGACGAGGTCGGGGTCACCGTCGCGGACCTCGACCTCGCCCGTCTGGCGCGCATCCGCGCCGAACTGCCCAGCCTGGCCAACCGCCGGCTCATCTGACCGTATGTTGGGCGGCTAGCGGGGTTGGGCCGAACCGCCACTCCTGGGTATCGCCTACCGGGCGGTAGCCGATCGCCTGGTAGATCTTGTTGCTGACCGGGTTGGCCCGGTCGGTGTAGAGCATGCACGCGGACGCCCCCGTATCCAGGGCGTGCTGGCTCACGCCGGCCACGCACGCGCTGCCGTAGCCGCGCCCGCGCTTCTCCGGTGGTGTGTAGACCCCGCTGATCCTTACGACGCCGGCGACCGGAGCGCTGAGAATCGCAGTACACACGGGTTCGCCCTCGACTTCCCAGAGCCACTGAGCCCCCGGACGGCGTAGCCGCACGTCGACCATCCGCTCGGTACTCGTCGCATCCGCCCGTCCCTCCTGCGGCAGCGCCTCGGCGCTGAACGC